>JALYZN010000061.1 GCA_030948845.1 Candidatus Dormiibacterota bacterium
ACCGACGGTCGCCGAGCTGGAGGTGACCACGGGCCGCTCCGCCCCTGCCAGGCGGGCAGCCTCCAGGATGCCCGCAGTCCCAGCCACGTTCGTGCTACGGATTCGAGCCCGCTCCCCCGGCGCGAACGAGTACACAGCCGCGGTATGGATCAACGCCCGGCAGCCCCGCATCGAATCGACAAGCTGCCCGGCACGGGTGACGTCGCCAACGACCTCGGTCAGCCCCGACCGGCGGACCAATTGCCCGGGTGTGCGCACCAGGGCACGGACCGGGTGACCCGCCTCGAGCAGGACGTCGAGGACGTGGCCGCCGACGAAGCCGGTCGCGCCGGTGAGGAAGACCTCGTCGGCGCTCACGCCATCCGTTGCCCCACGAGCGTGTCCGACGCGGCCCGCAGAGTCTGGCGTAGCGAACCGGTGGTGGCGATTACCGCGGTCGGCTCGTACCCGCAGTGGGCCATGCAGTTCTCGCAGCGAGGGTCACGTCCGCGGCCGTACTGCGACCATTCTGTCGTGTTGAGCAGGTCCGTGTAGGTGCGTACGTACCCGTCACTCATCAGGTAACAGGGACGCTGCCAGCCGAGCACCGAGTACGACGGGATTGCCCATGCTGTGCAAGGGAAATCCACCACACCCTCGAGGAAATCGAGGAACAGCGGGGAGTGGTTGAGCCGCCATTTCTTGCGGCGACCGTCCGCGAACGCCTCGCGGAAAATCGCGCGGGTGCGCTCCACGCCGAGGAAATGCTCCTGGTCGGGCGCACGCTCGTATGCGTAGCCCGGCGAGATCTGCATGACGTCGACCTTGAGGTCGTCGTTGAGGAAGTCGAGCACGTCGCGAACGGTGCTGGCATCGTCCTGACCGAAAAAAGTGGTGTTGGTACTCACCCGGAAGCCGCGTCGCTTGGCCTCACGAACCGCTGACACCGCCTTGTCGAACACACCGTCGCGGCAGACGGACTCGTCGTGGCGCTCGCGCAGCCCGTCGATGTGGACGGACCAGGAGAAGTACGGCGACGGCTTGAACCTGTCGAGCTTGCGCTCCATGAGCAGCGCGTTGGTACACAGGTAGACGAACTTCTTGCGCTCGACGAGCGCGGCGACGATCTGGTCGATCTCGCGGTGGACCAGCGGTTCGCCGCCGGCGACGGAGACAATCGGGGCTCCGCACTCCTCGACCGCGTCGATGCACTCCTGGACGGTTAGCCGCCGCGCCAGGATGTCATCCGGTTGCTGGATCTTCCCGCAGCCGGCGCAGGCGAGGTTGCACTGGTAGAGCGGCTCCAGCTGCAGAACTAGCGCGAACTTCTCGCGGCGGTGCAAGCGCTGGTTCATCACGTAGGCACCGACTCGGGCGGTCTGTCGCAGGGGGATTGCCATGGTTCGCTCCTAAGCGTCGGTGCTGGCGTATCGGGCCAGCGCCATCAACGGAAAAACGTGCCGGTAGAGGTGGTAGTTGATGTAGAAATCGCCAGGAAAACCGGTGCCGGTGTGCTCCGGCTCCTCCCAGGTCCCTGCCGACTGGCGGTCGATGAGATGGCGGGCGCCAGCGCTAGCCGCATCCCCGTCGCCCGCGCCCCCGGCCTGCAACGTCAGCATCGCCCACGCCGTCTGTGATGCGGTGCTCGATCCGACCCCTGCGAAGGACGGGTCGCGGTACGACGAACACGTCTCACCCCAGCCGCCGTCGTGGTTCTGCACGCGCTCCGTCCACGCCAGGGCCCGCGCAACACTGGGCTGATCCACACGGAGGGGAGCGAGCGCGCTGACCACGCACCACGTCCCGTACACGTGGTTGACGCCCCACCGCCCGACCCACGACCCCTCTGGCGCCTGCGCGCTGCGCAGGTAGGCGATCGCCGGAGCCAGCAACGCCGTGTCCGGCTTGACGCCGAGGGCGCTGAACATCTCGACGGCGTGGGCGGTGACGTCCTCGCTGGGAGGATCGAGCATGGCGCCGAAGTCGGCGAAGGGAAGCGAGTACACGACCTGGCGCACGTTGTCGCGGTCAAAGGCCGCCCAGGCGCCATTGCTCGAGCGCATCGCGGCCACCCAGCGTCGCGCCCGTGCCACGGCGTTGCGCACCTCGTCGGTCTGTTCCGCCTGGAGCAGAGCGAGCACCACGACGGCCGTGTCGTCGATGTCGGGGTAGATGTCGTTGTCGAACTCGAAGGCCCAGCCGCCTCCCTCGGTCCCGGGCGCGCAGCGCACCTGCCAGTCTCCGCCGCCGACGATCTGCTCGCCGACGAGCCACTCCACCGCGCGCCGCAGCGGGGTGGCATGCGCGGGCATCCCGGCTCGGCGTAGCGCGAGGATCGCGAGCGCGGTGTCCCACACCGGCGACATGCACGCCTGCAGGCGCCAGCCGCCGTCATCCTCAACGGCGAAGCGATCCAGCCCCGTCAGCCCGCGTCGCATCACCTCGTGGTCGAGCGGCATGCCCTCGAGATGCAGCGCGATCAGCGAGTACACCCACGGTGGCTGTATGCCACCCCAGCTTCCGTCGGCCTCCTGCCGCTCACGGATCCATTTCACCAGCCGGCGCCGCGCGGCGCCGCGACCGGGGTGGACGCGCAGCCGTTCGTATTGCTTCTGCAGGTGGTCGGCCCACGCGAACGGGCCGCTCGCCTCGACCCGGCGCAGACGCCACTCAGTCCCCGGGAGGACTAGCTCGGCGAGCGAGAAAGGGAGCGGCCGGCGCGGCCGGCGGGATATGACTATGAGCAGAGGCGCGATCGTCCCGCGTGCCCAGCACGCGAAGTCGTAAAGGTTGAGCGGCACCCTTGGCGGCAGCCAGACCAGCTCCGGCGGCATGCTGGGAACGCCCTCCCACGGGTAGGCGCCGAAGAGAGCCAGCCAGATCTTCGTGAACACGCGCGCGTGGGCGACCCCGCCCTGCTCGAGGATAACGCGCCGTGCTTGGCTCAGCTCCGGTCGCGCGCCGTCGAGGCCGAGGACGCGGAGGGCGACGTACGCCTCGATGGTGGTGCTGAGATCGGCGGGAGCGTCGTGGTACAGGCCCCAGGAACCGTCCTTGCGCTGGCAGCCCAGCAGGTGGCGGATCGCTCCGTCCCTGATGTCGTCGTAGGAGACGCCGAGAAACGCGAGCAGCAGCACGTGCTCGGCCGTCATGGTGACGTTGGTCTCCAGCTCCGCCGACCACCACCCGCGCGCGTCCTGTCGGTCGATCAGGTTGTCGATCGCGGCGCTGACGGCGGCGCGCGAGCCTGCTACGACGCCCGCGTGTTCGCGCTGTAGCGTGTCAGCCATGTGCCGCCTCCAGCTCGCGGGCGGTGCGCCGGGGCGCGGCCGCGAGGACGTCGGCGGCCGCGCGGCCACTGCGCACTGCGGACTCCATGGTCGCTGGCCAGCCGGTCGCCGTCCAGGCACCGGCCACGGCGAGGTTCGAGCGGGACGTTGTCGAGCTAGGGCGATGCAGCCCCGGGGTCGGGATGAACGTCGCCTCAGGGTCGCGCGTGGCCGCGCCGCGCACGAGCCGGGCGGAGCGCAGGCGCGGCAGCACGGCGCTCAGCTCCGCGTGGCACAGCTCGACCAGGTCCGCTTCCGGTCGGCCCACCATGGTGTCGGCGGCGCTCAGGCTGCAGCACAGGTAGCCCGGCTGCTTCTCGAACACCCACTGCACCGGCGAGCCGACGATGGCGGCGAAGCCAACGTCGACCGCGGCGTCGAACCAGAGGTGGACGTCGACGATGGCTCGGGATTGGAACCGGTGCAGCCCGGTGACGCCGTACCGCGCCGGGTCTCCGAGGATGGTGGCGGCACGCGCCGGTGGCACGGCGAGCACCACCGCGTCACCCCCGATGTCCTCGCCGTCACTGCAACGGACTCCGTGCACGCCCCCGCCGTCGTCGAGCAGAGCCACGACGCCCGTGCGCAGACGGACGCTGCCTGCGCGCGCCGCCGCGGCTTCCGCGATGCGCGCCAGGGGAACGCGCGACCAGCCCATCCGCGCTGCGTCCGGGTGCCCGGTGAAGGCGGTGCGGATCACAAACAGCGCGTCTGCGGCGGCCACCTCGTCGAGCCTGCCATTGAGCGCTGGCACCACGAAGAGTTCCCAGAAGCCATCGATGGCCGCATGTCCCTGGCCGTGGCGCCGCAGCCAGGCGGCGAAGGTCTCAGCGGGACCAGGGGTCTCGCCGACACTGCGCAGGCCGCGGGCCACCTGGAGCTTCGCCGCGAGCCGCAGCGGTGCATACGTTGCGAACGATGGAAGAAGGCTGAGCGCGGGAGGCAGTCCACGCGTCGCGAACAGCCTGCTCGGACGACCCTCGCGGCGCAGCACGGTGACCTCGAACCTGCGCTGGTTCCAGAGCGCGTCGCTCATGCCGAGTGATCTCACGAAGTCGAGATAGGCGGTGCAGCAGCCGAGGTGGACGTGCTGGCCGTTGTCAACCTCGACCCCGTCGACGGTGAATGACGTCGCCTTGCCACCGATCAGCCGGCTCCGCTCCACCAGGACGACGTCGTGGCCGCGGGCGCTCAACCTGCACGTGGCGGCCAGTCCGGCTAGTCCCGCGCCGACGACGACGACGCGCATCAGCGGCGGGTACCGTTGCCGGCGCTCACCACCCTGCGTGGTGGTCGCGGCATCGCCGCACGAACCAGCACCGCCGCCTTCCGTGACGGGGTCAGAGAGAGCCGCCGCTGCAGCGGCGTCTCCGGGTGCGCCTCGATCTCCGCGAGGATGCGCTGGTACAGCCCGGCCATGGTGCGCACGCAGATCCCGGCGCGCTGCGGGATGTGGCGCTCCACGCGGAGCCCCGAGGCAAAGAGACGGCGTGCCCGTCGTGCCTGGAGGCCGACGAACTCCGGCCAGCGCGGTGGAGGAGCTGCGCCGGCGAGCTGCTGCTCGCTGATGCCGAAGGCGGCGAGCTCGTCTGCGGGTAGGTAGATGCGCCCCATCTCCAGGTCACCGCGTACGTCGCGCAGGATGTTGGTGAGCTGCATCGCCTGTCCCAGGTCGTCCGCATGGGCCAGCGCGGCCTCGTCGTCGAAACCGAAGATGCGCACACACATCCGACCCACGCTGGATGCGACCAGGCGGCAGTAACCGGCCAGCGCATCCCAGTCCGAATATCGCGACGTGGTGAGGTCGCGCTCGACACCGTCGATGAGAGCGTCCAGCTCCGCCGGGGGAATGCGGTAGGAGGCCACCGCGCGGGCGAGGACGGCGGTGACGTCGTCGTCGGGCTCGCCGGCGAGAGCGCGACGCAACCGTTCCCGGGTCGCGTCGAGCACTGCGCGCGGATCCCCGGCGGTGGGGGAGTCGACGGCGTCGTCGACTTGGCGCGCGAAGCCGTACAGCGCGTAGATGGCGGTGCGCTGTGGGCGCGGCAGCGCGATGAACCCCCAGTAGAAGTTGGCCGCGTTGACACGGGCGAGGCGCTGGCAAACCCGCTCGGCCTGCACGATGCCGCGGTTGCTCGCGGAACCGGGGTGGTCGGTCGCCAGGAGTGCGATCGCCTCGGCCGCGAGACGGGCCTTGACCGGCGCGCTCACCTCGGGGCGAACCGCATCCGTGCGGAACGACGCGCGCCGGATCGCGTCGAGGATGGCCGTGCCTCCGAGCCGGTACATGGCCAGCTGGGCACGAAGCCGACCGGCGGTCATCGCCTCCAGCTCGCAGCCCGCCTCGAGCATGGTCTGGGCGCGCTCGCAGAGCGCGCGCACAGCCCCGTGGACACCCAGCGCAGCGACGTCGTCAGCCGGCAGGTAGCGCCGCCCGAGGCGCGCGTCGACCGCGACGTCCTGTGCAAAGTTGGCCAGCTGCAACCCGATGCACACCGAGTCGGAGAGTCGCTCGGCACGCGGACCGCGAATCCCGAGCACTGCGAGGACCATGCGGCCGACGGGCGCGGCCGACAGCCGGCAGTACGCCTCAAGCTCAGCCCAGCTCGCGTAGGCGGTGACCCGCTGGTCCTGCAGGTTCGCACTGATCAGGTCGACGAATGGCTGCACCGGGATCGCGCACGCAGTCACTGTCTCGCGAAGAGCAAGCAGGACGGGGTGCATGGGCACCGTCTCGCCGGTCAGCGCCGCCGTCACCTCGGCTCGCCACGTCTGCAGGCGAGCGTCGGAGCGGCTCTCGTCGCCGAGGTCGTCCGTCACCCGGCAGTAGGCGTAGATGCGCGCCAGGTGCACGCGCAGCTCGGCTGGAAGCACCGCCGACGCCACCGTGAAGTTCTCGTAGTTACGACGCGCCAGGCGCCGGCAGAAGGCATCCGCGTGCGCCAGCTCGGCGTGAGGGGGCGACGGGACGGGCGCGAGCACGCTCATCCGCGCGCGGCTGTGCGTGTCACCTGAGTGCCGCGGAGGTCGGAGATCGTCTCGATGAGGCTGGTGACCAGGGTGACGCCGTCGGCGCCGGGCACCGGTCCGCCGTCCTCGCGCACCAGCCGCCCCGAGGTGCGCAGCGCGGGAAGGTCGCGGGAGCCGGTGCAGAACATGGCGATGCGCAGCACTTCGAACCACTCGCGTCCGAGGTCGACGCATGCCTGGGTGCCGAAGGTCGCGGCTCGCAGGAACGGACCCGCCACGCCGACAAGGTCGGCGCCGAGCGCGCTGGCCACGGCAACGTCCAGCCCGCTCCGCACTCCGCCACTGGCGAAGATCACGCCGTCCGGGGCGGCCGCGCGCGCCTGGGTGAGCGCCACCGCCGTGGGGATGCCCCAGCCGGCGAACGCAGCCGCCGTCCTAGCCGCGGGGCCCCCGAGGCGATGCCGCTCCACCTCGCTCCAGGAGGTGCCCCCGGCGCCGGCCACGTCGACCGCGGCGACGCCCGCGTCGAGCAGCGCGGTGACCAGGTCCGCTGAGATTCCCCAGCCGACCTCCTTGACGATCACCGGCACGGCAAGCGAGGCCGCGATCGTCTCGATGCGGCCGAGCAGGCCCGCGAAGCAGGTGTCACCCTCAGGCTGCAGTGCCTCCTGGAGCGCGTTGAGGTGCAACACCAGGGCGTCGGCGCCGAGCATGTCGACGATGCGCGCGCAGTCACCGCTGCTCACCCCGAGGTTGAGCTGCACCGCCCCCACGTTGGCCAGCAGTGGGACCGCCGGGGCGATGTTACGGACGGCGAAGCTGGGGAGCGCTTCGGGACGCTCCAGGAGAACGCGGGCGGATCCCAGACCCAGGGCGATCCCGAGCTCGGCCGCCGTCTCCGCGAGCACCATGTTGATGCGCGCCGCCTGCTCAGTCCCCCCGGTCATACACGAGATGAAGAGGGGAGAGGCGAGCTGCCAGCCCAGCACTTCGGTGGCGGTGCTGACCTCGTCGAGGTCGATGTCGGGCAGCGCGCAATGCATGAAGCGGTAGGCGTCGAAGCCGGAGGACACCCCCTTGGCGGCGACGTCCTCCTCGAGGTTGATGCGCAAGTGGTCCGCCTTGCGGCTGCTAGTCGCTCCGTTGGGGTGGGAGAGGTCACCGCTGATGGCCACCATCACGCCGCCCGCTCGACGATGAAGTCGACGAACGCCTGGAAGTCGCCGAGCGCCGCCGGCGAGAGCCCGCACATCTCAACGAGGCGCATCGCTGAGCGACTGCGACGCGCCAGCTCGTCGGTGACCGCGTCGCCGGCCCGCGCCTCGTCGAGGAGCGCCAGGATCACGTCCTCGTCGCCCCCGGGTTGTCGGTAGAGCCGGCGGAAGTGGCGCTGCGCCGCGCCTCGCAGCCGTGCGTGGCCGGCGACGACCGGGTAGGTGACCTTGCGCCGGGCAAGATCACCGCCGCAGCCCTTGCCGGTCACTGCGCTGTCCCCCCACGTTCCCAACCAGTCGTCGCGCACCTGGAAGGCGATCCCCATCTCGATGCCGGCGCGGCGCAGCAGCGCGGCCCGGCGCGAGTCGGCACCGCCAAGTAGGGCTCCGGCCTCGAGCGCCGCACCGATCAGGGCTCCGGTCTTGGCGCGCGCCAGGTGCAGGTAGGTGGTCACGGTTGTGTCGATCTGCCCCTCCAGGGCAAGGTCGAGGCACTGGCCTTCGATGACGGCGACGATGGCCTCGTTGATCGCCGCCGCCGCGCGCAATCGCGCCGCCGGCCGATCACGTCCGGACAGCAGCGCGCGGTAGGCGATCGCATGCATGCCGTCGCCGGCGTTGATCGCCTGAGCGCTGCCCCAGACCGCCCAGACGGTGGGGCGATGGCGACGTTCGACGTCGCCGTCCTGGATGTCGTCGTGGACCAGGGTGAAGTTGTGGATCCACTCGACGGCGGCGGCGGCGGGCAGCCCGCTCGCCACGTCCCCACCGCACTGTTCGGCCGCCCAGAGTGCCAGGCAGCCGCGCACGAACTTACCCGATGCACCCCTGCCAGGCCGCCCCTGCGCGTCGGTCCATCCCAGGTGATAGGAGGACATCGCCCCGAGGCGAGTCCCAGGAGCGGGCGCACTGGCGCGCAGAGCCTCGTGAAGGGGAGGGAGCATGCGGCCCAGCGCCACGGGAACCTGGTCGGCGGCGCTGTTCCGGGCGGGGTGGGCGGCGTCTTCAACGTGGTGGAGGGCTACAGCCATGCCTCATCCCAGTGCATAACGCCGGATAATGATTCACGCATAGTAAGTAGTTCCGAGATGGCGCACAAGGCGGCCGCGAGCGGCGGTTGCGGGCGAGCCGGTGCAGGTAAAATCCGCCGGCCACGTGCCCAGGTGGTGGAATTGGTAGACACGCCAGCTTGAGGGGCTGGTGACCGCAAGGTTGTAAGGGTTCGAGTCCCTTCCTGGGCACCATGTTGTCGTATTCCAAGCGGCGCTTCCTTGGGAGGCGCTGGACCCTTATCTGACATCTGTTGTCCAACTCTGGCGGTTGACCAGGCGGACGCGTCAGCTGCCTGGGGTGACGAGCAGTGAGCCGGTGGGCAGCAAGGGTGAGGAGTATTCGACGCAATTGAAGCCGGCGGTTGTCGCCAACCACGCACAAATGGTCGTTTTGCGCTGACAATCAGGCCGTGGAGCTCGCGTTAGGCGCTGGCTGGCCCCCCTGGCCTTTGCCTTGGCGGATGTGCGAGCGACACCCCAGGCCCACGCCGGCGGAGTGATTGCACGCCGCCGGCAGCCTGGGTTATTGGTCTGCTCATCCAGCAAATAGCGGAGGCCGGAGCTGACCTGGGAGACCCGATGCGGGGCGGGCGGAAGGCTTGGCCGCGGGGTCTTTTCCAGAAGTTGATCGACAGCCTCACAGCCGGCCCACGCGACGAGATGGTCGAGCAGTTGCCCAACCTGATTGTGGCTCCGCGCGCATGGAGCGGCGGGATGTACGCTCCCGCGTCGAGGTGGCAGGCACAAGCGATGAGTCGCGCAACGACGTCGCCGTTGTCACCGGTGCGGGGCGTGGCATCGGCCGCGCGATTGCGCAGCGCCTGGCGGGGCGTTACACCGTGCTCGCGGTGGCACGCACCGCGGCGGAGCTCGCCGCTACTGCAGCCGGCCGGCCGGAGATCCACGTCCACCCCGCCGACGTGGGCTCAGCCGGTGCCATGGCGGAGATTGCGGCGGCAGCTGCGGAGCTCGGCGGCATCGCGGTGTGGGTGAACAACGCGGCGTCGCTGGACCCGCAACCGCTGGCCGACATCAGCGACGAAAGCTGGCGCGCGGTGATGGCCGTGAACCTCGACGCAGCGTTCGCCGGGTGCCGCGAGGCGCTGCGACGCATGGCAGCCGGCGGCGGCGGCGTGATTGTGAACATCGCCTCGCTCTCGGGCGTTGCCGGGGTCGAGAAGTTCCCGGGCAATGCCTCCTACAACGTCTCCAAGGCTGCCCTGATCGGATTGACCGAGGCAGTGGCCTTGGAAGGTCGTGAGCACCGCGTGCGCTGCGTGGCGCTGAGCCCTGGAGCGGTGGATACCGCGATGCTGCGACGCGCCGCTCCACACCTGCGTGCCGGGATGACCCCGGAGGACGTCGCCGCCATCGTGGAGTTCCTCGTGAGTGACGCCGCCGCTCCGCTGTCCGGCACCAACATCCCCATCTACAGCAATCGATAGCCGCTGGCAGACGGACTCCGGCCGGCGCTGCCTGGTCCCAGTGGCATAGTTGCCCGATGGACGACCCCACGCCGCTGCCGATCCGCCCGTCGCGGGATCAACCGATCGCGGCCGGCGCCTCCGATAGCACTGACCCCATCATCCCGCTCATCGAGCGTCTCCTCCGCGTGGCTGGCGAGGACCCGGCCCGGGAAGGCCTCCTGCACACGCCGGACCGCGTCGCCCGCAGCCTTCGATTCCTGCTCAGCGGCTACGACCTCGACGTCGCCGATGTCATCAACGGCGCCGTCTTCGAGGAGAGCTACGAGGAGATGGTGCTGGTCCGCGACATCGAGGTGTACTCGCTCTGTGAGCACCATCTGCTGCCGTTCTTCGGCAAGGCGCACGTCGCCTACCTGCCGCGTGGCCGCATCGTCGGGCTCAGCAAGCTGCCGCGAATCGTGGAGATGTTTGCGCGCCGCCTCCAGGTTCAGGAGCGGCTCACCACCCAGATCGCCGGCGCGCTCAACGAGGCCCTCGATCCCTACGGCGTGGCCGTGGTCATCGAGGCCTCCCACCTCTGCATGATGATGCGTGGCGTCGAGAAGCAGAACAGCCGCACGGTGACCTCAGCGCTCACCGGGGGATTCCAGACCGACCCCAAGTGCCGCAACGAGTTCCTCGACCTTCTGGGGCGCACCTGAGCGCGGTCAGCGGACTCCCACCACCGCGACGTCGAGGAGCATCACCAGGCCGCCGGCGATGAACAGCGCCACTCCCAGCGCCAGGTGCACCCAGCGGATCGGCCTCACGCGGCGGCGGCGCGCACGGCTCACCAGCGTCACCCCGGCAAGTCCTAGACCCGCCGCGATCAGGATCGTCGCGGGCACTCCGAGGAGGCCGCTGAAGAGGTCGCGCACCGGCCCAGTCTAGGTTCGCTGCGAGAATGGGGCCGATGCCACCCATCGCGCTGAGCACCGCGGACTCCGACACCCTGATCGAGGTGCTGTCCGCGCGCGGCGCGCCCGCCTTTCGCGCCGCACAGCTGCGCCGTGCCGCCTGGCAGCCGTTCGTGTCCGGCATGGACGACATCCGCCAGCTCCCGCCTGAGCTGCGCAGCGGGCTCAGCGACGACATCGACTTCTCCATGGTGACGATCGCCGCTGAGAGTGAGGCGGATTCCGGCCGCACCATCAAGCTGCTCTGCAGGCTCGCCGATGGGCTGACGGTCGAGACAGTGGCGATGGAGACCCCCGGGCGCGAAGTGTCACGACGCCGGTCGACGGTGTGCGTCAGCACCCAGGTCGGCTGCGCCGTGGGATGCCCCTTTTGTGCGACGGGACGCATGGGGCTGCGCCGCTCGTGCACCGCCGCGGAGCTCGTCGACCAGGTGCGCGCCGCCGCCGGCGCGCTGTACGCGCGGGGCCTCGGGCCGGTCACCCACGTCGTGTACATGGGCATGGGCGAGCCGCTCGCCGCCTACGACGCCACTGTGGGATCGCTGCGGGTGCTCGTCGCCGACGGTGGCATCAGCGCGCGCCGCATCACTGTCTCGACCAGCGGCGTGGTACCGGCCATCCGCCGGCTCGCCGCCGAAGGCATCGGCTGTACGCTCGCGGTGTCGCTGCACGCTTCCACCGACGAGCTGCGCGACCGGCTGGTGCCGCTCAATCGTGCCTACCCCCTCGAGTCGCTGATCGGCGCGGCCACCGGCTACGCGCGCACCACCGGGCGCAGGCTCACCTTCGAGTGGTGTCTCATCGGCGGTGTCAACGACAGTCTCGAGCAGGCCCGCGGGCTGCGCGACATCGCCCGACATGCAAGCGCCCACGTCAACGTGATCCCCATGAATCACATCGACGACAGCCCCTGGGGACCTCCCGACCCGCGCACCGAGCTGGCCTTCCTTACTGAGCTCGATGGCGCGCTGGTCACGGTGCGTGACACGCGCGGATCGGACACCGACGGGGCCTGCGGACAGCTGCGCGCCGCCCTCGAGCAGCGCCGCAGCCTTCGCCCAGACGGGACCCTGTCGCCGCCAGCTCGACGTGCCGTACCTGCCTCGTCCACGCCTTGACCATGGCTGACGACGGCGTGATCATGGACGTCGCCCTGGCCGAGGCGGCGCTTGCCGATCACGCCACCAGCCCCAACCCCATGGTTGGGGCTGTGGTGGCGCGTGGCGGTGAGGTCATCGCCGTGGGGCACCACGCGCGCGCCGGGGAGCCGCACGCGGAGGTCAACGCGCTGGTCGCAGCGGGCGACGCTGCGAGGGGTGCCGACCTGGTGGTGACCCTGGAGCCGTGCACCGTGCAGGGCCGCACCCCGCCGTGCGTCGATGCAATCATCGCCGCCGCGCCCCGGCGGGTCGTGGTCGCCATGCTCGACCCCAACCCGGCGGTTGCCGGGCGCGGCGTCGCCGCTCTCCAGGCCGCCGGCATCGCCGTCGAGATCGGCCTCCGCAACGCCGAGGCGGAGCGCCTCAACCGCTTCTACCTGACCCACATGCGGACTGGGCTGCCCTTCGTGACCGCCAAGTTCGCGGCCTCGCTGGACGGGCGGATCGCGACTCGCACCGGCGAGTCGCGGTGGATCAGCTCGGAGGCGTCACGCGAGCTCGCCCACCGGCTGCGCCGGCGACACGACGCCGTCCTGGTCGGCGCCGGCACCGTTGCGCAAGACGACCCGATACTGACCGCGCGGCTGCCGGATGTCACCCGGCAATCGCTCCGGGTCGTCGTCGACAGCGCACTGCGCACCCCGCCGACTGCTCGCCTCTTCACGACCGAGGGGGGCCCGGTGTTGATCGCCACGACCGCAGCCGGCCCACCCGAGCGAGCGGCTGCACTCGAGGCGGCCGGCGCCGAGATCCTCGTTCTGCCGGCGAGCCGGGGTCGCGTCGACCTGCGCGCGCTCCTCACCACCTTGGGTGGGCGCGAGGTGATCAGCGTCCTGGCCGAAGGCGGCGCCGCGGTGCTCGGCTGCCTGCGCGACCAGGGCCTGATCGACGCGGTCGTCGCCGTGCTGGCTCCCCGCCTGATCGGCGGCGACGCGGCCCCCGCCGCGATCGGGGGTGAAGGCGCCGGGTCGCTCGCCGAGGCCGGCGTCCTCACCGACCTCGAGGTCGAACAGCTGGGCGGCGATCTCATCGTGACCGGCTACTGTGTGCGGTAGATGTTCACAGGGATCGTCGAGGAGATCGGTCGCGTCGACAGCGTCGAGGTCGTCGGCGGCCGGCTGCGCATCGAGTGTGGTGAGCTGCTGCGCGGCGCGCGCCGGGGCGACAGCATCGCGGTCAACGGCTGCTGCATGACGGTGACCGACTTCATCAGCGCCGGCTTCGTCTCCGACGTGATGGCCGAGACGTTCGCGCGGACCACGCTCGGTTCGTTGGGCGCGGGAGACCGGGTCAACCTCGAGGCGGCGCTCCGCCAAGACGGCCGCGTTGGAGGTCACCTGCTGACTGGGCACGTCGACGGGGTCGGCAGGGTCACCGCCACCCGTGCCGACGGCAACTCCACGTGGGTGACAGTCGCATCCCCCGCGGCCCTGATGCCGCTGCTCGTCGAGAAGGGATGCGTCGCCGTCGACGGGATCAGCCTCACGGTGGTGATGGTCGACGACGCGGGCTTCACCGTCTCGCTGATCCCGCACACGCGTGAGCACTCGATCGCCGGCGGCTGGCGGGTCGGCAGCGCTGTCAACCTCGAGGGCGATCTCGTCGCCAAGTACGTCCAGCGCGGCGTCGCCGCGCACCTCAGCACCGCGCGAGCCGTGGTGCTCGCTCCCGAGGGCTGATCGATGTCTCTGTGCACGCCCGAGGAGGCGATCGAGGACATTCGCCAGGGTCGTTTCGTGGTCATCGTCGACGACGAGGACCGCGAGAACGAGGGTGACCTCGCCATCGCCGCCGACCGCATCACTCCCGAGGCCGTCAACTTCATGGCCACCCACGCACGGGGACTTGTGTGCGTAGCCTGCGAGTCCTGGCGGCTCGACGAGCTCGGCCTTTCCGCCATGGTTGATAACAACACTTCGCAGTTCGGCACGGCGTTCACGGTCAGCGTCGACGCCGTGGGCCGCGGGGTGACCACCGGCATCTCCGCCTTCGACCGCGCCACCACCATCAGGCTGCTCTGCGACGAGCATGCGCGGCCCGGCGATTTCGCCAAGCCAGGCCACACGTTCCCCCTCCGCGCCGCACCCGGCGGCGTGCTTGAACGGGCCGGCCAGACCGAGGCCATCGTCGACCTGTGCAAGACCGCCGGGCGTTTTCCTGCCGGCGTGATCTGCGAGATCATGCGCGCCGACGGGAGCATGGCCCGCCGCGCCGACCTCGACGACTTCGCCGCCGAGCACGGTCTGCACATCGTGGCCATCAGCGACCTCATCGCCTACCGGCGTCGCAGTGAGCGCCTGGTCATCCGCGGGGCCAGTACGACCTTGCCGATCGACGAGGGCATGGTCACCATCCACGCCTACGAGGACGTCATCACCGGCGCCACCCACGTGGCGCTGTGCTGGGGGGACGTCGCCGACGGCGAGCCGGTGCTGGTGCGTGTGCACAGCGAATGCCTCACCGGCGACGTGTTCGGGTCGCAGCGGTGCGACTGTCGCGCCCAGTTGGATCGCGCCATGGCCGTCCTCGGTGACGCGCGTCGGGGCGTCCTCGTTTACCTGCGCCAGGAGGGGAGGGGCATCGGGCTGCTCGACAAGCTCCGCGCGTACGCGCTCCAGGACCGCGGCCTCGACACCGTGGAGGCCAACCAGCACCTCGGCCTTCCCGTCGACAAACGCGACTACGGCATCGGGCAGCAGATCCTCGCCGACCTCGGGGTGCAGAGGATCCGCGTTCTCACCAACAACCCTCGCAAGTACTACGGGCTCTCCGGTTACGGGCTCGAGGTGGTGGACCAGGTGCCGCTGGTGGTTCCGCCGACCGTGCACAACCGGCGCTACCTGGAGGCCAAGCGAACCAAGCTCGGGCATCGCCTCGACCCCGAGCAGCTCGACGCCGGCTAGCCGCGGCGGGCATGGCCATCCGGGCGATCCGTGGCGCCATAAAGGTCGAGGCGAAGGATCGCGACCGGGTCATCGAGGCCATCGCCAATGAGCCCGGCGACCGGTAGCGCGTCGCCGCGAAATATCTGGGACGATGCGCGCGTGGACGTGAAGACGGGCAAGCTCGACGCCACCGGAATGCGTTTCGGGCTGGTGGTCGGCCGTTTCAACGACATCGTCTCGCAACGCCTCCTCGAGGGAGCCGTGGACACCCTGCTGCGTCATGGTGCGCGTGACGCGGACCTGGTGGTCGCCTGGGTGCCAGGATCCTTCGAGATCCCGGTCGCCGCCAGGGAGCTCGCCGAGCACGGCAACGTCGACGCGGTGATCTGTCTCGGGGTGGTCATCCGCGGGGAGACGGCCCACTTCGACCTCGTCGCCGGCGAGGCCGCTCGCGGGGTGGGCGCGGTCCACGCCGCCACCGGGGTGCCTACCGGCTTCGGCGTGGTCACCGCGGAGAACCTTGAGCAGGCGCTCGACCGGGCGGGCGGCAAGTCAGGCAACAAGGGCGCCGATGCCGCCATGGCCGCCGTCGAGATGGTCAGCCTGCTGCGCGCGATCCGCCGACCGCGGCCGGCGCGGCGCAGAGCAGCCTCGGAGGGCTAGCGAGCAGCCTTCGCCTGGGTCCGCACGCAGCGGGTGCAGACTTTGGCCTTGACCAGGCGTCCGGCCCGGAGAATGTGGACGGACTGCAGGTTGGGCATGAAGCGCCGCCGAGTGTGTCGCTTGGAATGGCTGACGTTGTTCCCGGACATCGGGCCCTTTCCGCAGACGTCGCAGCGCTGAGACATGGTGGTGTGATCTTCCCGGAAAACGGCCCAGCGCCGAAAACGATGGCACCGCGTACTAGAATTGCGCCCCACCACACAAGTGGTCTGGGCGCACCCCGGAACTCGGTCCGGGCGGTGGCCAAAGATAACACAAGGCCGCGGCGCGGCTTATGGGATCCGACGTGACGAGCAAGGTCAAGGCACCGCACGCCCTCACCCGGACCGAGAGCCTCGGCCGGATCGAGGTATCGCCACGCGTCGTTGCCTCGATCGTCGGCCACGCCGCCAACGAGTGCTATGGCGTCGTCGGAATGGCCGCGCGCGGGCTGCGCGACGGCATCGCCGAGCGTCTCAATCGCGAGAACGCCCACCGCGGCGTCGAGATCGAGGTGCGCGAGGGCGGCATCCAGATCGAGCTCTTCATCATCGCCCAGTACGGCACGCGCATCAGTGAGGTGGCCCACAACCTGATGAGCGCGGTGCGGTACGCGGTGGAGAAGTCGCTTGGTCTTCCCGTCCTGGCCGTCAACGTCAACGTCCAGGGGATCCATCTCGAGGACAACGTTAGTGTCCGCTGAGGCTGGGTCGAAGCTGACGCTGCTTCGTGAGCCCGTGCTCACCGTTGGCGGT
This sequence comes from Candidatus Dormiibacterota bacterium, assembly GCA_030948845.1. GTDB lineage: Bacteria > Chloroflexota > Dormibacteria > Aeolococcales > Aeolococcaceae > Aeolococcus. Next base: position 16,430 of record JALYZN010000061.1, read on the forward strand.
GTCGAGCTGCTCGCCGCGCTCCGCAGCGCGCTCGCCTGGCTGCAGGCCAACCAGGAGGAGATCAACGACCTCAACGTCTTCCCGGTGCCGGACGGCGACACCGGATCGAACATGTATCTCACCCTGCGCTCAGCGGTTGAGGAGGCGCAGTCGGCAGGCGACCCGTCGTCGTCGGCGGCGGTGCTCGGCGCCGCCGCGCACGGCTCTCTGATGGGGGCGCGCGGCAACAGCGGGGTGATCCTCTCGCAGGTCCTCCGTGGCCTGGCCCAGGGGGTCGAGTCTCAATCCCGCCTCGACGCCGCGGCCTGGGCACGGGGTCTGCGCGAGGCGCGCACCGTGGCTTACAAGGCGGTGATGAAGCCCACCGAGGGCACCATCCTCACGGTGGTGAAGGAGGCTGCGGAGGCGGCGGGGCGCGCCGCCGATGAGAGCTCGGACATCGCCGCCGTGCTCGAACAGGCGGTGCGGGCCAGCCACGCCGCCGTGGAGCGGACCACCGAGCAACTGCAGGTGCTGCGCGACGCGGGCGTCGTGGACGCCGGCGGCTTCGGGTTCGCGGTGATCCTCGAAGGGCTGAGCAGGGCGATCGCCGACCCAATGTCGGCGCAGTCGCCGCCCACCGGGCCCCGGCGCCGCGCCGGGGAGGATCGGGTCCAGCTGCCGTTCGCGTCCTCGGATGCGGCCCCGCGGCCCTCGGTTCGCCGCGGCGCCGCGGCGGTGGAGATGAAGGAGGAGGGCTGGGGCTACTGCACCGAGTTCCTCATCCACGGTCCCGGCCTCGACCCCGAGAAGCTCCGCGACGAGCTTGGCGCGCTCGGTGAATCGGCGCTGGTAGTCGGAGACCCCGAGCTGGTGCGTGTCCATATCCACACCGGCGAACCGGCGCCGCTGATCACCCTGGCTTCCTCGCGCGGCCGCCTCAGCAAGCTCAAGGTGGAGGACATGTCGGCGCAGCATCACGACGTCCTCGACCGCGCCGACACCGCCGAGCAGGCCCACGTGGCCGTGGCGTCGGAGCCGGCGGCGGACGCGCCGCGCAAGGCCATCGGCGTGGTGTCGGTGGCGCCCGGCAACGGCTTTCGCGACATCCTCGCGAGCCTCGGCGCCGACGCCGTCGTCGAGGGCGGCCAGACCATGAACCCGTCCATTGAGGATCTCCTCAACGGGGTCCGCACGGCGCACGCGGAGAAGGTGATATTGCTGCCCAACAACGGCAACGTGATCCTCACCGCCGAGCAGGTCAACGGCCTCGTCGACGACTGCGAGGTCACGGTGGTGCCCACGCGCAACCTGCCCCAGGGGATCAGCGCCCTGCTCGCGCTCGAGCCCGAGTCGAGCATCGACGCCAACGCGGCGCGCATGTCCGCGGCCATCGAGCATGTCCACGCGCTGGAGGTCACCCGCGCGGTGCGCGACAGCACCGCCAACGGCCACGAGATCAAGGAGGGCGACGTGCTCGGGATCCTTGACGACGAGATTCGCGAGGTCGGCAGCGACGAGCCCAGCGTCATCGAGGCGGTGCTCGGCTCCGTCGACCAGCCCCCCGAGCTGGTCACCGTGTACCGCGGCGGTGACGTCACCCCTGCCGACGCGGACGCGCTCGTGGAGAGGATGCGCGCCACCTTCGCCGACACAGAGTTCGAGCTGCACGACGGCGGCCAGGAGCACTACTCGTACGTCCTGTCGCTCGAGTGAGGAGATGATCAGGATCGTCACCGACTCGACGTCGGACATCCTTCCAGCCGAAGCGGAGCGACTGGGCGTCGACGTGGTGCCGCTGACCGTGCGTTTCGGGGAGGAGCAGTTCCGCGACGGCGTCGACCTCGGTCCGGACGAGTTCTACTTGCGCCTGCCCACCACGCCGGTGCAGCCCAGCACCTCCCAGCCCACCCCCGAGCAGTTCGCCGAGGTGTACCGCCGCCACGTCAGCGCCGGTGACTCCGTCGTGTCCATCCACATCTCGGAGAAGCTCAGCGGGACGCTGCAATCGGCGAGCCTGGCTGCCAAGGAGTTTCCCGCCGGCGCAATCCGGGTCATCGATTCGATCACGGTCAGCGCCGGAATCCAGTTCCTGGTGAGAGCCGCGCTGGCCGACAGCGCTGCAGGCTCCGACATCGACGAGGTCGAGAGGCGGGTCAAGGAGCGCCGCGATCGCGTCGCTGTGTACGTCCTCCTCGACACGCTCACCTACCTCCAGCGCGGCGGGCGCATCGGGCGCGCCCAGGGCCTGGTCGGCGGCATCCTCAACGTCAAGCCGCTGCTCTGCGTGCGCGACGGTGAGGTGCACCCCGAAGCACGGGTGCGTAAACGGCAACAGGGGATCGACAAGCTGGTGGACATAGCCGCTGCCAAGCGACCCCTGGACGCGCTGGCAGTCTTCCACTGCGGAGCCCCCCAGCTGCTCCGGCTCATCGAGCCGCTCCTGCGCGCCGACCACCCCGGCGTGGACCTCATCGTCGGCCAGTTGGGCGCGGTGGTCGGCACCTACAGCGGTCCGGGTGGCGTGGGCATCGCGCTGCTGCGCGCGGTCTGACGCCGGCGCTGCACATCCCGCGGTTCGGGACCGATCAGGGAGCCGGGCTATAGTCGAACGCAGATGGCCTCCACGAGCACGACGGCATGCCTTGCCGTGATCTCGCCCTCGACGTCGGTGGTGGAGCTGGCCGGCGTCAAGGACATAACTGCCCTGCGCCTGGAGCGCCTCGGTATCACGACCGTCCGCGACCTGCTCTTCCACATGCCGCGTCGCTATGAGGACACGCGGGTGCTGACGCCGGTCGCACAGCTGCGTGTCGGCGAGGTCCAGACCTCGCAGGTTGTGATCCGCAACGTGAGCGTGCATCGCAGCCAGGTCAAGAAGATATGGCTGGTCGAGGCCTCGCTGGTGGATGGGCGAGACGTCGTTGGCGCCGTCTGGTTCAACCAGCGATTCCTGATGAACCAGCTGCGCAGCGGCATGGAGGTGCTGGTCAGCGGCAAGGTGGAGACGTCGCGGACCGGTCTTGTGTTCCGCAACCCGACGTTCGAGCGAGTGGGCAGCGAGCAACGTCACGTCGGCCGGCTGGCGCCCGTGTACCCGGAGACCGAGAAGCTCAGCTCTGCACGGCTGCGCAGCCTCATTGAGCCATTGCTGCCGCTGGCTGACTCACTGCCCGACAGGCTGCCTGCGGAGGTTCGCACCGCCGAGCATCTGATGGGCATCGGAACTGCTCTCCGCCAGGTGCACTTTCCCGACGACGAGCAGAACAGGGCTCGCGCCCATGAACGCATCGCCTTCGAGGAGCTGTTCCTTCTTCAGCTGGCCGCGCAGCGGGCGCGGCGGCGGCGGCTGAGTAGCGCCGGGGTGGCCATCCCCTACGACGTCGAGGTGGCACGCGCCTTCACGGGTTCGCTGCCCTTCCAGCTCACCGAGGGCCAGCGGGTCGCGGCCCACCAGGTTCTCACCGACATGGCGGGCACCGGCTCGATGAACCGCCTCCTCCAGGGCGACGTGGGCAGCGGCAAGACGGTGGTGGCGGCGATGGCCGCGCTGATGGCCCACCGTGCCGGCTTCCAGGTCGCGGTGATGGCGCCCACCGAGATCCTCGCCCGCCAGCACCAGGCCACGCTCACCGGGATGCTCGCGGCCCATGACCTGGGCCCGCGGCTGTTGGTGGGAAGTACCCCGGCGCGCGCTCGTCGAGAGATCGTCGAGGCAGTGGCCAACGGGCGCGAGTCGCTGCTGGTTGGAACCCACGCGCTCATCGAAGACGACGTCGTCTTCAGCGACCTCGGCCTGGTGGTGGTGGACGAGCAGCATCGCTTCGGCGTGGCGCAACGGCAGCGGCTGCGTCGCAAGGGGGCGCTGATGCCGAACTTCCTGGCCATGACTGCCACGCCGATCCCGCGATCGCTGTCGCTCACTGCATATGGCGACGTCAACATCAGCGAGCTCCGCCAGATGCCCCCCGGCCGGCAGCCGGTAGCCACCCGCGTGGTGCCGCCGTACCAGCGCGACGAGGCCTACTCGTTCATCCGCGAGCACATCGGCGAGGGCCGCCAGGCGTTCGTGATCTGCCCGCTCATCGAGGAGAGCGACAAGCTGGGGGTGCGCAGCGCCACCGCGGAGTACGAGCGCCTCCGCGACGACGTGTTCCCCGACCTCAGGGTGGAGCTGCTCCACGGGCGGATGCCATCCCGGGAAAAGGAGGAGCGCATGGGCCGGTTCGCGCGGGGCGACGCCGACCTGCTGGTGGCCACCAGCGTCATCGAAGTGGGCGTGGACGTGCCCAACGCCACCATCATGGTCATCGAAGGCGCCGAGCGCTTCGGGCTCGCCCAGCTGCACCAGTTTCGCGGCCGGGTCGGCCGCGACCGCCATCGGTCGTACTGCATCCTCTTCCAGAGCAGCATCGACGACGAGGGGTCAAAGAGGCTGGAGACCGTGGCGTCGACGCACAGCGGCTTCGAGCTGGCCGAGGCTGACCTGCGCCTACGCGGAGCCGGCGACGTCGCCGGACTGCGCCAGCACGGGCTCCCCGAGATGCTCGCCGCCGACCTGCTCGACGTGGCCATGCTGCAGCGCGCACGAGCGGCTGCCGAAGCCTGGCTGGACCACGACCCCGAGCTCGCCGCGTACGCGCCGCTGCACGAGGCGATGTCCGGCTACCGCGCCGTGTTCGACCTGGACTGACCTCAGTTCATGCCCACCACGGCACAAACTCGGATCACCGGTGGCGAGTGGCGCGGCCGCCGATTGAACACACCGCGCGAGCAGATCCTCCGGCCCACCCGCGCGGTGGTGCGCGAGGCCATCTTCAACATCATCGGCGACGAGGTCGTCGATGCCACCGTGATCGACATCTTCGCGGGGGCAGGAACGGTGGGCTTCGAAGCACTCTCGCGCGGCGCCGCGCGGGCCATCTTCGTCGACCGCGATGAGCGAGCGCTCGCCCACGTGCGCGCCACGGCGGCGGCGCTGGGGTGCGCAGACCGATGCCACGTCATCCGCTCCGACGCGCTGGGCTGGGTCCGCTCGCATTCCGCCGAGCTCCGTGCCGGGGACGTCGTCTTCCTCGACGCGCCCTACCGTGACGACACGGTGATGGCGGTGCTGGACGCCCTCGGCAAGGCTCCGCCTCGCGTTGTGGTGTGCGAACATCATCGCGCCCGGTCGCTGACCGACCGCATCGGCGGGCTCGCGGTGGTGCGTCGCCGCCGCTATGGGATCACCGAACTGAGCGTTCTGCGGCCGGCTGTCACGGAGGTGAGCATCGGTGAGTGAGAGGATCGCGCTGTACCCGGGCAGCTTCGACCCGATCACCCGCGGCCACCTCGACATCCTGCAACGTGCCTGCCTGATCTTCGACCGCGTGTTCATCGGGGTGCTTCAGAATCCCTCGAAGAATCCCTTGTTCACCACGGCGGAGCGCGTCGACCTGATCCGCCAGTCCATCGACCCCGCCGGCTGCGTCGAGGTGGGGACATTCGACGGGCTCACCGTCGACTACGCCCACAGCGTCGGCGCCGTCGCCATCGTGCGCGGGCTGAGGGTCACCAGCGACTTCGAGAACGAGTTCCAGATGACGCTGATGAACCGGCGCCTCAACCCGGACATCCACACCGTGTTCCTGATGACCTCATTCAGCAACGTGTTCATCTCCTCGTCGATCATCAAGGAGGTCTTTCGCCTCGGTGGCAGAATCGACGACGCGGTGCCCCCGGCGTGCGCGGAGGCCCTGCACCGCAAGTTCGCCAAGGATTGATGAGATGAGCGCAACCCCACCCCCCGGCGATGAGCTCGGCACCGTCGTCGACATCGTCGATACCCTCGAGGAACTCGTCGGAGGCGCCCGCCGCCTGCCCTTCACGCCCAGCGTGTTGGTCAATGAGGAGGAGATTCTCGAGCTCGTCGACCGCATCAGGGTGGCGCTTCCCGACGACCTGCTCACGGCACGGCACACACTCGACGAGCGCGACCAGATCCTCGACCGCGCCGAGCGTGAGGTGGGCGCGGTGACCGCCCGCGCCGAGGAGGAGGCGGTGCGGGTGGTGCGCGAGGCGCAGGCCCAAGCCGCGTCGCTTGTGGACGAGCACGTGATCGTGACCACAGCCACCGACCAGGCGCGGGCGCTGGTCCGCGACGCGGAACAGCATGCCGCCGCACAACGCACCGCCGCGGACGACTACGCGCGCGAGGTGATGCAGCGTCTCGAGGAGCAGCTCGAACGCTGGGTGGGCACCGTGCGTGAGGGCATCCAATCGCTGCCGCAACCGCCCACGCCGCGCGGTCGGCGGCGCAAAGGCTGAGCGGCGCAGAGCACCGCCAATGACGTGGATCGGCTGGGGGAGCCTATACTCCGCGGTGGCGCTTCGCGACGTTTCGCGCGCCCACACTTCGCGGAGACACCATGCCCGTCCCTAAGCAGAGAACCTCCAAGCGCAGGCGCGACATGCGCCGGTCCCACCACCGTCTCGACATCCCTGCGCTCAACCCGTGCCCGCAGTGCCGTCAGCCACGCCTGTCGCATCGCGTCTGCCCCAGCTGCGGCCAGTACGGCGGGCGCGAGGTCATCGTCACCGAGTGAGCCGCGCGGCGCTGCGCGAGCGCCAGCGATCGCCGGCCGCATGACCCGCGCTGCGCTCTGCTTCCCGGGCCAGGGAAGCCAGGGCGCCGGCATGGCGGACGGCCTGTTGGACGAGCCACTGGCGCGCTCGTTGCTGGCGGTGGCCGACGCCGAAGGGCTGGACCTCGCCGCCGCGTTGCGCGGCTCCGACGAGGAGCTGCGGCCCACGGAGATCGCCCAGCCCGCCCTGCTCTTCGTCGAGCTTGTGCTGGCGGACGTTCTGCCCCCCGACCTCGACATCGTGGGCGTGGCCGGCCACTCGGTCGGTGAGTACGCGGCGGTGAGCGTCGCCGGCGCCTATAGCGCGGAGGACGCGATGCGCCTGGTCATCCGGCGCGGCCGCGAGATGGCTGCGATGCACGAGGGCACCATGGCCGCGGTGATCGGGCTCGACGTCGATGCCGTGAGCGTCGTGTGCGACGAGGTGCGCGCCGGTGGCGACGTGGTCGTGGTCGGCAACGTCAACGCGCCGGCCCAGGTGGTGGTGAGCGGCTCGGCTGACGGCGTCCGGCGCGCCGGGGAGTTGGCGCGCCAGGCAGGCGCGCGCAAGGTGATCCCGCTCAATGTCAGCGGCGCCTTCCACTCGCCCCTGATGGCGCCGGCAGCGCAGCGGTTTGCCGAGGTGATCGCGGCGACTCCTCGAAGTGTGCTGGGCTTCCCCGTGGTGTGCAACGTGGACGGCGCCGCGGTGGCCGGCTCCGACAACCTTCCCGACCGGCTCGCCCGCCAGCTGGAATCGCCGGTGCTGTGGATCGATTGCGTGCGCACGCTGGTCGGGTTGGGGGCTGAGGTGCTCGTCGAGGTGGGTCCCGGTACGGTCCTGAGCGGGCTGGCCCGGCGCATCGATCCGACGGCAGTGACGGCAACTGTCAACGACCGCGACGGCGCTGCTCGGCTGGCCATCTCGCTGGCGGCACCGGCATGAATCCGCGACCGCTGGACGGCAAGGTGGCCCTGGTCACTGGTGCGTCGCGCGGCATCGGCCGGGCGACGGCGCTGGCGCTCGCCGATGCCGGGGCGTCGCTGGCGGTGGGGTTCGGCAGCGGCGCGGCCGCCGCCGACGAGGTGGCAGCGCTGATCCGCGACAGCGGGGGCAAGGCTGTGACCCTCGGGGCCGACCTCGCCGATATGACCGCTGCCGCCGGCCTCGTGGAGCGCACCACCGCCGAGCTGGGTGCGATCCACATTGTCGTCAACAATGCGGGCATCACCCGCGACAATCTGGCAGTGCGCATCAGCGACGCCGACTGGGACGAGGTGCTCGCCGTGGACCTGGGCGCGGCCTTTCGCATCTGCCGCGCCGCGCTCCGGCCCATGCTCCGCCAACGCGACGGGAGGATCATCAACATCGCCAGCGTCGCCGGCGTGGTCGGCAACCCCGGCCAGGCCAACTACTCGGCGGCCAAGGCCGGCCTAATCGGGCTTACCAAGGCGCTCTGCCGGGAGGTGGGCTCGCGAGGGATCACCGTCAACGCCGTGGCGCCCGGCTTCATCGCAACCGACATGACCAGCGCGCTGGGGGACGTTCTCGACGCGGCGGTCGCCGCCGTGCCGCTGCGCCGCGTAGGCAGCCCCGAGGAGGTCGCCGCCGCTGTCCGCTTTCTGGCTCTGCCCGAGGCGGCCTACATCACCGGCCACGTCCTGCACGTGGACGGCGGGCTGGCCGCCTGACCCAGTGGAGACACCGGTGACCGACGACATCGACACTCCCGGTGCGCAGCCGGAGGAGCCCGCCCGGCGCCGGCCGCGGCGCCGCCGGGCACCGTC
>JALYZN010000072.1 GCA_030948845.1 Candidatus Dormiibacterota bacterium
GCGTCGGCGCGTCCCAGCCGCAAACGCACGTCGTCCAACGGCCACCGCGCTCACCGCAGCGCCGACCTCAAGCCGGTGGCAACCGCGTCGCGGCGCCTCGTCCCCGCTGTCGCTCCGTCGCCGCCGCGGTGGTTCACCCGGCCGAGCCGCGCATCGCTACCCTCGCTCTCGTCGCTCTCCGCGCTCACCGCGCTGCTGCCGACGGATCGCCTCTCCGCGCTACGCCGCGACCTCCCCGCCACCGCGATGGCCGCCACCGGCATGCTGGCCCTGCGCCTGCGCGAGCTGACCGGCCGCGACATCATGGACCTGGAATCCCTCCAGGAGCTGATGAGCGTGTACTACCGCCTCGGCGCTGTGCGCGAGCAGCACGGCAACAACCAGTTCGACATCGACGACTTCGGCTTCGACCGGGAGTGGACCGAGGCGCTGATGCCGATATTCCGCGTGGTGGCGCGTCGCTACTGGCGCGTCGAGCTCGAGGGCACAGAGAACATCCCGCGCAGTGGCGGCGCCCTGCTCGTCTCCAACCACGCCGGGGTGCTGCCCTGGGATGGCGCCATGATCAAGGTGGCGGTCTTCGACGCGGTCGACCGCCACGCGCGGGCGCTGATCGCCACCTGGTTCGGCGAGCTCCCCGTGGCATCGTGGTTCCTGCGCCGCACCGGCCAGACGCTGGGACACCCCGACGACACGCTGCGCCTGCTCCGAGCCGGCGAGATGGTGCTGGTGTTCCCCGAGGGCGTGCACGGCACCGGCAAGCCGTGGAACGAGCGCTACCGGCTGCGTCGCTTCGGGCGCGGTGGTTTCGTCGAGGTGGCCAAGCGCGCCGGAGTGCCGATCGTGCCCATCTCCGTGGTGGGCTCGGAGGAGACGTACCCGATGCTCGCCGACATCCGTTCGGTGGCCCAGACGCTCGGCATGCCGTACTTCCCGATCACGCCGACCTGGCCTCTCCTTGGGCCGCTCGGACTGGTGCCACTGCCGAGCAAGTGGTTGATCACCTTCCATCCGCCGGTCGCTGTGACCACGAGCACCACCGCTGACCCCGGCTCGGTCCTGGAGATGGCCGACTCGATCCGCGCCACCATCCAGGACGGCGTCGTCGAGAACCTCAGACGACGTCAGCGCGTCTTCCGCGGCTGAACGCTGCCGGTCGCATCCCAGGCGAGGTGGGATCGAGACGCCACTCCAGCACATTGCGGTCGACGACGAGCGCAGCGGGGATCGAACCGTCGCGCAGTCGTTGCTCGAGCGGCCGTGTGTCAACCCACAACGCCCCAGCTGCCATGGCCGCCTCAGCCTGGTGCGGTGTCATCCGCGTGAATCGCGTGCGCACGCCAGGCGGCCGTCGATCGATTGATGGTGCGTCAGTGCCCTGATCGCGCACGCGCTGCCACCCATGTGAACGGCTGGTCGACACCTGCCGGCGTGGTGTGCTGCTCGCGACGCACGTCGGCGATCTCGAAGGCGCCGCCGAGAAGCGCGCCCAGCTCCTCTGGTCCGTACCTCGCGACCTGCAGGCCAGAGCACCGCTGCGGTCCCTCCGGCGCGAAGCCGGCGATGATGGCGTGGCCTCCCGGCCGAACTGCTGAGCGCAGCACCTCGAGGTAGCCGCGCCGGTCCGCGTCGTCCACGAGGAAATGGAACAGGGCCCGGTCATGCCACAGGTTGTACTGCCGGACCGGCCGCCAGCTGACGATGTCCGCGGGCACCAGTTGCAGCCTGGCGTCGCCGCCGAGGCGATCTCGAGTCATTGCCAGAGCCGCCGCCGACACGTCGAGGACGGTGACATCGAGGAACCCCTTGGCGAGTAGGTGATCGACGAGGGTCGAGGCGCCGCCACCGACGTCAAGGACGGGCGCGTCGAGCGGCACGCGCAGTTCAGAGATCAGCTCCAGCGACACCACTGGTCGCGGCTGGTACCAGCTCACCTGCGTCGGCTCGACGCGGCGGTACGCGGCATCCCAGTGATCGCCGCGGGTTTCAGCGTGCGTCGCTGCTCGGTTGGCCACGGGGTCAGTGTCGCGCCGTCGTGGAGCCGTCGCCGTCGTCCCAGCGAACCAGTTGCAGGCGGGGTGCGTCGGAGATGCCCTTGAGCGCGACTCGCCGGGGCTTCCCGAGTGAGTGGGTGCCATCCAGCCGTGCCGCAACGATCTCGGTCACGAGGATCTCTCCTCCACGAGCCAGGCCGGCAACCCGCGCAGCGGTGGCCACGGTGATCCCGAAGAGATCGCGGCCTCGTGCGATCGCCGGACCGGTGTGCACGCCGATCCGCACCCGCACGGGAGGATGCGACGACACGTCGAGCTCGCCGAGGTCGCGCTGCACGGCGACGGCGGACGACAGCGCCGCGTCCGGGTCCGCGAACGCGGCCATGAAGGAGTCGCCGAGCGTCTTGATGACCTGGCCACGCCCCTCGCGGATGCACCGGCGCACCACCTTGTCGTGCGCGGTGAGCACCTCGAGCCAGCCGTCGTCGCCGAGCATCTCATTGAGCGCCGTCGATCCCTCGATGTCACTGAACATCAGCGTGACCGTACCGTCCTTGCCCGTCACCTTGCGAAGGTCAGGCCGCTCGCGCACCGCCCAGGCCGACAGCGAACCCAGCGAGTCGCGGACCACCCGGCTGCCAATGTCCACGCCCGTCTGCACCGCGATCTGGGTCAGCTCGACGCCGGTCCGGCGCACGATCTTCGACAGGCTGGCGCTAGCGTCGGTCGCCACGCGCGATTGGTCTGTGGTGTGCGCCGCTTGCGCGGGTGGCCGCCGCCGCATTCCGGTCAGGTAGCCGGCCGCAAACGCAGCGCTGACCAGAACGGCCACGAGGACGGCCACGAGCGCAGGGCTCATGAACGTGCATTGTCACGGGTTACGTGCCGAAGGACCCCCTAGCTATGTCAGGGTCGCAAGCCACCACATGTAGGGTCGGCGGCCACCGCGTTGCACAAGATGCTGCGCTGGCTGGCGCCGGGCCGGCGAGGGCCTTTGCTACACTTCCTTGATGGTGGGATCGTCGCCGCCCGCTCCGCGTTCCATGACCCAGCCAGCACTGTGCCGCGCTGGGTTTTCCTGTCTCAACACCCTAGTTGGGAGGCCGTATGGAGATCGAGCTCGGTAGGGGAAAGATGGCGCGGCGCGCCTACGGCTTTGACGAGGTGGCGCTGGTGCCCGGACGGGTGACCATCAACCCGGACGAGATCGATGTGAGCTTTGCCCTCAACGGCTCGAGGTTTGAGATTCCGTTCCTGGCGGCGGCCATGGACGGCGTTGTCGATATCGGCTTCGCCCAGGAGATGGGCCGCTTGGGCGGCCTCGCGGTGCTCAACCTCGACGGCGTGCAGACCCGCTACGAGGATCCCAGCGAGGTCCTTCACGACATCGCCGAGGCCACGCCGCAGGACATCAACGTCATCATCCAGAAGATCTACACCGCGCCCGTGCAGGACGGCCTCATCGGGCAGCGCATCGAGGAGATCAAGTCGGCGGGCGTGCCGTGCGCCGTCTCCACCACCCCGGCCGGCGCCGAGCGGCGCGCCCCGATCGTGCAGGAAGCCGGCGCCGACGTGCTCGTTGTGCAGGGCACCGTGCTCACCGCGCGACACGTCAGCAAGAGCTACAAGCACCTCAACTTCAAGGACCTCACCGCCTCGATCGGCATGCCGGTGATCGTCGGCAACTGCGTTGACTACGCCACCGCGCTCGAGTTGATGGACACCGGCGTCAAGGGCCTGCTCGTCGGGGTCGGTCCCGGCGCCGCCTGCACCAGCCGCGCCGTCCTCGGTGTCGGCGTGCCCCAGGTGACCGCCACCGCAGACTGCGCCGCCGCGCGTGACGATCACCTCCGTCGCAGTGGCGAGCGCGTGGCGATCATCACGGACGGGGGCATGCGCCTCGGTGGTGACGTCGCCAAGGCATTCGCCAGCGGCGCCGACGCGGTGATGATCGGCTCCGTGTTCGCCTCGGCCGAGGAGGCCGCGGGCCACGGCAACCACTGGGGCATGGCCACCCCCGACGCCAACCTGCCGCGCGGCACGCGCATCCGCACCGCCATCAAGGGCAAGCTTGCCGAGATCCTCTTTGGCCCGGCGCACGTCGACGACGGCAGCATGAACCTGGTCGGCGCACTGAAGACGTCCATGGGCATGTGCGGAGCGCGCACCATCCAGGACTTCCAGCGCACCGAGATGGTCATCGCGCCGTCGATCAAGACGGAGGGCAAGGTTCAGCAAAGAGACCAGCGGGTCGGGATGGGGGTGTGACTGGCGGCATGGCCGTCATCCCCAAACACGATCCTCTCACGCCGGTCGACCCTGCCATCGCGCAGGACACCGTGCTGGTCCTCGACTTCGGTTCTCAGTATTCGCAGCTGATCGCGCGCCGCGTGCGCGAGGCCAGGGTGTACTGCGAGCTCGTCCCCGGTACCATCAGCGCCGACGAGGTGCGCCGCCGCTCGCCGCGCGGACTGATCTTCAGTGGCGGTCCGGCGTCGGTGTACGACGAGGGCGCGCCGCTCGCCGACCCCGCGCTGTACGAGCTCGACCTCCCCATCCTCGGCGTCTGCTACGGCATGCAGCTGCTCGCCCACCAACTCGGCGGCACTGTCAAGGCCGCCGCGCGGCGCGAGTACGGTCACGCCTCGATCAGCATCGACGAGCGGGACGGGATCTTCGAGCGCCTTCCCAGCGAGATCGACGTGTGGATGTCGCACGGCGACGTCATCACCGACATCCCGCCAGGATTCCACTCGGTCGCGCATTCGATGAACTCGTCGCATGCGGCGATCAGCGGCCCCCAGGGCCGCTACGGCATCCAGTTCCATCCCGAGGTGGTGCACACCCCGCTGGGCCGGGAGATCCTGCGCAACTTCCTCATCGACGTCTGTGGCTGCGCGGGCACGTGGGAGCCGTCGTCGTTCATCGAGATGGCGGTCAGCGACATCCGCAAGCGCGTCGGGACCGGCAGGGTTCTCTGCGCCCTGAGCGGTGGTGTCGACTCCGCCGTGGCGGCGACGCTCGTGCACCAGGCGATCGGCGACCAGCTCACCTGCGTCTTCGTCGACAACGGCCTGCTGCGCCGCGCCGAGGGAGAGCGCGTCGTCGAGGTGATGAGCCACCAGCGCCACATCAACCTCGTGCACGTCGACGCCACCGATCGCTTCCTCACTGCGCTCGCCGATGTCACCGATCCCGAGGAGAAGCGCCGCCGCATCGGTCGCACCTTCATCGAGGTCTTCGACACCGAGGCGCGCCGGCTCGGTGACATCGACTACCTCGCCCAGGGCACGCTCTACCCCGACGTCATCGAGTCGACCTCGCACGACACCCACAACGCCCAGAAGATCAAGACGCACCACAACGTCGGCGGCCTGCCCGAGGACCTGCGCTTCCAGCTCGTCGAACCGCTGCGCTATCTGTTCAAGGACGAGGTGCGCCAGGTCGGCTTGGCGCTCGGGCTGCCGGAAGACATGGTGTGGCGACAGCCCTTCCCCGGCCCCGGCCTAGCGATCCGCATCATTGGCGCGGTCACCGCCGAGCGGCTCAACACGCTGCGCGCGGCCGACTGGGTGGTCATCGACGAGATCAAGCGCAGCGGCCTGTATCGCAAGGTGTGGCAGAGCTTCGCGATCCTCACGCCGATCTCCTCGGTGGGCGTGATGGGCGACAACCGCACCTACGCTAATGTCGTGGCCATCCGCATCGTCGAGTCTGACGATGGCATGACCGCGGACTGGGCCAAGATTCCTTACGACGTTCTCGCCACCATCAGTCGGCGCATTGTCAACGAGGTCGCCGGCGTCAACCGTGTGGTGTACGACATCTCGAGCAAGCCGCCGTCCACCATCGAGTGGGAGTAGGCAGCGCAGCGATGCGCGTGCTGATCGCCGGCTCGGGGGCACGCGAGCACGCGCTTGCCTGGGCCTGCACGCGACAGCGCTCGAACGTCGAGTTGATCTGCGCTCCCGGCAACGGCGGCACAGCGACGATGCCGCAGACCACCAATGTACCGGTGGCTGCGGACGACCCCGCAGGCATCGTCGCGGCCGCGCGTCAGTTCGAGGCGAACCTAGTGGTCATCGGGCCCGACGCCGCGCTTGCCGCCGGAGTGGCCGACGCGTGCACCGCAGCGTCGATCGCCGTCTTCGGTCCCACGGCGTCGGCCGCGCGCATCGAGAGCTCGAAGGTGTTCGCCAAGACCGTGATGGACGAGGCCAACATCGCCACCGCGCGCTGGCTGAGCGGCAAGGAGACGGATCGCCGGCGCCTGCTCAACCTGGTCGCCGATCTTGGCGGTCGCTGCGTCGTCAAGGCGGACGGGCTCGCCCTCGGCAAGGGCGTGATGGTCTGCGATGACGTCGATGAGGCGGAGGCGGCCATTGCCGCGTGCTTCGACGAGGAGCGCTTCGGCGCGGCAGGCCACGAGGTGCTTGTGGAGGAGCGGCTCGAGGGACAGGAGGTGAGCGTGCTCGCGCTCACCGACTCGCGCAACATCCGGGTGCTGCCGGCGGCACGCGACTACAAGCGTATCGACGATGGCGACGCCGGGCCGAACACCGGCGGCATGGGTGCGCTCACCCCTCCCCTGGGCATTGACAAGCAGTTCCTTGAGCTGGTGGAGGGGCAGGTGCTCCGCCCGTGCATCGACACGCTCCGTGAGCTGGGCTCGCCCTTCTCCGGGTGCCTCTACGCGGGGCTGATGATCACCGCCGACGGGGTGCGCGTCTTGGAGTTCAACGCGCGCTTCGGCGATCCGGAGACGCAGGTCATCGTGCCCGTCCTGACCGACGACCTGCTTACCCTGATGGCGGACTGCCCGGCAGGCACGCTGTCACCTGGCTGCGGAGTCGCAGCGAACCCGAGCAGCGCGGTCGGGGTGGTCCTGGCGGCGGCCGGCTACCCCGGAGCACCGCGCAGGGGCGACGCCATCACTGGGCTCGATCAGCTCGATCCACACGTGATCGCGTTTCACGCAGGCACCAGGCGAGAGGCCGACGACACTCTGCGCACCGATGGGGGCAGGGTGCTCACACTTGTCGCCCGCGGCGACTCCCCCGAGGAGGCCAGACAGCAGGTGTACGGGGCGCTCCCGGGAATCCACTTCGAGGGCATGAGGTACCGCAGCGACATCGGACTCGAGCAGGCAGGAGACAGATGAGCGGAACGTTGATGGTTGGGATCGTGGTCGGCAGCGAGTCCGACCTGGATGTGATGACCAAGTGCGGCAAGGTCCTCGACGAATATGGCATCGGTTGGGAGATCGGCGTGATGTCCGCGCACCGTGCCGGGGACGTCGTGCGCAGCTATGCGCAGCAGGCGGCGCAGCGTGGTCTGCGCGTGCTCGTCGCCGGCGCCGGGGCCGCTGCGCATCTTCCCGGCGTGCTCGCCTCCCTGAGCACGCTGCCGGTGATCGGTGTCCCGCTCGCCGCCACGCCGCTCAGCGGCTTCGACTCGCTGCTCAGCATCGTGCAGATGCCGCCGGGAATCCCCGTGGCGACGGTCGCCGTCGGTGACATGGGCGCGCGCAACGCCGGCCACCTCGCCGCCGAGATCATCGGGCTCTTTGACGAGAGCGTCGCCGCCTCGCTGGCGGAGCACCGCGCCAAGATGCGCGAGACGGCGCGGCCGCCCGAGGGATTCGTCCCGTAGTGGGAGAGCGCAAGCGCATCTCCTCGGGGTCGCCGTATGAGGGGCGGATCGGGTTCAGTCGCGCCCTCGCCGTGGACGGCCGCGTCGTCGTGTCCGGCACCGCACCCGTGTGGCCCGACGGCAGCTGTGACCCTGACGCCACCGTGCAGGCCCGGCGCTGCCTGGAGATCATCGAGCAGGCGCTGACCGAGGCGGGCACGTCGCTCACGGACGTGGTGCGCACGCGCATGTTCCTCACCGACGCGGCTGACGCCGACGCCGTCGGTCGCGCCCACGGTGAGGTGTTTGGCGACACCCGGCCCGCGGCGACCATGGTGGTGGTCAAGGCTCTGCTCGACCCGCGCTGGAAAGTGGAGATCGAGGCCGAAGCGCAGACCTGAGACCTAGGCGGCGACTGATAGACTCGGCCACGCCACTGGGGGTGTGAGAAATGCCGGCAGATCCATGGCCGATCATCCACGCTGAGCGCTGGGCTCTCGTTGCGGACCTCGAACCACTGTCGGAACAGCAGTGGTCAGCGCAATCGCTCTGCAGCGCTTGGACGGTGCGCGACGTGCTCGCGCATATGACTGCCACCGCGAAGATGACCCCACCGCGGTTCTTCGGCCAGTTCCTGGGATCGGGGTTCCGCTTCAACTCAGTGCAGGAGAAGGGCGTCGCCGCCGAACGGGGCAGCACGGGGTCGGACGCGCTGGGGCGCTTCAAGCAGGAGCTTGCCAGGACGACCCATCCCCCCGGCCCGGTTGACGCGATGGTCGGCGAGATGATCGTGCACGGTGAGGACATTCGCCGCCCGCTGGGCATCCGCCACAAGTACTCGGACGACGCTCTGACCACGGCGGTCGACTTCTACCGCAAGTCCAACCTCCTGATCGGCGCCAAGCGACGCGCGGACGGGCTGACCCTGCGTGCCACGGATGTCGAGTGGTCCGCGGGTGTCGGGCCGGAGGTGCGCGGTCCGCTCGCCTCGATCATCCTGGCGATCACGGGCCGCCGTGCCGGCCTTGAGGAACTCGAGGGCGGCGGAATGACGACGCTCACGGTGCGCATCTGAGCGGACCGGTCGTCAGCCGCGCGGTGTGCCCGCATGGGTGACCACCCAGATCGCTGTCGCTTGCTGAGCTTGCGGTCAGTGCGCGTCGCAGGGCACGTCAGGTTTCCCGGCGGGGAACGACCGTGCCATCGATGTGCGAGCGGCGGGCGACATCTGCATGAGGGCGCGCAACGCACCCGAGCTTGAGGCGGGTTATCTGCCGACAGTCGACGGCGTGGGCTGTGGATGATCTCCGACAAGTGCTACGACGAGATCGACTTCGACGGCACCTTCGTCAGCCCCGCCTCGATCGCGCCGGAGCGCATGGTGTCCGCCCGCGCCGACGCAGTAGTCGCCCTCGCCGCGGTGCCACCATGGCCGTCGAGCACGCGCGCCTGTAGTCGTGTAGCTGGGTGGTGGCGGTTTCCGGGAACGTCGGGGAGAGCGCGTGCGCATGGCCGCGTCGATGGCGTTGACTGGGCCATTGCCCTCGGGCGCGGTGTGCACCACGTCGTCGCCGATGCGCACCTTGATGGTGGCCTCGCAGGCCGGGTCCTGGCCCTCGCGCCGCTCCACCAGGGCGATGTAGTCGACCACCTCCGAAGGGACGTTCCTGCCCGAACCTGAGGCCGGTTGGGCCTGGATCACTTGTAGGTGCGGTGGATGGCGTCGCGCACGTCGTCGAAGCCAGCCTCGTGGTAGTTCCTCGATGGAGCGCCGAACGGGCGGCTCCGGAACTGCGACGGCTCGCGCTGGTGGCGCTCCCTGGACGCCGGTCCGTCCGCGACCTCGTCCTCGCCGTGATGGGCAGCTCCCTGCCGGTGTCCGCCGTTGTCCATCGCCGTGCCTCCGTGTCGTGGGTAAAAAAAGAAGGCCCCCTCCTGAGGAGGGGACCTTTGTGATTCCGGATCTGGTCTGTGCTGCCCTACGTGCGCGCACGCCTCGTCTGGAACCTCGGGGTCCCGCTCCCAATCAGGAGCAGGCCGAGGCCTACAAGGACGAGGACGAGCGACTTGGACATCAGGGGCGGTAGCCTAGAGGACGATTGGTCGAACGGTCAAGCTCAGCGCTGTTACGAATCGGCTCCGGCACCGGCGAGGTCAGCGCTCCCCGGGAGGCGGAGCCCACCATCGCCGCGTCCTTGGCGAGCGCCCCGTACCGGTACCGGGGTGGAGGAGGCGACCAGCTCCGCAGCCGCTCAGCGAGCTCTGCCTCGATCACCTCGATGTCGATCCGGCGGGCGCGCGCCGTGAAGGATGGCGATGCCGCCGCGGTTCTTGAGCGCTTCGGTGACGGGGCGGATCACCTCCTGGCCCGGCGTCTCGTGCGCCGCCGCCGCGATCTCGCCGATGGTGCGCCCGTCGACGGTGGCGCAGCCCTCGTGGAGCAGGCCAAGCTCCTGCAGGCTTGCGCCGAGCACGGCCAACCCGCCGGCGCCGCGCCTAGCGCGCCGCGATAGTACGCTGGAGGGTCTCGTCGAGCCGAGCCAGGCAATCCGCCCGCTGCGCCGCCTCGTCGACGGCGCGCATCATCTGCACGCGAGTGGGATAGCGGACCAGGTCGAGGTACTCGTGGAGGTCGGCAAGCCGCTGAGCCTGCTCCTCGTAACTGCGCCGTCGCTGTCCTTCCACCACCGTTCCCCCCTCGAACCGTCCCCGGGGACCCATGCTACCGTTTGGCGCGATTGAAGTCCAATGTCAGAAGGATCGCAGTCGTGATCACCCATCCCGCCGTGCGCGCTGCGCTGGCCGAGCTCGGCGTCGAGCACGAGGTGGTGCCGTGCGACCCCGCGCTCGCCGACACCGCCGCGTTCTGCGCCGCCTACGGCTACGACCCCGAGGACGCGGCCAACTGCATCGTGGTGGCGTCGCGACGTCCACCCGGCCAGCACCTGATGGCGATGGTGCTGGCGACGACCCGCCTGGACGTCAACGGTCGCTGCTGCGAGCTGATGGGTGTGCGCCGGGCCAGCTTCGCGAGCGCCGAACAGACCACGGCCCTCACGGCCATGGAGATCGGCGGAGTCACCCCATTCGGGGTGCCCGCCACGCTGCACCCGGTGCGGGTCGACGCCGCGGTGGTCAAGCGGCAGCGAGTAGTGGTCGGCGGCGGTGACCGCTCCGTGAAGCTGGTGGTCGACGCCGCCGTGCTGACCCGATCGCCGCTGTTCGAGGTCATCACCGGGCTCGCCTCCTGATCGGCGCCTGCCATCGCCCTCCCTACAATCGGTCGCCATGCCGCGTCTTGAACTCGTCGAGTGCTCGCTGCGGGCCGGACAGCAGGCACTGCTGCTGAGCCGCCTGCGCAGCCGTCACGCCGTCCCGGTGGCGCGCGTGCTCGACGGCTGCGGCTTTGCCGGCCTCGACGTGTTCGGGGGCACCACCTTCGAGGCGGCCCTGCGCTTCCTCGGCGAGGAACCCTTCGAGCAGCTCCGCGCCATCCGCGAGGCGGCGCCGTCCAGCACCCTGGTGGCGTCGCTCGGTGGCCAGGCTCTGACCGGCCATCGCCACGTGGGCGATGACGTCGTCGACGCCTTCATCAAGGTGGGCGCGGATGCGGGCATCGATCGCTTCCGCATCCACGATCCGCTCAACGATGTGCGCAACCTCCGCCACGCTATGGAGGCGGCGCGCCTCGTCGGCCGCGAGGTCGAGGCGGCCATCGTCTACGCCGACTCGCCACGCCACGACCCCGACCTCGTGATCGCGCTCGCCGAGGAGCTCGCTGGCATCGGCGCCGACGCCATCTGCATCCACGATCCGCTCGGCCTGCTCGGCGTCGCCCGCATCGGCGAACTGGTGCAGCGCGTCGTCGACGCCACCAACCTTCCGCTGGCGCTGTCGCTGTCGACGCAAACGGGCCAGGCGGAATTCGCGGTCTACGCAGCGGCGGTCGCGGGGGCGTCGCGCCTCGACGTCGCGCTGGCGCCGCTGGCTGGCGGAGCGTCCGTGCCCGCTGCCGAGGGGGTCATCGCGGCGTTGCGCGGCACCGAGCTCGACACCGGCATCGACCTCGACCCGGTCACCGCAGCGTCGGCCGAGCTCGAGCACCAGCTACTGCCGTACGACGGCGTTTTCGACGTGCCCGCGCTGCGTGTCGACGGCGCCGCGCTGCGCGGTCTGCTGCCACCCGCAGCGATGGGCCACGCGCTCGCCGAGCTGCGAGAGCGCAACCAGATCGACCGTCTCGACGACGTCGAGATCGAGGCGCGCCGGGTGCGCGCCGAGCTCGGCCACCCGCCGATGGTCACTCCGATCATCGAGATCGTGGCCACGCAGGCCGTGTACAACGTCTGCGACGGCGACCGCTACGCAACGGTCAGCCAGGAGGTCAAGGACTACTGCCTCGGGCTGTACGGCTCGCCTCCATACCCGATCGACCCCGAGGTGCGCCGTCTCGTCAACGGTCGCGAGGAGCCGATCACGTGCCGCCCCGCCGACCTTCTCGAGCCGGCGCTGCCCGCGCTCCGTCGTGAGCTCGAGCGCGAGGGCGTGAAGAACCCCGACGACGCCACCGTGGCCAGCTTCGCGCTCTTTCCGTCGGAGACGCTGGCGCTGCATCGCGGTGAGGTCGTGCCCGAGCGGCTCGGTGACGAGCCGGCCGAGGAGCAGCCTCCGCCCGCCGCGCCGGACGATGGCGGGGACGCAGCCGCGGCGAGCGCGGAGGCGGTCGTCGACCAGCCGCCGGAGGACGTGCGCGAGCTCACCGTGGAGGTCGACGGCCAGAGCTACAGCGTGCGCGTCATCGGCGCCGGCGTCGGCGGCGGTGGAGGTGGCGGCGAGGGCGGCGCCGCGGCAGCCGCCAGCGCGCCGGTGGTGCGTGAGGGCACAGTCGTCGCTCCCATGCAGGGTCTGATCCTCAAGGTTGCGGTCAAGGTTGGCGACAAGGTGGACCTCGGCGGAGTGGTCGCGGTGCTCGAGGCCATGAAGATGCAGAACGACGTCACCGCCAGCCGCGCCGGCACTGTCAGCGCGGTGCATGTCAAGGAGGGCGACGTGGTCGGCCCGCGCGACCCCATCGTGCAGATCGACTGATGTTCACCAAGGTGCTCGTCGCCAATCGCGGCGAGATCGCGCTGCGGGTGATCCGCGGCTGCCGCGACCTCGGCGTCGCGACCGTCGCCGTGCACAGCGAGGCGGACCGCACCGCCGCGTTCGTGCTGCTCGCCGACGAGGCGGTGGAGATCGGCCCTGCCCCGTCGGCGCAGTCGTACCTGGTGATCGACCGCATCATCGACGCCGCCAAAGCGACCGGCGCCGAGGCCATCCACCCCGGCTACGGTTTCCTCAGCGAGAACCAGCAGTTCGCGCGCGCCTGCGCCAGCAACGGGATCGTCTTCATCGGCCCGAGTCCAGACGCGATGGCGGCGATGGGCGAGAAGGTGCCCGCGCGCCAGCGCATGCGCGACAGTGGCGTGCCGATCGTGCCCGGCAGCGACGCGCTCGAGGATGTCGAATCGGCGGTGGCCGCCGCGACGGATGTCGGCTACCCGGTGCTCATCAAGGCGTCGGCGGGCGGTGGTGGCATCGGCATGCGGGTTGCCCAGGACGAGAAGGAACTGCGGGAGAGCCTCGAGGCCGCGCAGAGCACAGCGCAGCGTGCCTTCGGCAACGCCACCGTCTTCCTCGAGCGCTATGTCGACTCGCCGCGCCACATCGAGATCCAGGTGCTCGCCGACACCCACGGCAACATCGTCCACCTCGGCGAGCGCGAGTGCTCGATCCAGCGCCGCCACCAGAAGATCCTCGAGGAAGCGCCGTCGCCGACCATCGACGCGGCCACCCGGGCGCGCATGGGCGAGGCGGCGGTGACCGCGGCGCGTGCCGTCGGCTACGTCAACGCCGGTACTGTCGAGTTCATCTATAGCAACGGCGAGTTCTTCTTCCTGGAGATGAATACGCGCCTGCAGGTGGAGCACCCGGTCACCGAGCTGGTGTACGGCGTCGACCTCGTCGTCGAGCAGTTGCGCATCGCCGCCGGCGAGGTGCTCCAGCTCCGCCAGGAGGACCTGGTGCCGCGCGGCCACGCCATCGAGTGCCGGGTCAACGCCGAGCGCTACGCGAAGAACTTCATGCCGTCACCGGGACAGGTGACCGGGTACCGCGAGCCGAGCGGTCCCGGTGTGCGCGTCGACTCCTCCTTGGCCGCACCGGGCATGGTGTCGCCGAACTACGACCCGATGATCGCCAAGCTGATCGTGTGGGCGCCGACGCGGGCGCTGGCCATCGCGCGCATGCGTCGCGCATTGCTCGAGTACGCGATCACCGGGATCAGCACCAACATGTGCTACCACCTCGCCGTCCTCGACGACCCCGATTTCATCTCTGGGGACTACACGACACACTTCATCGAGGGCCACCCCGAGCTCATCGCCGCGGCACAAGTGTGGGAGGAGCGCAAGCAGCCGTTCCTGCGCGTGCTGCGAGACCCCGCGCGGGCTGCGGCGATTGCGGCAGCGGCGGTCGCCGTCGGTCCCTGAAGGCGGTGCCCCGGCCGGGCCGCACCCTCGCCGTCGCCGTGTACCGGCCACTCGCCGAGCAGCTGGCGGGGGTGGCCGCGCCGCTTGCCGGGGATCGTGTCCTCGAGCTCTCTGCAGGTGACGACCAGCTGACCCGCTGCCTGCGCACCGCCGTCGGCGCCACCGGAGGCGTTGATGTCGTCGAGGAGCCGTGGCATTTCACCCAACCGGACAACACCTTTGCGCTGGCCGTCTCGCTTCTCGCCATCGACGCCCAGGACGTGCTGCACGCCGTGCTCCCGCAGCTCAGCGTCGTAGCGCGTCGTGTCGTTGTGGCCACGTCGGGCGGCGGGGCGACATACGACAACGCGCTGGCGACCGCGTGGCGGGCGGTCGTCGGTGAGGAGCCGGCGGCGCTGCCTCAGACGGACCCCGTGGTCGCGCCCGCCGGCTGGCGACAGCGCCGCCTCTCCGATGTCGCTCGTTTCGACGGCATCGACCAGCTGTTCACCGCGCTGACCGGCGAGCGCGACATCGAGGTGCCCCGAGAGCACCGCGCATCCTTGCGCGAGAGGCTGGGCGGCGAGCTGGCTTCGTTCACCTACGCCGACGGCACCATGCGCATCCCAGTGCACGTCACGCTCGTCGAACGCGGCTGACCTCGGGAGAGTGGGAGACACCTCAAATCAGTGGCGCTGGTGTCCCTCGCGTCCGCGCCGGCGGCGATCAGCCCGCGAACACGTACGATCCGGCCATGCCGGACTCCCCGCCGACCCTCAGCCCTGCGACGGCGCTCGAGGACCGCCTCGAACAGCATCGAACGGAGCTCGTTGCCTACTGCTACCGGATGTTGGGCTCGCCGTTCGAGGCGGAGGACGCGGTCCAGGACACGCTGCTGCGGGGGTGGCGCAAGATCGACTCCTTCCGCGAGGAGGCGGCCCTGCGCAGCTGGCTGTACAGGATCGCCACCAACGTGTGTCTGGACATGCTCGACAGCCGGCAGCGTCGCGCCCTGCCCATGGACCTCGGCCCTGCCAGCGAGCCCCTCGAGGCCAACCTGCGCACGCAGCCGGAGGCGTGGTGGGTCCAGCCCATCCCCGACGGGCGCATCGTCGAGGAGGGCGACCCCGCGGATGTGGCGGTGGCCCGCGAAACGGTTCGGTTGGCCTTCATCGCGGCGCTGCAGCACCTGCCTCCGCGTCAGCGCGCCGTGCTCATCCTCTGCGAGGTGCTCCGCTGGCAGGCATCCGAGGTGGCTGAGCTCCTCGAGACCAGCGTTGCCTCGGTGAACAGCGCGCTACAGCGCGCCCGCGCCGGCCTCGCCGCCGCCAAGGTGGACACCGAACACCCGCCAGGCGAGCTCACCGACGCCGACCGTCGCCTGTTGGCTGAGTACGTCGATGCATTCGAGCGCTACGACGTCGACAGGCTCACCAGGGTCATCCAGCAGGACGCCACCCAGTCGATGCCGCCATTCGACATGTGGCTGAATGGCCGCGACGACATCTTCCGCTGGTGGTTCGGACCGGGGATCGGTTGCCGCGGCTCGAGGATGATCCGCACCGTCGATGCCAATGGTTCGCCGGCGTTCGGGCAGTACAAGCCCAGCGTCAACGGCAACGGCTACGACCCCTGGGCGCTCCAGGTCATCGATGTATCAGGAGGGCGGATCGGCCAGCTGACCTTCTTCCTCGACACACCGACGCTCTTCCCGCTCTTCGGTCTCCCCGATCGTCTCGACGCGCAGGGCATCGGCCAGGCCCGCGAACTGCAGTAGGGCGCACAGAGGCGGTGACGGGCGCGTGAGCGTGATGTCCATGCCGGCGCGGCGTGCCTCGAGCTGGAGATGGGCGAGTCCATCGATCGCCGCCAACCCGGGCGCGAGCGCGCTGACGTCATACACGATGGCGGCAGGGCGCCAGGACTTCATCTGAGTCAAGACGGCGTGGTCACCGCAAACTCATCGGTGCTGGAGCGATGAGTTCCCTGCCGCCGCACCGTCCAACCTGCGAGACCACTCTCCAGGAGTTGACCCATGACCATGACCGGAAGAACCCGCTGGCTGGCACTGATCGTGCTGTGCATGGGCACGCTGATGATCGTGCTCGACTCGACCATCGTGAACGTGGCGCTGCCGTCGATCCGGGCCGACCTGCACTTCTCGCAGACGACATTGGCATGGGTCGTCAACGCGTACCTGCTCACCTTCGGGGGATTCCTGCTGCTCGGCGGACGGCTGGGTGACCTGTACGGGCAGCGCCGGCTCTTCATCAGCGGCATCGGCCTTTTCAGCACGGCATCCCTTGCCTGCGGTCTCGCCCAGTCGCAGGAGTTGCTGGTAGTGGCGCGGACCGTCCAGGGGATCGGCGGTGCGGTCGCGTCGGCGGTGTCCCTGTCGCTGACCATGAACATGTTCACGGAGGCGGGTGAGCGCGCCAAGGCGATGGGCATCTTCGGTTTCGTTGCGTCCGGGGGCGGCTCCATCGGAGTGCTTCTCGGCGGCGTGCTCACCAACTTCCTCAACTGGCACTGGATCTTCCTTGTCAACCTGCCCATCGGCGCCGCGGTCGCGGCGCTGTCTTTGCGGCTCCTTCCTGCCGGCCCGGGACGCCACGCGGGTGCGCGCCTCGACGTCGCCGGTGCGCTCACGGTGACGGCGGCGTTGATGCTCGCGGTGTACGCCATCGTCAACGGCAACGAGTCGGGGTGGACGTCCACCGCCACACTGGCTCGTCTCGCCGGTGCGGTGACGATCTTCGTGGCGTTCCTGGTCATCGAGGCACGGGTGCCGGCGCCGCTCATGCCGCTGGGGCTGCTGCGCCGCCGCAACGTGGCCACGGCCAACGTCATCGGAGTGCTGTGGGCGGCGGCGATGTTCGGCTGGTTCTTCGTGTCGGCGCTGTACCTCCAGCTCGTGCTCGGCTACACCGCTCTGCAGGTCGGGCTCGCCTTCCTAGCCGCGAACCTGATCATGGGCGCGCTGTCCGTGGGCGTCTCCGCCCGGCTCGTGATGCGCTTCGGGATCAAGCGACCGCTGGCGGTTGGCCTGCTGTTTGCGAGCGCCGGTCTGACGCTGTTCGCCCGGGCGCCTCTCGGCGGCAGCTACCTCGTCGACATCCTGCCCTGCATGATCCTGCTCGGCGCCGGCGCCGGTCTCGCCTTCAACCCGGTGCTGCTCGCCGCCATGAGTGACGTGGGCCCCGAGGAGTCCGGCCTGGCCTCGGGCATCGTCAACACCGCGTTCATGATGGGTGGCGCGCTGGGCCTCGCAGTGCTCGCCAGCCTGGCGTCGTCGCGCACTGCCGCACTGCACGCGGCGAACCCCCTCGCATCGCTGCTCGGCGGCTACCACCTCGCGTTCGTGGTCGGTGCCGTCTTCGCCCTGGCCGCCGCGACCTTGGGCTGGACGCTGCTTCGCGTCGACGGCCGCATGGCTGCCGCCCCAGTGGACGCGCCGCATGGTGTCCCGGCAAAGGTGGAGGCCACCGCCTGACAGCCTCCCGGCCGGCCGCGTCTAGTTCGGAGTCAGCCCGCTGACGCGGGCGGCGGGCGCGGTTCCGCCGCCCGCGCTGATCACGGCATCCGTGCCGGGGTCGAACACGTGCACCACGCTGTCGTCGACGACCAGGGCAACTTGGTCGCCGACCTTGACCCCGCGCGCCGCGGGGACCAGCGCCACGATGTCGTTGCCGGCCGCGTTCGCGTGGATCAGCTCGTCGTTGCCGAGGAACTCCACCACCTCGACCGTGGCGGGCACGCTGACCGTCCCGGCGGTCGCGGCGGCGGCGGCGTCGAAGTGCTCGGGGCGCATTCCCAGGACGATCTCGGAGTCGGCGCCGCGGGACCGCGCAAGCGACGCGGCCTGTCCGCTGAGTGGCATCTCCAGGCCATCGAGCGACAGGCCGACGCTCTCGCCATCGATGGTCACGCGCCCGGTCAGGAAGTTCATCGACGGCGAGCCGATGAAGCCCGCCACGAACCGGTTGGCCGGCGCCTCGTACAGCATCTTCGGCGTGCCGACCTGCTGGAGCACTCCGTCGCGCATCACCGCGATGCGGTCGCCCATGGTCATGGCTTCGACCTGGTCGTGCGTGACATAGACGATGGTCGTCCCGAGGCGCTGGTGCAGGCGGGCGATCTCGGCACGGGTCTGCACGCGCAGCTTGGCGTCGAGGTTGCTGAGCGGCTCGTCCATGAGGAAGGCCGCGGGGTCGCGCACGATGGCGCGGCCGAGCGCAACTCGCTGACGCTGCCCGCCGCTCAGTGCGCCCGGCTTGCGGTCGAGGAGGTTCTCCAGCCCGAGGATCTGAGCCGCCTCGCGCACCTTGGTGTCGATCTCCGCCTTGGGGCGCTTGCGCATGCGGATGCTGAAGGCCATGTTTTCGAACACCGTCATGTGCGGGTACAGCGCGTAGCTCTGGAACACCATGGCGATGTCGCGGCTCTTGGGAGGCAGGTCGTTGACCACCCGGTCGCCGATCACGATCTGGCCGTCGGTGATGTCCTCGAGCCCGGCAAGGCAGCGCAGCGCGGTGGTCTTGCCGCACCCCGACGGCCCGACCAGCACCAGGAACTCGCCGTCGTTGATCTCCAGGTTGAGGTCGTCGACCGCCAGGCCCGCGGCTCCGGGGTACCGCTTGTCGACGTGCTCGAAGGCGATGCGTGCCATTCAGTGCCACCCCACTGTGGTCATTTGACGGCTCCGGCGAGGACGCCGCGTACGAAGTAGCGCTGGAACGCGAAGAACACGGCCAGTGGGATGATCATCGACACGAAGGATGCCGTCGAGATGACGTCAATGTTGGCGCCGAACTGGCGTAGCTGGCTGAAGATGGCCACGGTGATGGGCTGGTGGGGGTTGCTGGCCAGGAAGCTCAGCGACACGAGAAGGTCGTTCCACACCCAGAGGAACTGGAAGATGGCCAAGGACGCCAGCGCGGGCTTGCCCAGGGGCAGCACGATGCGGCGGAACATCATCCACTCGTTGGCGCCGTCGATGCGTGCTGCTTCGAGCAGGTCCTTGGGGATCCCGGTGTAGAAGTTGCGCATCAGGAAGATGGCGAACGGCAGCCCGAATGCGACATGGAACAGGACGACCCCGGGAAGCGTGCCGAACAGTCCCACCGAGCGATACAGCGACGACACCGGGATCAGCGCCATCTGCAGCGGCACCACCATGAGCGCCACGACGAGCACGAAGACCGCATCGCGCCCGCGCCAGTTGAGGAAGACCATCGCGTAGCCGGTCAGCGAGGCGATCAGCACCACCAGGATCGTCGACGACACGGTGATCAGGGCTGTGGTCAGAAGCGCGTCCGGAATGTTCCCCGTCTGCAGGATGTGCGCATAGTTGCCGAGCGTCAGCGTCAGTGGCGTGGTGATGGCATGCCACCAGCCGGAGGCGAAATAGTCCTGCGGCGGCCGGAAGGAGGTGACCAGGAGACCCAACGTGGGGACGAGCCAGAACAGCGCGATGATGACCAGCACCACGTTGAGGACGCCGTGCCCGAAGACCCTGCGCAGCCAGGCATGGCGCGGCCGGCCGGCTGCTGCTGTCGCCGGCGCCGGGGCTGCCAGCGCGCTCATCCGCGGATCCGCCGCACGTTGATGGCGATGACAGGGATGACCAAAACGAACAGCACGACCGCGATCGCGCTGCCCAGGCCAGGCTGGAAGCTCTGGAAGGCGCGCCGCCACATCTCGAGCGCGATGACGTTGGTCTGCTGCTGCGATGACTCCGGCACCAGGGACAGGATGATGTCGAAGATTTTGAGGACGTTGATGATCATGGTGATGAACACCACGATGAGCACCGGTCTCAGCAGCGGGAAAGTGACGTGGCGGAAGGTCTGCAGCTCGGAGGCGCCGTCCATGCGCGCTGCCTCGAGCACCTCACGGTTGAGCGCCGCCAGGCCCGCCCCGATGATCACCATTGCGAAGCCGCTCCACACCCACATCATGGCCACGATCGCGGAGAGATCGGCCAACGGCACGGCAAGCAGAGCGCGACCGGTGGAGCCGAGCCCGCTCACCGGCGTGAGTGACTGGTCGCCGAGCCAGCTCACCCCCGCGAAAGCCGGGCGGAAGTTGGAGGGGTCGACGACGACGTGGTAGCCGCTTCCCGACGTGCCGGTGAAGCGGAAAGTGCCATCGCTGGTGCTACTCGTGGTGGCCACCGTCTTGCCATCCGAGCCCACCAGGTTGAGATGCATGCTGGGCAGTCCCTTCTCCCCGGGGTCGATGACCCCGATGTGGCCACCGGGCGAGAAGTCACGCCACACCACGCCGCTCACCGCCCCCGCCGTCGCCGCCGGCGGATGCGCCGCCAGGGCCTGTGCAGGCAGCGAGCTCGGTGAGATGCCGGTCAGGCCGAGCTGCAGGGTGCCGCCCGCTGCGGCGGTGCTCTTGCTCACCATGCTGCCGTCGGCAGCGGCGGTCAGGCCGCTGATCGGCTTGATGTTGGGCAGCGCGTAGAACCCCGGCGGATGCACCGCGTCGGCGACGGTGCCGATCGCGGCGTTGATCACCCCGCGGCTGGGGTCGGTCTCATAGACGATGCGCCAGATGACACCGGTGGCGAACAGGCTGATGGCCATGGGCATGAAGACGATCGTCTTGAACGCCGTGGACCAGCGGATGCGCTCGATGAGCACGGCAAAGACGAGCCCGATGAAGGTGACCATGAACGGGAAGACGATCACCCAGATGGCGTTGTTGCGCAGCGCCACCAGGATATTGGCCGTGCCGAAAAGCGTCTGGTAGTTGGCGCCCCCGACGAAGTTGTGGCCGCTGTCGTCGTAGAGGCTGCGCACCATCGTGCCGATGGTCGGGTAGATGACGATGGCGCCGAGCAGCACGGCGGCCGGAGCCATGAACAGCGCCACGACCGCGCTGCGGCTCCACCCGCCGCCCGGCTTGGGTCTACCGGTGCGTGTATCGGCGACGGGGCGGACCCGCGGCGCGGCGACCGTCGTCATACCGCGAGCCCGCCGGCCCAGTCAGTGGCCGTATGCCGAAACGGCGTCCGCTTCGAGTTTCGTCTCGATGCCGCTGATGTCGCTGGGATTGCGCACCCAGGTCTGAAGGTCGGCCCACTCACCCGAGCCGGCCGTGCCACCGAACGCCGCCGGTGCCTGGTCGCTCATGTCATAGGCGACGTTGTCGCCCGCGTCGATGACACCCTTGGCGGCGGCGCGCGAGATGTCGTCCGGGTACACCGACAGGTTCACCTGCTTGTTTGGCGAGGTGAAGCCGCCTAGATGCGCCCAGATGGTGCCGGCGGCGGGCGAGGCGAGGTACTTGATCAGGGCCTCAGCCTGGGGCGTGTCCTTGAGCATCACCGCCACGTCGCCACCGGCCACCACGGAGATGGGCGAACCGTTGACCGACGGGAACGGGAAGAAGTTGTAACCGGTCTTGGCGGGAAGGGTCGCGTTCACTGTGGGGATGACTGAACCCACAAAGTCAGCTTCGTACAGCATGGCTGCCTTCGGGGTTGGTCCGAACGCCTGGCTGACGCAGTCGGGGAACGGCGTCGACACCGCTCCCGCTTTGCCGCCGACCATGTTGGCGTCGGTGCCGAAGATCTTTGCCAGCGTCTGGAGGGTCGTGGTCACCGAGGGATCGGTCCACGGGATGGTGTGCGCAGCGAGCTGGTTGTACTTGGCGACGCCGGCGACACGCAGGTACACGTTCTCGAACCAATCGGTGAGCGTCCACCCCGAACCGCCGCACATGGCGAACGGCGTGGTGCCCGCCTGCTGGAGGGTGCCCATGTCGGTGAGCAGGTTGTCGAACGTCGCCGGCGGCGTGGTGACCCCGGCGTCGGTCAGCGACTTGACGTTGTACCAGACGGTGCTCTTGTTGGCCGCCTTGAAGTACACGCCGTAGGTCTTGCCGTTGGCGCTGGCGAGCTTCTGCCACACGCTCGCGTACTGGCTGCTCAGAGTGCTGCCCACGAAGCTGTCGAGGGGCTGCAGGGCGTTCTTCTTGACAAGGTCTTGGAGAAGGCCGGGCTGAGGCAGGATGGCGACATCGGGCGGAGCGCCACCGCTGATCGCGGTTCCGAGAACGGTGGGGAGCTGGTCGCCCTTCGATTGGAACTGTGCGGTGACGCCGGTCTGGGAGTTGAAGCCATCGAGGACGGACTGGAAGTTCTTCTGCTCGGTTCCCGACCAAACCGCCCAGACGGTCACGTTGCCGCCTATGTTCGTGGCGTTGCTCGTGGCGGCGCCGCTCGACGTGGTGTTGTTGCTGCTCCCGCACGCCGCCAGGGTCATCACGGTCGCGGCGGTCAGTGCTCCCAGTGTCCGTCTCTGTCCCTTGGTGTCCATTGCCGCCTCCCAACCGCGCTCGCCTGAACGATGCTTGCCGGGCCGTTCCCGGATGCGGCCGTGCACCTCGGATCGGGCTCGGGCCTCCTGGGCCGGATGGGATGCTACGCCCGCTGACTTGCGAACACAACCGCTCCTTAGTCTCGAGCCACGAACTCCAGAATGGCGGCGGCGACCGCCCGGGGCGCTTCCTCGGCCGCATGGTGGCCGGATTCGATGGTGCCCGCGGTCACGTCGCCGGCCCAGGGCCGCCAGACCTCCAGGGGATCGCCGTACAGGGTGGCCATGTCATCCCGGCTCGACCAGAGGACCAGCGTCGGGCAATCCACACGCCGTCCCGCCACTCGGTCGGCGTCGTCATGGCTGCGGTCGACGGTCAGCCCCGCCCTGTAGTCCTCGCACATCGCGTGCACCGTCTCGGGGTCGTGGATGGCGGCGCGGAAGTCGAGCCACGATTCCTCGCCCATCTGCGCACGCACTGTGGCGCTGCGGTACCAGGCGTCGGGGTCGGCGTTGATGACCCGCTCCGCATCTGCCCGTGGGTTGCCGAGGAAGAACCAGTGCCACCACGCTGTGGCGAACGTGGCCCCGGCCCGGCGCAGCGCTTCGCCGATGGGGACGCAGTCCATCGCCACCAGGTGGCTGACGGTGCCGGGATGGTCCATCGCGAGGCGGAAGGCGACGTAGCTGCCGCGGTCGTGGCCGGCCACGGCGAAGCGAGCGTGACCCAGGTGCTCCATCAGACGCACGCAGTCCTGCGCCATCGCCCGCTTTGCGTAGGCGGCGTGGTTCGGCTGCTCCGCAGGCTTGGACGACTGACCGTAGCCACGCAGGTCGGGACAGACCACGGTGTGCGTTCGGGCCAGGATGGGCGCGACGCGGTGCCACGTGGTGTGCGTCCGCGGATGACCGTGGAGCAGGAGGATTGGAGGACCGTCACCGCCGTGGCGCACACGCAGCGTGACATCGCCGACGTCGATGGTTACCAGCGTGAAGCCGTCGAACACTGATCAGGACCCTCCGGCGCTCCCGACGGACGGGCTCACTTGTACACGCTCACGCCGGTGGCTCGCGGTCGCGCACGTCAGTCTATTGCAGCGTCCCGGCGGCCACGGCGCAGCGCGTACGCGCCGGCCGCCGCCGCACCCGCCCGCGAACGGCGCCGGCCCGGAGGACACCAGCAGTCGCCGAGGTGGGTGGTGGTTAGCGGCTCAGGTCCGGGCCCGTGAGCTGACCTCCTGGATCAGCCAGTAGTTGCCGTCCGGGTCGTTGAACGACACGAAGGAGTTGTAGTCGCGGCGCTCGGGATCGTGCCCCGGCGTCTCGCCAGTCTCCCCGAAGTGGAATACCTCGCTGACGCCGACACCGCGTTCGACGAGCTGCGCCCGCGCCACGTCGATGTCCGCGACGCAGACCTGCAGCCCCTTGAGCGATCCAGGCGCGTCCGACTTCATCAGCGCGATCGCGCACGCCGAGCCGGGCGGGGTGAGTTGAACGACGCGGAAGTCCTCGCCGGCACTGTGGTCCACGCTGAGGTTGAACCCCGCCTTCTCCATGTAGAAGGACTTGGCGCGGTCGATGTCCTCAACGGGGACGACGATCAGCTCCAGCGTCCAGTCCATGGTCAGCCGGCTGTTGGAGTGGTGAACGCGGTAGCCAGCGACTGCCCGTCGATGTCGACCAGGCTCGTCTTGACGGTCAGTGTCACCGACGTGCTGGCGGGCACCGTCGTGGTGACCGTCGCCGTGCGCGTGTTCGCGTCGTACGTCGTTGTAGCCACCAGCGTACGGCCCGACCGGGTCGTCACCGTGATAGCGCCGGCGACGCTGTCGGGACGCAGGTCGCTGTCGAAGCTCACCCGCAGCACCAGCGTCGGGCCCGTGACGGGCACGACCGCGAGCACCTGCGGGCCGATCGGCTCGTCGGAGAGGTGCCCGCCGGTCAGCGAGCCCACCACGTAGCCGCCACCGTCCTTGGGCGCCAGCACCAGCGACTCGTCGGCGAAGGACGCGGCGGGGTGCTCGGCCGAGGGGTCGACGATCAACCGCGCGGAGGCGCTGACCGTGCCGTCGACATTGGCCACCGCGCTGATCACATAGCCGCGCGAGAGGCCGTGCGGCGTCGACCCCCCCGCGTCGACACCGGCTCCGCTCAGGGTGGCGAGCGCCGCGGTGTTGTATTGGATCTGGGCATCGACGAACGCTTTGAGGGCACCGGCCGCGCCATCCGGCAGTGCGTTGACGACCGTCCCGCGCACCACCCCGGGCACGCTCGCGATCCTCGCGGTGCCGCCGGAGATGTAGGCGATCCGATCGCCCTGGCCGGAGTACACCGGCGCCCGCGCCTGGGCGGCGTGCGCCATCACCGTGCCCGAGGGCAACGACAGCAGCTCGAGCTCGCCGCCGTCGGTGCTCGGCTGGTCGGTGATCGCCACGTGGGCGCCGGTGCGGTCCAGCGCGAGGCCAGCGAGGCTTTCGGCAGGATGGTCGAGTGGCACCGTCGCGGCCGCGTCGCGGTCAACCGGGGAGGTGAGCAGCCGTGCCGGGCTGGCGGTGGTGTCGATCCAGGCCACCAGCAGGCCGTCGCCGCTGAACGCCGCCAGCTCGCGGCTGCCGGACAGAGCCCTCGCCTGCTTGCTGGCGAGGTCGATCAGCTGTCCGTCCCCGCTGGTGCTACCGGCGAAAGCCTGGCCTCCCCTGGCCGAGAACAGCACGCGCGTGGTGTTCGCGGGCAGTGTGGTCCACGTGCCGACGTGGCCGAGCAGGTCGACGCTGACAATACGGTCAGGCTCGGCGACAAGCGCGGTGTTGCTCGACAGCCAGCCCGTGCCCAGCACGGATGATGCCAGCTTGGCGAGGGTGCGGCGATCGGATCCGTCGACCGACACCAGCTCGATGGTGGTGCCCGCAGTGGTGGGCACGGCCGCCACCAGGCGCAGCCCATTGGGCGCCAGCGCAGCCGATGACGCTGCCGGACCCAGGTCGGTGACGTTCCCGCCGGCGCGCATGGCCACCAGCTCGCCCGTCGATGACGGCACTGCGCTGGCGCTCGGCGAGGGGCTCGCCGATGGCGACGGCGACGCCGATGCGCTCGGCTGCGGCGACGCTGTCGCCGAGCTGGACTGCGACGCCGACGGCGACGCCGAGGCCGGCGCGCTCGGGGCGGCGGCAACCGCGGTCGACGCGGTGGCGATCACCGTCCCGTCACCGCCGCTGACCAGCGCCGCCTTGTCCGAGACAGACGCCAGGGTGTCCGGGCTGAGCTCCGTCACCGACGTCGTCGGCGGTGGCGTCGGCGCCGTTCCGAACACGATGTGGATGTCGCTGGCCGCCAGCGACCCACCCGCGGACCGAGTGGCGCTGCGGTCGATGGTCACCGTGTACGGCGTGTTGCCCGCCAGGTGATGGGTGGGGGTGATCAGCAGGTTGTTGCCCTGCCACGACGTCATCACCTGGGTGGCCGGGCGGATGTGCAGTCCGGCGACAACCGCGGAATGGTTCATCGGCTGGTTGAACGCGACCGTGATCGCGTTGTTCGGGCTCACCGCATGGAAGTCGGCCACGGCCGACGAGGCGGTGACCTGGTGGTCCTGCACGTTGGTCCTGGCCACGCTGAACACCGCGGCGGCGACGAGCGCGGCGCCGACGAAAGCGCCCCCCCACGCGAAGCGCGGCGAGCGCCGCCACCAGCCGGTGCGCCGGGTGCCGACGGTGCGCGGCCGAGCCGTGGCGGCCTGCTGCGGCCTGGCGCCGGCGCCAAGCACGGCGGGCGCCTCGCGCATGAGCTGGGCACGCAGCACGCCCTCGAAACGGGGGTCGAGCGGTGGCGCCGGTCGGGCGGCGCGCACGCGATGGGCGAGCTCGGTGAGCTCCGGGTCGCCGTCGAAGATGCCCTCGATCTCGGGGTCGATCCAGCGGTTGTCCACCGTCAGACCTCCCCGCGCTCGAGCGTGGTGATCTCGAGGCGCGCACGCAGCCCGATCATGCCGCGGTGCACCAGCAGCTTGATGGCGCCCTCGCTCTTGCCCATCACGACCCCGATGTCGGCGAGCTTGAGGTCCTCGCCGAGCTTGAGGGTGATGGCGGTGCGCTGCTGCTCGGGGAGGGTGTCGATGGCGGCCCAGATCCGGGCGGCCTCCTGCTTCTCGGCGACGCGCTCGTCCAGCGGCTGCTCGGGGTCGGCGACGCCGATCGCGTCATCGATGTTCGAGGCCGGTTTGCGGGCGCGGTAGTGGTCGGCGATGGCATTCACACTGATTTGATAGAGCCAGGCGCTGAACGGGTGACCCGCGGGTTTGTACCTGCCGATGGCGCGCAGAGCCTTGAAGAAGACCTCTGAGGTGACGTCCTCAGCGGCGTCCTGGTCGTGCATTCGGCTGTATACGAACCGGTAGATCTGCCCGAAATAAGCTGAATAGAGCTCTCCGAATGCGTCGGCGTCGCTCTTGGCACGCTCGACAAGTTGATCCTCATACGCCCGGGGAAGGGTCACCGGACAGACTCCGGACGCATCTGTTGGGGCAACGGTCGCTTCGGCTGACGGGTTACGGGAGGTGGCATGGGCTCCGCGGAGTGTAGGAGGCGGTAACCCGGCCAGTCGTGGCGCTCCGCGGTACGGCCGCGGGCCACCGTCGCTCAGTCGATCGCCCGTTTCCGGAAGCCGCGCATTCCCGCCCAGCCGAACGCCACCAGCGCGAACAGCAGCGCCAGCGGGGGCATCCACGTGGTCATGTGGACGCCGTTCGGGACCAGCGCCGCGCGGGTGCCCTCGCTGACATAGGTCAGCGGGTTGAGCAGCGTCAGCACCTGGAACCAGGGCAGCTTGCTCAGCGACGGCCACGGGTACTGCGAGCAGCCGGTGAAGATCAGCGGCGTCAGCACGATCGCGAACATGATGTTGATGCGCGCCGGCGTGACCGCGGTCCCCAGGGTCAGCCCCATCGCCCCGCCCGCCAGGGCGCCGAGCAGGATGCTGGCACTCAGAAGCGGTAGGCCGCTGCCCGAGAACGGGATGCTCCCGAGCACCAGCACCCCCACCGGGAACATCACCAGCCCGGCGATGATCGCCCGGCCGGCCGCGAACACGATCTTCTCCGCCGCCACCCAGCTCGCCGGCAGGGGCGCCAGAAGGCGGTCCTCGATCTCCTTGGTGAACGAGAAGTCGATGACCAGCGGGAAGGCGACGCTCTGGATGGCAGTGAGCATGATCGTCATCGCCACGATCCCGGGGAACAGCTGCTTCGCGTAGGCCGGGTTGGTGAAGCCGAGGTCGGTGAGCACGCGCCCGAACACGAACAGCAGGCCCAGCGGCTGCAGGATCACCTGGGCCAGGAAGGCGGGAAGCTCGCGCCCGGTGACTGCGACGTCGCGGCGCAGAATGGCCAGGAAGGCCACCAACGGGCTGTCACCCGGAGCCGGCGTCGCCGGCGCGCTCACCACCGCCATCAGCGCAGCGCCCGCCCGGTGAGGTGGATGAAAACGTCCTCGAGGCTCGGCCTGCCGATCGACAGGTCGACCAGCTCGCCACTGTTGTCGGTGATCAGCCGCGCCACCGGCGCCACCAGCGAGGGAGCGTCGACCGAGGTGTAGAGGCGCACGTGGTACGGCGTGCCATCGGAGGCCGCCGCACCCCCACCGGCGCTCTTGCTCACCGGCTCGGCGCGCTCCACCCCGGGCACCGCGCTGAGCGCGCCCAGCACTGCGTCGCGATCGCCGCCACCGAGCGCGATGCCCACCTCCAGGCTGTTCTGCCCCGGGACCGTCTCGGTCAGCGCCTCCGGGGTGCCCATGGCGAGGATCTTGCCGTGGTCCATGATCGCCACACGGGCGCACAGCTCCGCCGCCTCGTCCATGTCGTGGGTGGTGAGGATCATGGTGACCCCGCGCGACTTGAGGTCCCGCAGCCGGTCCCACACGAACAGCCGCGCCTGGGGGTCCAGCCCGGTGGTCGGCTCATCGAGGAAGAGCACCTCCGGTTGGTGCATGAGGGCGCGCGCGATCATGATCCGCTGCGACTGACCGCCCGAGAAGAAGTCGACCTTGTCGTCGGCGCGGTCGAGGAGGCCGAACTCCTCGAGCAGTGCGTTGGCCCGGCGCGTCCGCTCTGCTGCCGGGATGCCGAAGTAGGCCGCGTGGAAGAGGAGAATCTGCCGCGCCGACAGCGCCCGGTCGAGGTTGGACCGCTGCGGCACGGTGGCCAGCCGGCGCTTGGCCGCCACGGGGTCGCGGATGACGTCGATCCCCGCCACCATGGCCAGCCCACCCGTGGGGCGCACCCGCGTGGTCAGGACGCCGACCGTCGTCGTCTTGCCAGCGCCGTTGGGGCCGAGGAGCCCGAACACCTCGCCGGGGGCGACCGAGAAGCTCACCCCGTCCACTGCGTTCGAGGGCCGCTTGGGGTAGCGCTTGACCAGGTCCCGCACCACCACCGGCAATGCCTCGCCGGGGGCGCTGGATGCGGTGGCGCGGTCGGTCTCGCTGATCACGACTCCGACTCTCGCAGGGACACGCTCACCGCGGGCTGCCGCGCGTTTCGGCGGATTTGCGAGACTCATACGTACAGCGCGGCTGCAATCAGTACGCGCAAAATGCACTCGGTGATCACCGACGCCACGCCCGCTGCAAGGAGCGGCCTCAGGCGGGAGCAGGTGGCCCTCACCGAGCGCCGCGTCCTCGAGGCCGCCACCCAGCTCTTCGTGGAGCGCGGGTACGTGGCTACAGCTCTGCTCGCCGTCGCCGAAGCGGCGGGCGTTTCTCCGCGCACCGTGTACGTGCGGTTTCGCTCCAAGGCGCGCCTCTTCGAGCGCTGCCTCGAGACCAGCGCTGTCGGCGAACAGCCGCTGGTGGCGCCTCTCGATCGGGACACCATGGCCCCTGCGCTGGAGAGCCCCATCCTCGACCAGCGCCTCGAGACGATCGTCGAGATGGCCCGCTCCGCCATGGAGCGGTCGTCGGCGCTCCTCGGCGTGGCCGCCGAGGCGGCGGCGGTCGAACCGGAGATCGCCGCCGTCCAGCGCGTCGCCATGCAGCGCGCGCTTGGCGACTTCCGCGCGCTCGCCGAGCGGCTGGAGAGCGACGGCCTGCTGCCGCGCGGGATCACTGCCGCAGCGGTGACGGACCTCCTCTGGGTGCTCGCCGGTCCGCGCACCATCGTCAGTCTGACCACCGACCGCGGCTGGACGGCGGCGCGCTTCGCCATCTGGCTCGACGTCACCCTCCGCGCCTTCCTGCGCGGCCGCTAGCGCGTCAGCCAGCGAACGAGAACCTGTTCTCCTCGAGAGCGGCGCGGATCGCGGCGACCCCGTCGGCCCCATAGCCGCGACACGCACCCATCACCGAACATCGGCACCATGCCCGACGACCTCAGCATCCGCCGCCTCGGCAGTGGCGACGACGCCGACGTCATGGACGCCGCCGACCTCTTCGACCAGCCACCGCAGCAGCCATGGGTGGGCTCCTTCCTGCGCGACCCCACCCACCACCTGCTCATCGCCTGGCGCGCCGGCCGGCCGGTCGGCTTCGTCACCGGGGTCGAGATGGTCCACCCCGACAAGGGGAGGGAGATGTTCGTCTACGAGCTCGCCGTCGCGCCCGACGAGCGCCGCCGCGGCGTGGCCAGGGCGCTGCTCGCCGAGCTCGCCGCGATCGCGCGCCAGCGCCACTGTTACGACATGTGGGTGCTCACCGATGA
The DNA here is from genome assembly GCA_030948845.1 of Candidatus Dormiibacterota bacterium. GTDB lineage: Bacteria > Chloroflexota > Dormibacteria > Aeolococcales > Aeolococcaceae > Aeolococcus. Next base: position 30,160 of record JALYZN010000072.1, read on the forward strand.
GGACAACACCGCCGCGCTTGCTGCCTACCGATCGGGCGGCGCAACCGACGAGAGCGTGCACGTCATGCTCACCTGGGACTGGATGGCGCCAGGCGGCGAACCCGCCACCAGCTGACAGCGGCCGTCACAGGCTCCTGCGCGTCCCCTCGGCGGGGAGCCACAGCCGGTACCGGCAGGCTCTGGCCAGCGTCCGCCAGCGGACAGACCCTTGGGGAGCGTCGGCTGCGATGCTCACCTCCGAGTGGGCCGCCGGCCCGCCAGACGAGGAGGCATGCTGATGGCGGAACTGTTGGTGCTCGAATTTGAGGGGTTCGGAGAAGACGTCTACCAGAAGGTCAACGAGGCGCTCGGCATCGACATGAACACTGGCGATGGTGACTGGCCGGCGGGAATGATCACCCACGCCGGTGGCAAGACCCCGACCGGCTGGATGGTCGTCGAGGTCTGGGACTCGCGTGAGTCTCAGGAGAAATTCATGAACGAGCGCCTCGGAGCTGCGCTCCAGAAGGGCGGCGTGCAAGCGCCCCCGACGAAGGCGGAGTGGACCACACTCACGGCCCACCACCAGCCCAAGGGCAAGGTCGCCACCGGCTAGGACGCCCCTGAAGGCCGCCGGCCCCGGGTTATCGTCACGACAGCCCGGGGCCAAGGCCCTGCACGCCCTGCCGCGTCAACATCGCTCCCTCGCGTTCGCGACGAGATGACCGGATCGTCGAAGACGTCGTCGCCGAATGGGCCCAACGCCACGGCAAGCCGTTCACCCTGACGCTCACCGGCCCGGCCGGCGGCGCGTGGCGCAGCGGCAGCGGCGGTGAGGCGATCGAGCGCGACGCCGTCGAGTTCTGTTGGATCCTCGCGGGCCGCGGCCCTGGCGCCGGCCTCCTCTCGACGCGGGTTCCTTTCTAACCCGAAGCGCGCCACTTAAATGGCGAAAGCGGGCCGGCGCAATGCCGGCC
>JALYZN010000015.1 GCA_030948845.1 Candidatus Dormiibacterota bacterium
CGGCAGTCGCTCGTGCTTCGTCCTCGCCTTCTCGAACGGACCGCGCGTCGTTCAGAAGAGTCGAGAGGGCAGGAGACACGATATGTCCACAAACGGGACAATCAAGAAGGTCCAGAGCGACCGCGGATTCGGATTCATCGCCGCCGAGGATGGAGAGGAGTACTTCTTCCATCGCAGTGGCCTCGATCCGTCGCTGAACTTCGACAGCCTGGCCGGCGGCGAGGCCGTCACCTTCGAGGTCGAGAAGAGCGACAAGGGCCCGCGGGCCAGCCGCGTGCGCGCCCAGGGAAGCTGACCAAGCACCTGGACGGGAGTCGGGGGCGACAAGCCCCCGGCTTCCCGCGTTCGGGCGGTTGTGGGTCGCCGTAGCCGGCTAGAGCCCCGCCCGGTACATCCCCTGATCGCAGGAAGGGTTGGAATCTCGATCTCAACGACCCATTCGCGCCGATCCGTTGGAATGCGTGTAACGACGCAAAGGTAGCAATCTTGTAGGGCGTTTGTTACAGTGTCGTCTGACGTGAAGCGATTGGGGCCTTTGCCCCACTTTAGGGTACGGAGGAGCGACATGACGGGAAGAGGGGACGGGCGGTCCGACATGGTGGACCGCGGCACAGGATTCGGCAGGCGCCTCCGCGTCGGCGCCGCCGGCTCGATCGTCATTGGGGGCGCGATCTTCCTCGGAGGGGCCGCCACCGTGGTGACTGCTTTCGCCAACACAGGGGCTGTGAGCGCCTCGCAGGACTGCTCCAACTACAGCGTTGTAGCCCACCTCGACAATAACGTGGCCAACAGGCTGGTCATCGTGAGCTTCCCTGACACCGCCACGGTCGTCAAGAACGCGGTGTACACCACAACGAGTACCGGGGCAACGGACATCTTCACCAAGTCCGGTGCCGCGTCGGCCAGTGGCACTGTCACCGAGGTGATCTACTTGGGCAGCACCCTAGCCAGTGGGATTGAGCACACCTATGCGGCGACGCTGGCCGCGCCAAGCAACTGCACCTCGGCGATCAGCACCACCCCCTCCGCGGGTGGGACTGTTGGGACGGCTATCCACGACTCGGCGACCGTCACCGGGAGCCTCGGTGCGCCCAAGGGCAAGGTCTCCTTCTCGCTGTTCTCACCGACTGACGCAACCTGCTCCGGCACCGCCGCGTTCGTCGACAAGGACGTCAGCCTGGTGCCCGGTGCGAATAGTTCGATCGCATCGAGCGCCTCTCACACCACGACTGCCGTCGGCACCTACCGCTGGGTCGCGGCCTACACCCCGGCCGCCAACTCGCCGTACAAGTCGGCCACCAGCGGCTGCCAGGCTGAGGTCGTCAAGGTCAAGCAGGCTGGTCCGACCATCGCCACCACCGCCGGTGCGGGCGGCCAGGTTCCCGTCGACGTGAGCGACTCCGCGACCGTCTCGGCCGGCAACAACCCCACCGGGACCGTCACCTTCACCCTGTACGGCCCGACCGGCCTTGGCGGCGCCGCGGTCTGCGCCTCGGCCACCGCTGTGGCGGGTTCGGCATCGACCGTCACGATCTCGGGTGGCAAGGCGACGAGCGCCGCTGTCCACCTGACCGTCGCCGGCAACTACCAGTGGGTCGCCACCTACAGCGGTGACACCAACAACACCAGCGCGGCCAGCGCCTGTGGCGATGAGCCTGTCACCACCACCTCGGGTGGCGGCGGCGTCCAGGCCATCAGCACCCCGGGTACGGGCGGGACGGACTCGCTGACCGGGATGTCCATAGGCGGCTTCCTCCTCCTCGGCGGACTGGGCGTGGCCCTCGCGGGCGTGCTCGTCCCGCGCCGCCGACGCAGCTAGCAAACGTCTCAGAACTCGACAAGGGCCGGTGCAATCGCACCGGCCCTTGTCTTTTGCCACAGTGGCGGCTGCCATGAGCAGGCTGGTCGCGGCAGCGGACGCCACCCTCCCCGAGCGCTACTCCAGGGACGCGCTGCTCGTGTTCGATGCCGACGAGCGCGCTCGCTTCCTCGATGACCGGGGCCGCCTGCGCCACCCGGACGAGCTCGCCTGGGAACTCCTCTACCGCATCGAGCCCGACCTCTACGCCCGCCTCGTGGCCGGCGAGCGCCTCCACCAGGGGATCCTCGAGTGGCTCCCGGAGCGCTGCGGGCGCGTGCTCGAACTGGGCGCCGGCGCCGGGCGCCTGACCCTCGACCTGGCCGGACGCGCCGACGTCGTCGTGGCCGCTGAGCCGGCCGCCGGGCTGCGCCGCATCCTCGAGAAGCGTCTGGCCGGGGCGGCTGCCAAGGTCAGCGTCGTCGGAGGGTTCTTCGACGCTCCGCCCGGGCCTGAAGCGGGGTACGACCTCGTGATCAGCTGCTCGGCGTTCACCGTCGTCGCGCTGGATGACCCCGATCACTGCCTACGGACGATGGAGAGCCGGTGCGCGCCCGGTGGCCTGGTTGTCGTGGTGTGGCCGAGCGACGTCGCCTGGTTGCTGGCACACGGCTTCGAGCACGTCGTGTTCGAAGGCCCGATGCTCGTCGAGTATCCGTCCGTCGCGGAGGCCGTCGAGCTCGCCCGCATCTTCTACCCGGACGCCGTCCCGGCGATCAGCGCGTGCGGGTCGCGCTTCGTCGACTTCGTGACCCTGGGGATGAACCCGCCGCGCGGGTTGTGCTGGAAGCGGCGCGCGTGAGAGGCAATCCGGCGTGCGCATCGCGCTGATCGCTCCCCTTGTGACACCGATCGGGGACCTGTTTGTCGGTGGCGCCCAGGCGGTATTCGCCGACCTCGCCGGCGCGCTGCCGGTCCGCGGTCACGACGTCGTTGTCTACGCCGCCCGAGGGTCGCGGCTCGACGGCGTGACCAGGGCGGACGTCGACGTCGACCCCGCACCGCTCGAGTGCGACCTCATTCACCCCGGGGCGGCGGTCTCGCCGGCGTCCCCGGCCATGGTCGATGCCTATCGCCGCGTGTACAAGCATGTTGCCGACGGCGGGTTCGACCTCGTGCACAACCACGGTTTCGACACACCGGCGGTGGCAGTCGCCGCCGGCATGGGGCTGCCCGTGCTGCACACTCTCCATCTCCCACCCAGCGCAGCGATGGCAGCGGCCATCGACGCGGCGCGCCGGCGTGGGACCGCGCCGGTCTGGTGCGCCGCGGTGTCGCGCGCGCAGGCCGCGGGATGGGCGAAGCAGGTCGACGTTGACGCGGTCTTGCGCGACGGTGTCCCCGTCGAGCGCATCCCCTTTTGCCTCGAGGCGCCGCGTGTCGCGCTGATCGCCGCTCGCTTCAGCGCTGAGAAGGGTGTCGACGAGGGCATCGCCGCCGCGCGCCTCGCCGGCTGGCCGATCGACGTTTACGGCATGCCCTACGACGGTCCCTACGAGCACGCGGTCCGCGAGCGTTGGGCGCGCGACGCCGGGGTGCGCTTCCACGCACCACTGCGGCGCACCGAGCTGTGGTCGGCGCTCGCTGCTGCGGGGGCGGTGCTGTGCCTCTCGCGCTGGGACGAGCCGTTCGGGATGACCGCGGCCGAGGCCCAGGCCACCGGCGCGCCCGTCGTCGCCGCGCGGGTCGGCGGCCTCGTCGAGGTCGTCGACGACGGCGTCACCGGGCACCTGGTGCCGCCCCACGACGTCGAGGCCGCGGCCGCCGCGCTTGCTCGCGTGGAATCACTGTCGCGCCGGGCCTGCCGCCGCCACGCCGAACGAACGCTCAGCCTCGCCGAGTCGGTCGACGCGCACGAGCGGCTGTACGTGCGACTCGCGCGCCTGCGTACCGCGGTACATGGCGCTAGCCTGGAGTCGCGCAATGCCCTACCGGATCAAGGAGCAGGCTGATGGTGACAGAGAAGCAGCAAAGCGCCGCCCATCAGAACATCAAGAAGGCGCAGACCGCCAGCAGGAAGGGCGGCATGGACAGAGCCAAGCGCGACTCCCTCGAGGAGTCGACTTTCGAGTACGACGTCGCCATCGAGGCGAACAGCTGGCGCGAGCTCGTCAAGTAGGCTGACCGAGCTCCCCGCCGTCGAGGCCCATCCAGCGCACGAAACCGGCGACCAGGCGGCGTGACACGTCCGCATCGCGCATCTCCTCGGGATGCCACTGCACGCTGAGCAGCTGACGATCCTCGTTCTCCAGAGCCTCGACGACGCCGTCGGGGCTGCGCGCCGCGACACGCAGCGGAACGGCGACGACGTCCACGGCCTGGTGATGCCCGCTGTTGACGGCCGCGGTGTCGACGCCGAGGCTGCGCTGCAGGAACGTCCCGGGTTCGACGCGCACCTCGTGCACCGCTGTGCTGGGATCGTGGTCCCACTGGGGGTGGACGACATGCTGGTGGAGGGTGCCGCCGAGCGCGACGTTGAGCAGCTGCTGGCCTCGGCAAATGCCCAGGACCGGCCGACGTCGCGCCTGCGCGCCCTCGACGAACTCCAGCTCGAGCGCGTCCAACTCGGCGTCGACGGCCTCGAGCAATCCACCGGGCTCCTGCCCATACCGCCACGGCTCGATGTCCGGGCCGCCGGGGAGCAGCAGGCCGTCGAGGCGGCCGAGGACGGCCGTGCTCGTGCCCGGTGTGAGCAAGACCGGAGTGGTGCCGGCCTGCGCGAGGAGGGCCAGGTATTTCAACGCATTCTCACCGGGGTGTGCGGACCGTCCCACGAGGTCGCTGCTCCACGTGACCCCTACCGCCGGTCTGGCCATCTGCTCGTCTCCCTCGCGCTTGCCGGGCCATGCTAGAGGCGACGTAGGATGGGCCGGTGCCTGAGACCGCCGTCGTCTGCGGCGCCAGCGGTGGCCTCGGCCCCGCGGTGCTCGAGGCGCTCGCCGTTCAGCACGCGCGGGTTGTCGGTGTCGCCACGCCCCGCCAGTCTGTGAAGGACCTCGAGGCGATCTCCCCGGGCACGATCTGGGAGCGCGCCGATCTCACCGACGCGGATTCCGTCGACGCGCTCTGGCACCGCCTCGACGCGCTGGAGGAAGGCGTGGACACGCTCGTGAACGTCACCGGCGGCTTCGTTGGTGGAACCGTGATCGACGCAACCCCTGCGGACGTGCAGCACATGTTCCAGCTCAACCTCTACACCGCGTGGTGGTCGTGCCGGGCCGCGGCCGCACGCATGACGGCGGCCGGTCGGGGCAGCATCGTCAATGTCGGTTCGCGCTCGGCGCTGGTCGGTGGAGGCGGCTCCGCCGCGTACGCGGTCGCCAAGGCCGCGGTCATCCGGTTGACCGAGGTGATGGCCGACGAGGTCAAGAAGACGGGGGTGCGCGTCAACGTGGTGGTGCCGGCAGTCATCGACACGCCCGCGAACCACTCCTGGATGAAGCCGGCAGACCTCGCCAAGGCGGTGTCGCCAGCGGCCATCGCGGCGGTCATCGCCTTCCTGTGCGCCGACGACGCCGGCGCCATCACCGGCGCCACGATCCCGGTGTATGGCAGCTTCTGATCGTCCCGCGGCACTGACCCCGGAGGACGCCTACCGCGCGCTCAAGGCGCACCCGGCGTGGATCGTCGAGCGCGACCGCATCCATCGCGACCTTCGCTTCGCCTCTTTCGCCGCGGCGATGGAGTTCATCAACCGCGTCGCGGCCCTTGCGGAGAGCGTCGGCCACCACCCCAACATCCGCCTGCATGAATGGTGCTTCGTGGAGCTGGAGATCTATTCGCACGTCAGCGGCGGGCTGACCGCGCGGGACGTCGAGCTCGCCACCGTGATCGACGCGGTCATCGACGAGCCGTCCCCGCCATGAGGCTGGCCACATGGAACGTCAACTCCCTGGGCGCACGCATGCCCCGCGTCGTCGAATGGCTGGCGGCGACGCGGCCTGACATCCTCTGCCTGCAGGAGACCAAGCTCGCCGACGCCGCCTTCCCACACGAGCAGCTCGCTGAGCTGGGCTACGAGGCGGCGGTTCACGGCAGTGGACAGTGGAACGGTGTGGCTGTCGTGTCAAAAGTGGGGGTCGCCGATGTGCGGCACGGGTTCGATGGTGAACCGGGCTTCCCGCACGCCGAGGCACGCGCGCTCGCCGCGACCTGCGGCGGCGCGCGCGTCTGGTCGCTCTACGTCCCCAACGGCCGCACCGTCGACAGCCCGCACTTCGCCTACAAGCTGGCCTGGCTGGGCGCGCTCCGCGACGCCATCGCCGCCGACGCGGCAACGTCGCCCGCGATGGCGGTGTGTGGCGACTTCAACGTGGCCCCGACCGACGTCGACGTCTGGGACCCGGTCGCGTTCGTGGGCTCGACGCACGTGACGCCTGCGGAGAGGGCGGCGGTGTCGTCCCTGGTGGACATCGGCTTCGTCGACGTCGAGGCGCGCGCGCTCAAGGGGGACCGCCCCTTCACCTACTGGGACTACCGCGCCGGCAACTTCCACAAGGGGATGGGCATGCGCATCGACCTCGTGCTGCTGAGCACCGCGCTGGCAGCCACCGTCACCGACGCCTATGTCGACCGCGAGGCGCGCAAGGGCAAACTGCCCTCGGATCACGCGCCGGTGGTCGTCGACCTGGCCGCCCCCACCGCCTGACCATGGAGGTGCAGGTCCGCCGCGGTGACCTCGCCGATGTGGACTCGCTCGAACCGCTCTGGGCCGGGATGGTCGAGCAGCACCGCGAGGTGGCCGGCGCCGAGTGGCCGGTGCGCGCCGCCGCCGACGCCTGGAGGATTCGCCAGGCGGAGTACCGCGCCTGGCTCGCCGACGGTTCGGGGACGCTCTTCATCGCCGAGGCGGCTGGCATGGCGGCACCGGTCGGCTACGCGATGCTGCAGGTTCACGCCCCAGGCGCAACCTGGGACCTCGGGGCGCTGGTGGGGGAGGTGGAATCGCTCGCGGTAGCCGCGGACGCCAGAGGCGGCGGCGTCGGCACCGCCCTGCTGGCCGCATGCAGGGTCGACCTGAGCAGCCGCGACATCGTGTACTGGTCGGTGGCGGTGGTCGAGGCCAACCGGGGGGCGGTGCGGCTGTACGAGCGCGAGGGATTCCGGCCCTACTACCGGCTGCTGCTCGGCGAGGTCGAGCGGTAGCGGGGCGTCGCGACACCTCCGACATCGAGCGCCTCGGGATGGGCCACCGAGCTCGGCAACCGGCTCCGATGACGGGCTGCGTCGATGGTCAGGAGTGCCAGCGCCAGCCACACTAGCCCGAATCCGCCCAGCACCGCCGCTGGCAGGGGTTCATGGCGCACAAGCACACCGATGGCGAATTGCATCACCGGGGCCAGGTATTGGAGCAGCCCCAGCGTTGAGAGCGGCAGCCGGGTGGCAGCAGCGGCGAAGAAGAGGAGCGGGATCGCAGTCGCCGGCCCGGCCGCGATGAGCAAGAGCAGGTGGCCGGGGGTGGCACCCGGGCCGACCCAGGTGGCGCCCCCCGTGCCCGCCAGCACGCCGAGCACGACCAGCGCGGGCACGGTGAGGGCAGCCGCCTCGATCAACAAACCCTCGGGTGCGGATGCGTGGATGCGCTTCTTGATCAGCCCGTACGTGGCGAACGAGAAGGCGAGGAACAGCGCCAGCCATGGGGGCCGCCCGTAGTCGACGCTGAGGATGAGCACCGCAACAGCACCGAGCGCCACCGCCGCCCACTGCAGCCGGCGCAGGCGCTCGTGCAGCAGGATGACTCCGAGCGCGACCGTGAGGAGCGGGTTGATGAAGTAGCCGAGGCTGGTTTCGACGACGTGGCCGTTGTTGACACCCCAGATGTATGCGCCCCAGTTGACGGCGATGATCACACCGGCCAGGCAGAGGCGCAGCACGGTGCCGCGGCGCAGGCGGCGCATTCCGCGCAGCTCGCGTCGCACCGCCAGCAGCAGTGCAACCACCACGAGGCTGAGCACGATCCGGCAGGCGAGGATCTCGAGCGCGCCGGCCGGCTCCAGCAGCGGCCAGTACAGGGGGAACAGCCCCCACAGCACGTACGCAGTGACGCCCGATAGCAGCCCTTGTCTCGCCGTGGTCACACCGCAACATACAATGCCGCCGGATGAGCTGGTTCCTGCTGCTCAAGACGCTGCACGTGCTGTCGGCGATCACCGCGGTGGGTGCCAACCTGACCTACGGCGTGTGGTCGGCGCTCGGCAAGAGGGACCCTGCGCACCTGGGCTTCACGTTGCGCGGCATCAAGTTCGTGGACGACCGGCTGGCCAATCCCGCGTACGGCGTGCTGCTCGCCACCGGCCTGATCATGACCTTCAGGACCTACCGCATCGGGTTGACGTGGATTCTGATCGGGCTGGTCGCGTACGTCGTGCTGGCGACGGTGGCCGCGGCAGGCTTCACGCCGACGCTGCGCAGGCAGATCGCCGCGCTCGACGCCGGCGGTCCGTCCAGCCAGGCCTACCGCTCCGCCGAGGCCCGGGCGCGCGGCATCGGCATCTTCCTGGGCGCGCTGGTCATCGCCGTGGTCGTCGTGATGGTGTTCAAGCCCCAGCTCTGACCGGCTCCCGGGTCAGCTGGGAACGCCGGGTCTGCCGGCCAGCGCCTGCTCAAGGTGGTCGGCCTCATAGCCGTCGATGAAGTCGACGATCATGTCGCGCATGCCGCACAGCTCCTGGGCCCACGCATCGAGCACCTCGCCCCCCGACGGGGTGATCTCGTAGCGTCGTCGTCGCGGACCTTCGGCGGAGCGCTCCCAGGTGGACCGGACCAGGCCGTCATCCTCGGCCTCGCCGAGACCACCAGCGCCACAAGGGTCTCTTAGCGGGGCGTCTTCCAGAACGCGCAGCTGCTGAAGCAAACCACGGCGCTGCTGCGCGAGCGATCTCTGACCGTGTTCACCAACCAGGCCGTCTCCGCCAATGACGGTGGTGTCAGCCTCGGCCAGGCCATGTCGCCGCGGCTCGCGCTGGCGCCCCCGGCCAGGGACCGGCATGATGGCGGTGATGAAAAGCACCGGCGCTGCGACCGACGTCGACCTCGCCTTCCTGCGCGGCGGCGTGGATGCCCGCTGCAGCGCGGCAGAGGCGTACTTCGCGGCGGTCGCCCACGACCTCGCCGAATGTGCCGCCGCCATGGCGGATCGCTTTTTCGCCGGGGCCACGCTGCTGGTGTTCGGCTCGGGTGCCGGCGCCACGGATGCGCAGCACAACTCGGTGGAGTACGTGCACCCGGTGCTGCCCGGCTGCCGCGCCCTGCCCGCGCTGTCGCTGACCAACGACGTCAGCACCGTGACCGGCATCCTCGGGGGTGCCGACCCACTCGAGGTGTACGCGCACCAGCTGCGCGTCCTCGGTCGCCCCGGCGACATCGCCCTCGCGTTCCTCACCTTCGCGGACGACGGCGCCGCGATACGCGGCCTGCGCGCGGCGGCCGACGCGCAGATGCTGACCATCGCGCTGAGCACGGGTCAGCCAGGGCGCGATGTGCCGGCGAGGTACGACTTCCACGTCGACAACGCCGACCCGCTGGTGGCCCAGGAGCTGCATCTGGCCACCTACCACATGCTCTGGGAGCTGACCCACATCGTGCTCAACCACCGTGGCATCGCCGAGGTGCGCCGGTGAACGAGATCGTGTGCCACGACGAGGTGTGCATCACCTGCTCCGATCAGCTCCTCGAGCTGGTGGTCACCGCGGTGAGCGCCGACGGCAGCATCGCCCAGGCGACCTGCGACGGGGTGGCCTGCGAGGTGTCCATCGAGCTGGTCGACGGCGTTGCGGCCGGCGACCACCTGCTCGCCCACGGCGGCGTTGCGTTGCAGCGCGGCAGCCTGGAGGCGACCGGGTGAGCCAGCGCAACGACCCGTTCTCGCGGCTGCTCTACCCGATGCTCAGCGAGCAGCCGTCGGTGGACGCTGCGGTGGTCGCCGAGCTGGCGCGGGCGCCGCTGCAGAAGTCCGCGGACAGCAACGCCCTGCGCCGCCAGCTGTTCGACGCGTCGCTGGAGGAGATCGCCGCCTGCGCGCGCGACATCTCCACGGCGGTCGTGGCCGGCGCCCGGGTGCTGGCGTGCGGCAACGGCGGCAGCGCCACCTCGGCCGCGGACATGGTCGCCGAGCTGCTCCACCCCGACGGCGATCGTTCGCCGGTGGCGGCGCTTTGCCTCACGGCCGACATCGCCGTGGTCACCGCCATCGGCAACGACGTCAGCTACGACGACATCTTCACGCGCCAGCTGCTCGCGCTCGGCCGCCGCGGTGACGTGCTCGTGGCCATCTCCACCAGCGGCAACTCCGAGAACCTCGTGCGCGCCGCCCGCGAGGGCCGCCGCCTGGGCATGCTCACCGTTGGCCTCGCCGGCCACGACGGCGGCCGGATGCGCGCGGAAGGAGCCTTCGATCACCTCTTCACCGTTCCCTCGTCAAGCGTCCACCGCATCCAGGAGGTGCAGACCACCCTGTACCACCTCCTCTTCAAGCTGGTACAGCGACATCTCACGGAGGCCCCGGCATGTGCCTAGCGATTCCCGCCAAGCCGATCGAGTACGTCGACGGCGACCGCAACTACGGCACGGTGGGCGGCGTGCGGCGCCAGGTCAACACCTCGCTGCTCGTCGGTGAGGACACCGCCGAGCCCGGTGACTACGTGCTCGTGCACGTCGGCTTCGCGCTCAGCGCCATCAGCGAGGCCGAGGCCAACGAAACGCTGCGCATCCTCGAGGAGATGGGCCGGCGTATGACGATGAGCTGCAGCAGATCCGCCAGTCCGAGGCGATGGAGCTCGAGCTCGTCGGTCCCGACTACCGCAAGCAGGTGACCGAGATATGAAGTTCGCCGACGAGTTCCGCGACGCCGACCTGGCGCGCTCGCTGGCGGCGCGGATCGCCGCCGAGGCCGGCGACAAGCACTGGAAGATCATGGAGGTATGCGGGGGCCACACCCACACCATCTTCAAGTACGGCATCGAGGACCTCCTGCCCAGCAACGTCGAGCTGGTGCATGGTCCCGGCTGCCCGGTGTGCGTCATCCCCATGGGCCGCCTCGACGACGGCATCGCCCTGGCGCGCGACAACGACGTCATCTTCACGTGTTTCGGCGACCTCATGCGTGTGCCCGGTAGCGACGGCAGCCTGCTCGACGCCAAGGCCGCGGGCGCCGACGTGCGCATGGTGTACTCGCCGCTGGACTCGCTGAAGATCGCCCGCGAGAACCCCGGCAAGCAGGTGGTGTTCTACGCCATCGGCTTTGAGACCACGGCGCCCTCGACGGCGCTGACCCTGCTGCGCGCCAAGGCGGAGGGGATCAAGAACTTCTTCGTCTTCTGCAACCACGTGACCATCATCCCGCCGATGAAGGCGATCCTCGACTCGCCGGATCTGCGGCTCGACGGCTTCCTCGGCCCCGGCCACGTGTCCACGGTGGTGGGGATCCGCCCCTTCGAGTTCGTCACCGCGACCTACAACAAGCCGGTGGTGGTGGTGGGCTTCGAGCCGCTCGACATTCTCCAGGGCGTGCACATGGTGATCCGCCAGGTGCTCGAGGGCCGCTGCGAGGTGGAGAACCAGTACAGGCGTGTCGTCCACGACGACGGCAACCCCAAGGCGCTCGACGTGCTCGGCCGCGTTTTCAAGCTCCGGCCCCACTTCGAGTGGCGCGGGCTCGGGTTCATCAGCCAGAGCGCGCTGGAGCTGAACGATGACTTTGCGGAGTTCGACGCCGAGCGCGTCTTCACCGTGCCGGGCCTGCGCGTCGCCGACCCCAAGTCCTGCCAGTGCGGCGAGGTGCTCAAGGGAGTGCTCAAGCCGTGGGAGTGCAAGGTGTTCGGCACCGCCTGCACGCCGGAGACGCCGATCGGCACCTGCATGGTGTCGTCTGAAGGGGCCTGTGCCGCCTACTACAACTTCGGCCGCTACTCGCGCGCCCGGGACCGGGAGCGCGTGCTCGCCGGAGAGGCCGAGCTCACCCCGATCGCGCTGCGCGCGGGGTGAGCGAGACGTCCGCGCCCGCACCCGGCAGCGGTGCGGCGGTTCGCGCTGCCGCGGCGCGCATCGCGGATCCCGAGCAGCGCGTCCTTGAGCGAATCGCAGAGATCCGCAAGCGCAAGCCGCTGCTCCGCGAGACGGCGATCACCATGAGCCACGGCGCCGGGGGCAAGGCGAGCCACACGCTCACGGCGGCGGTGTTCGCTGACATCCTCGACAATCCCGTTCTTGCCCAGCTCGGCGACCAGGCGATCCTCCGCGTCCCCGGGCTCGACGGCCCGCGGCTGGCGATGAGCACCGACAGCTTCGTGGTCAGCCCGCTGTTCTTTCCGGGCGGGGACATCGGCGAGCTGGCGATCAACGGCACGATCAACGACCTCGCCGTCGGTGGCGCAACCCCGCTGGCGGTCTCTGCGGCGTTCATCCTCGAGGAGGGGCTGGACATCGGCGTGCTGCGGCGGGTGGTCGAGTCGATGCGCCGGGCGGCGGATGCAGCGGGGGTCAGCGTGGTCACCGGCGACACCAAGGTGGTGCCACGCGGCAAGGCGGACCAACTGTTCATCACCACGACTGGGGTGGGCCTGGTGACTCAGCCTGACCGACTGGGCATCGACCGCATCACAGCCGGCGACGCTGTGCTGCTCAGCGGAGCGATGGGCAACCACGGTGCGACAGTGATGCTGGCGCGCGGCGACGTGGACCTCGAGGCCGACACGCTGGCCAGCGACACCATGGCGCTTAACGGATTGACCAGCGCGCTGCTCGACAGTGGAGTCGACGTGCACTTCATGCGCGACGCCACCCGTGGGGGAGTTGCGACGGTGCTCAACGAGATTGCCCAGCAGGCTGGCTTTGCGGTGGCGATCGACGAGGACGCTCTGCCGGTGCACGACGTCGTCCGGGGTGTCGCCGAGATCCTCGGCATCGACCCGCTGTACATCGCCAACGAGGGCAAGCTGGTTGCGATGGTTGGAGCAGCTGACGCCGAGCGGGCTCTGACCCTGATGCGCTCGCGGCCAGAGAGTCAGGAAGCGGCGATCATCGGGGAGGTACGCGCTGAGCCCGAGGGGATGGTGTTCATCCGCACCGGCTTCGGCGGCACGCGTGTGGTCGACATGCTCATCGGGGATCCGCTGCCGCG
>JALYZN010000096.1 GCA_030948845.1 Candidatus Dormiibacterota bacterium
CTCGATGATCGTGCATCGTGACAAGGCGGCCTTCCAGGGGCGGAGACTCGCCGAGCGGCTACGCAAGCTGATCCCACGCCAGCTCTTCGAGGTTCCCATCCAGGCCGCGATCGGGGGCAAGATCATCGCCCGTGAGACCGTTTCGGCGATGCGCAAGGACGTCCTGGCCAAGTGTTACGGCGGCGACATCACCCGCAAGCGCAAGCTGCTCGAGAAACAGAAAGAGGGCAAGAAGCGGATGAAGCGCGTCGGCAACGTCGAGATCCCGCAGGAGGCGTTCATGGCCGTCCTCAAGCTGGACGATTAGCGGTGGCTGCCAGGAAACGGCGCCGCCCTGCCGCCAAACCGAGGCCCGCCGCCGTCGCGGTCGAGGCCGCGCCCTCGCCCGAGCCTGCGACTCCACCGCGACGCCGGCCAGCAGCGCCCGTCAACGACGCCCGGGACGTGCCCTGGACGGGCCGGGGCATGCTGGCTCTGCTTGGGCTCGTGTTCCTCCTCCAGCTGCCGATCGGGGTGGTCATCAACCTCACCTCGCACACCAACCCGCTGATCATCGACGTCTTCTTCTTCCAGCCCCAGTACCTGGTGGTCGCGTGTGTGGTGATGATGCGGCTGGCGCGGCGGCTCACCGGCCAGGCACGCAACCTGCGCCTCCTGGAGTCACTGTCGCTGGGCGTGATGTACGCGCTGCTCTCGCTGATGTTGAGCACCGTCTTTGTGCACCCGGCGAACGCGTCGGTGTCCACCGACCAGTTCATCCGCAACCTGAAGCTGAGCGACGGCCTGCTGATCGCACTCTCGGATGTGATCGCCCTCTTCGCGACGGTGACCCTCTACCCGGGGTTCAGCCGCCTGCTGGGCACGCCGGGTCGGCGCGCCAGGGCGCGGATGCAGCAGCGCAGCGGGGCGGCTTCGCCCGCGCCCAAGGCAGCCGGTCGCAACCCCGGCGGCCGCCCTGCCACCTCGAAGGGCAAGGCCCGGCCAAGACCGTAGCGGGCGCTTTGTACTCTGGCAGGGCTGGGGTTGCCGAGATGCTCACGCGGTTGCGAAGCGCTTGTAACAACTCCCCTGATGCCGGCGGCTGCGACGGTGGCGGCCCGGATGATGTGGGCCATGCGCTTCGCGCGGTTCCGTCCTGCACTCACGTCCCCACGCCGACGACGCCGTCAGCGGGGCCAGGGCATGGTCGAGTTCGCCATCGTCGCACCGGTTTTCTTCTTCACGATCTTCGCGATGATCGACGGCGGCTTCCTGCTCTTCAGCATCAATGCCGTCGACCAGGCCACCACCATCGGAAGCAACTCGATCGCGGGCCTGGGCAAGGTGTCGACAGCGGACACCACCGCCCTGGCGCGGATGGCCGCATCGCCGGGGCTGGAGACGACGTCGCTGATCAACGTCACCCGCGTCGACATCGAAGAGCTGGTCACCAACTCCAGCGGGGACGGCTTCTCGACCAACAGCGATGGAACGCCCACCATTCAGACCGATTGTGGAGGCGCCTGCGTCAACGTGTACATGATCGGGGCGGGCGGTGCAGTCACCTCGAGCACGGTTCCCTGGCCGCCGAGTGACCGCGACGTCTACAACGGGCAGAGCTCCTTCGTCGGCCTCAAGGTCTACTACTCCTACAGGTTCCTCACCGGGGTGGCGGGTACGGCCAACCTGACCACCACCAAGACGTTCCGGCTCGAACCGCAGAACGCGCCGGGCACATGATGGTGAGGAGAGGCCGGCAGCGCGGCCAGGCGGCGGTGGAGCTGTGCTTCGTGCTGCCGGTGTGCCTGATGCTCTTCATGGGTGTCTATACGGCGGGCTCATTCATCTCTGACATGAACGTCGCCGGGCAGGCCACCCGCGCCGGGAGCCGTCTCGGCGCCGAGATCGGCAACTACGGCTACGGGTCGAGCACCCCGCAGACCGCCCTCTGCATGGGTGCAAGCAAGACCAACCCGTGCGCGGTCGACCAGGACATCGTGACCACGGTGGCGACCATCGCCAAGGGCCTGCAGAACGTCACCTCGATCGACGAGATCGACATCTACGACCCGTGCGCGGTGTCAGGCAGCTGCACGTCCGCATCGAGCGTGTGCAGCGACGCCGGGAACATCGCGGGCAAGTACCAGACAGGCGACCCGGTGGACGTGTACAAGCTGGTGAGCGGATCGTGGACCCTGCAGAACCCGGGCCCCGCGAACTACACCCTCGATCTGCGCACCCAACAGCACCCCAACGAGCTCGCCGTCGGAGTGCGCATCCTCTACCGCTTCCAGGCGTCCGCGCCGATCAACTTCTTCAACGCGCAGGCATCGAATTACGCAGTGATGTGCCTGGCGCCAACCGAGGCTGGATCATGAACCGACGACACCCGCGCGCCCGGAATCCCAGGCGTGAGTCCAGCAGGGGCCAGGTCATGCCCATCTTCGCGCTGGTGGTGGTCGTGCTCTTCGCCGCCACCGGACTTGCCGTTGACGCGGGCATGGCGTTCCTCTCCTACAACGGCGCCGAGCGGGCCGCAGCCGCAGCCGCCCTGGCGGGAGTGCCGTACATGCCCTCAGGCCTCCCCGCCGGGACCACCGGCTCGGCACCGGACACGACCTGCTCCGGCACCGCCGCGGCCGCGGCCTGCGCCGCCACCGCCCGTGATGGCCTGACCAACGGGAGCACCGTCAACGGCCACCCGGTTTCGGTGAAGGTGACGCGATTCCCGTCCACCTGTGACGGCACTGTCACCAATCCCTGCGCGGACAACAAGCTGACCGTACAGGTGACCGCGTACGTGCAGCCGACGTTCCTGCGCGTTCTCGGCTTCACCGATCACCCGGTGACCGCGAGCGACACCGCGTTCTTCCTGCCCCCGATCTCGCTCGGTCAGCCCGGCGCCCAGCTGGGCAGCAGCGTCGACACCCTCGGGGTGTCCGGGAACTACTACTTCCTCCGCTCCGAGGGTTACGGGAACCCCCGCAGTGAGGGTGACGCGTACGACCCGTACAACAAGAAGGGCAGCATCTCCTGCGCGTCGGGGGTTACGACCAACCCGGCGGGTCTGGGCGACTCCACGGACACGCACGCCCTGGCCGCCAACATGACCCCGGCGGCGACGGACGTCTCCGATGCCACCCTCACCGGCGCCGGGGTGAACAAGCTGCCCGAACGTGGCGGGTACAACTTCACCCTTCAGGTTCCCACGACCGGCGCGTACCCACTCGTGTACAACCCGGCATTCGCGCCGGACGGTGGGTTCAACCCGTCCGGCAGCGCGTACAACATGCACGAGCAGGACGGCAGCTTCTCTGGCAACGCCTTCACGGACCAGTACTCCGCGATGGAATACACGGTCTTCAAGGTCGTCGACCGCTTCGATCACACCCAGGACGTCCCGCTGAGCCAGGTCTGGGTCGATCCTCTCAACATCACCATCAGCGGGTCGCCCGCAGCAGTCACTCAAATCGTGGATGTCGCCAACGGTCAGACGCTGTCCGCGGTCTCGAACTCCACCGCCTTCAACTACGTGCGCGATTTCGTGTACCACCAGTGGGTCAACATCGGCGCCCCCACCACGACCTCGTGGATCTCGGGCGGCACGACGTACAACATCTTTCACATGGTCAAGACGCTGAGCGCGCCGCTGCCCGCTTCGAACACCACGTCGTACCGGCTGCGCGTCGACATGCTCGACTCCAACGGCCTGCGCGCGGCCGACGACTCCACAGCCTCCTTGTGCTCGCGTGCGCACAAAGGTTACGCGATTCAGCTGGCGTACTCCGGCGGATCACAGTGCACCGACTGCCAGGTCTCGGCGCTCGACGAGCTCGCCGTGTACACGCCGATCATCACCGCGGGCAGCGCCGGGTTCTCGGTCCCGCTGTTCAGCCTCCCCGCCGACTACGCCGGCCAGACGGTGAACTTCTACATCTACGACCCCGGTGACGTGAGCGGTAGCAACAACTCGATCTCGATCCTCAACCCGGACGACAAGAGCTGCGGAAGCGGAACCCCTGGCTCGGGTGGCTGTCTCTTCTCGACGACAACGGGGGTCCCGATCTACGACCTTGGCGTGAGCCGCGGCACGTCCTTGTCTGGTCTGTCAACTGTGAACACGGCCGATTCGTGCGCCTCGTCCACGCTTCAGCCGAACACCAATCAGGCGTTGATCAACACGTATCCGATCACCAATTCGTGTGGCCGCCCCGCCACGTTCTTCAACGGGCACTGGCTGCTCTTCCAGCTGCAGATCCCCTCCAACTACGCCGGCGGGTACAGCACGACCCCCGCCACCAGCGGCAATGGGTACTGGCAGCTCCACTACTCCCTGACCAGCGGCACGGCGAGCGACACATTCACCATCGCGGTCAACTACGCCAACTCGCCGGTGCACCTCCTCTAGCCCGAGCGCCTCGAGCGGCTCGCCGTCCGGCGTCACCGACGTACAGTGGCTGTGTGATGGCCGAACCGGGGGTCAGTTCCCTCTACCTGCACATCCCGTACTGCGAGAGGAAGTGCGAGTACTGCGACTTCGTGTCCGTGGCCGGCGCGCGGGGTCAGCATGAGTACGTCGCAGCGCTGCGCGCCGAGGTCCGGGCCCTTACCGCGGTGCTGCGGGGCCATGCCCTGCGCACGGTGTTCGTGGGCGGCGGGACGCCCGGGCTGCTCGACCTGACCCTGATGGCGCAGTTGATGGCCGACGTGCGCGGCGGGTTCGACATCGTGCCCGACGCGGAGATCACGCTCGAGGTCAACCCGTCGAGCTCGTCGCCGCAGCGGGCGCGGGCGTGGCGAGCGGCGGGGTTCAACCGGGTCAGCGTGGGTGTGCAGAGCACCCACGCTGACATCCTCGGCTTCCTCGGCCGGGTCCATGACGCCGGCCGAGCGCTCGCGGCCGTTCGCGAGGTGCGCGAGGCCGGCTTCGATAACGTCAGCGCCGACCTCATCTACGCGGTGCCGGGGCTGGACGACCGGCGGTGGGCCGAGTCGCTGGAGCGCGTTGTCGCAGCCGGCCCCGACCACATCTCCTGTTACGAGCTGACCGTCGAGACAGGCACTCCGCTGCACCGCTCGGTCGCGGAGGGACGCGCGCGTGCAGTCGATGCGGACACAGCTCTCCGCCAACACCGCATCGCCGTGGAGACACTCGAGCGCGCCGGCTACGCCCAGTACGAGGTGAGCAACTTCGCGCGCGACCGCCGGCAGTGCACGCACAACCTGGTGTACTGGCGCAACGGCCACTACGCGGCAGCCGGCGTCGGCGCCCACGGCCACCTCCCCGCGGGGCTCGCTCCGGCATTCGGGCTGGAGGCCGGCGCCGACGCACTCGCCTTCCGCTACGAGCACGGCCGTGACGTCCGCGCCTACATCGCCGACCGAGCCACCGAACCTCTGACGCTCCGCAACCTGGAGTGGGTCGACGCCGGCATGCGCAACGAGGAGTCGATCATGCTCGGCCTGCGCCTGCGTGAGGGCGTGCGCCTGGAGCGCGATGGAGCCATGAGCGAGGCGCGCGAGCTCGCCGCTGCGGGCCTTCTCGAGCTCGACGGAGCGCGGGCGACCGTCACACCGCGCGGCGAGGATGTGCTCAACCAGGTGGCGCTGCGGCTGGCCGCGCACCGCGCCTGACCGTCGGTTTCGGTGGCGCCGCTGTGGTGCCCCTGTAACGCACTGACCGACGGGTCGGGCCACGGCAGACGGCGTGGTCACGATGTGTCCGCGGCACTGGAAGTCTGGCGCGGAATTGATCACGATTGGCGCCAATGAGCCGCCTGCCTCTCCATCAGCCCCCGCCGCCGCCGGTCATCGCCGAGCTGCTGCGCGCCGGGTTGTCGCTGTCGACGGCCATGGCGATGGAGCCGTGGAAGGCACACGAGGTTCTCGAGCTACTCCGCGCCTCGCTGCGCAACGATCCCCGACTCGAGCCAGTCGCGCCTGCCCGTGGTACCATTTAGCACTCGACCGTAAGGAGTGCTAATCGACCCGCCGCGGCGGGCGTCGGCGAAGGAGAGCGCGTTGGAGACACCCGTCCCCATCCCGCTGGACGCGCGAAAGCAGCAGATCCTCAAGGCGGTGGTCGCTGACTACACCCGCACCGGCATCCCGGTCGGCTCCCACGCCCTGGCGATCCACCTGGCTTCGTGGTCGTCGGCGACGATCCGCAACGACTTGGCCAACCTCGTCGACGTCGGCTACCTGCTGCAGCCCCACACCTCGGCGGGACGGGTTCCATCGGACCTCGGGTACCGCTACTACGTCGACTTCCTCATGGAGGAAGAGCTGGTCCCGGTGGCGGTCCGTCGCCAGATGGATCCCTTCTTTGCGCAGCTGACCGGCGGCCTGGAGGAGACGCTCGAGGTTGCCGCGCGCGCGCTGGCGCTGGCCACCGATGCGGTCAGCATGGTCACCGGGCCGCGCGCGCTGGGCGCCCGGCTCAAGCACCTGGACCTCATCTCCCTTGAGCCGCGCCACGTGCTGGTGCTTGTGGTGCTCGAGGGCAACCTCATCCGCCAGCAGCCGATCGCGCTGAGCCGCGATGCCGCGCAGGGCGAGCTGAGCGGGCTGGCGCAGCGCCTTAACGCGGCGCTGGAGGGTGCAGACTCGCGGCAGGTGGCGACCATCCCCGCCGGCGGGGAACCGGCCGGCTCGCTGTGGCCGGAGATCGCTCCGGCGATCGCTGGGCTGATGGAGTTTGTCGACTCCGGCCAGGACACGCTGGTGGTGCATGACGGGGTGCGCAACCTGCTGCACCAGCCGGAGTTCGGAGACATGGGACGGTTCCAGGAGGTGCTCGACCTGCTCGAGGAGGAGCGCGTCCTCGGTGAGATGCTCGCCGCCATCGAGACCGACCACGGCACCCAGATCATGATCGGCCGGGAGACCGGCCTCGAGCAGCTGCGGCAGTGCAGCCTGGTGATGACCACGTATCGGGTCGACAAGCAGCGCTGGGGCACGCTCGGCGTGTTGGGGCCGACGCGCATGCAGTACTCGCAGGTCGCGCCTCGCGTCCGCTACGTCGCCACCCGAGTCGGCGACTCGCTGAGCCGCACGCTGCGATGAGCCCCGAGGACCTGGAGCAGGAGCCATCGACGCCGGGTGCTGACCGCGGCGATACCGACACCGACGCCGAGGTCGTCGTCGAGGCCGCGGCGCCGGCTACCACCGCCGAACCCGACGAGCGCTACCTGCGGCTTGCGGCGGACTTCGAGAACTTCCGCCGGCGCAAGAGCCAGGAGTTGGCCGATCGCTCGCGCTACGCGAGCGAGGACGCGGCGCGTGCGCTCCTGCCCGTGCTCGACAACCTGCGCCGCGCGGTGGCGCACGCCGCCGAGGCCGGCACCGAAGAGTTCTTCGTGAGCGGCCTGGAGCTGGTGGTTCGCGAGTTCGAGGCGGCCCTGGAAAAGCTCGGCGTGGTGCCCATCGACGCCGTGGGACAGCCGTTCGATCCCTCACTGCATGAGGCGATCGGCAGCGTCGAGGGTGGCGACGTCGACATCGACACTGTCGTCGACGATGTGCAGCGCGGCTACAGGTTGCACGACCGCGTGCTGCGCCCCGCGCTGGTGCGCGTCGCCCATCCTGCCGCCACGGGACGGGCGTAATGGCCACCGTCAAGCGCGACTACTATGAGGTGCTCGGCGTCGAGCGCACCTGCACGGCAGCGGCGCTCAAGACCGCGTACCGCAAGCTCGCGATGGAGTTCCACCCCGACCGCAACCAGGGCGACAAGCAGGCCGAGGAGCGCTTCAAGGAGGTAGGTGAAGCGTACTCGGTGCTGAGCGACCCGCAGAAGCGCCAGCGGTACGACACCTTCGGGCACTCCGCCAACGGGATGCCCGACCTCGGTGGCTTCTCCTTCGACTCGGCCTTCGACCTCTTCGACATGTTCTTCGGCGGGGGCGGACGCCGCCGCCAGACCGGTCCGCAGCCGGGCGCGGACCTGCGCATGACCGTCGAGATCACCTTCGAGGAGTCGGTGTTCGGCGCCAGCCGTACCGTTGAGGTTCCGCGCAAGGGGACCTGCGCGGACTGCGGCGGCAGCGGCGCCGCGCCCGGGACGCAGGCCACGCAGTGCCCCGACTGCGGGGGCAGCGGACAGGTGCGCCGTAGCGTGCAGAGCATCTTCGGGCAGATGGTCAACGTCAGTGCCTGTCCGCGCTGCCGGGGTGAGGGACGCGTCGTCGAGCAGCCGTGCCCGACTTGCCGCGGGCAGGGCCGGGCGGACGAGCGCCAGAAGCTCGACATCACCATCCCCGCGGGAGTCGACGAGGACGTCACGCTCCGCTACGCCGGCCAGGGAGAGGCCGGACCGCGCGGTGGGTCACGCGGTGACCTCTACGTCGGGTTCCGGATCGCTCCGCATTCGCACCTGGTCCGGCGCGGCCAGGACCTCCTCTACGAGCTGGCGATCAGCGTTCCCCAGGCTGTGCTCGGCGACAGGATCACCGTGCCCACCGTCAACGGGGAGCACGAGGTGGACGTGCCCGCCGGGACGCAGCACGGCAAGGTGCTGAAGATCGCCGGGATGGGCGTGCCGCACGTGCGCAGTGGCCGCCGCGGTGACCAGCTCTGCGTCGTTCACATCGCGGTGCCGACGCATCTCACGGGAGCGCAGCGCGAGCTGTACGAGCAGCTGGGCCAGCGTGAGGGACGGCCCGCGGAGGTGCGCAAGGGGTTCTTCGACTCGCTGAAGGACGCCTTCCGCGGCTGATTCGCCTACCCCGGCGGCCAGCTCATCGGTCGTCCGCCGAGCAGATGGAGATGGAGGTGGGCGACCGTCTGGCCGCCGTCGCGGCCGACGTTGGTGACAAGCCGATATCCGCCCTGGACGATCCCCTCTGACGTGGCCAGCAGCTGGCTGACGTGGAGGAGCCTCGCCCATACGGGGTCCTGCGCTGCGGTCAGGTCGGCCGCCGAGACGATGTGGTCGCGCGGCACCACCAGGACGTGGATCGGCGCCTGGGGGTTGATGTCGCGGAAGGCGATGACCACCTCGTCCTGGTGGACGAACGTCGCCGGGATGTCCCCGGCGGCGATGGAGCAGAAGAGGCAGTCGCTCACCGGTCCACCACCCGGGCCCGAAGAAGATCGCCCTCGACGGCCTCGACTGCCACGGTGGCGATGGCACCCGCGTGCACGCCGGGCGCGGCAGCGGCTACCACGGTGAGGTAGGTCGCGCCCACCCCGCGGGCGACGCCGGCGTCCACGCGGTCCCAGATGACCCGCTGACGTGAGCCGACCGCCCTGGCGCGACGGGCGTGGCCGGTCGCGGCGGCCGTGCGGCGCACCTCAGCGCTCCGTCGCCGTGCCGACGCATCGTCGACGCGCCCGTCGAGGATGGCAGCCGGCGTGTCCGCGCGAGGCGAGTAGCGAAAGGTGTGGACGGCGAGCATCTCTGTCTCCTCGATGAGCCCAAGGGTGTCGGCGTGATCTGCCTCCGTCTCGCCGGGGAAGGTAACCATGACGTCGGTGGTGAACTCGGTGTCGGCGTTCAGCCGTCGAAGCTCGGCGCACGTCCGCAGATACTGGCCACGCCGGTAGCCGCGGTGCATGGCACGGAGGATGGAGTCGCTGCCGCTCTGCAGAGGCATGTGCCAGTGCGAGCACAGCTGCGGGTGGGCGTTGAGCTCGATCAGCTCGCTGGTGATGTCGTTGGTGTTGACGCTGCTGAGCCGGATCCGCGCGCGGGTGCCGACGTCGTCGAGCAGGGTGCGCACCAGCTGAGCGAGGCTGCTGCCCTGGCCTCGTCCGTAGGCACCGAGGTCCACCCCAGTGAGCACGACCTCGGGGTGCCCGCTGGCGACCGCCGTGGCCACGCGTTCGCGGATGTCGGCTGCGGGCAGCGACCGTGACGCACCGCGTGCCCGCCAGACCGAGCAGTAAGTGCAGCGATGGTTGCAACCATCCTGCACCTTGATGAACGCACGGCTGCGCACCGGCACGACTGTGGGGGTCGCGGCCACCGAATCGCGCCTGGCGGCCAGCGCGAGCACGTGCAGCGCGATGCGGTCCTTGGTGGCGTTGGCGAAGACGGCGTCGACGCCCGCGGGGAGCACCGCGCGCCCCCTGTTGTCCACGCGCAGGTAGTTCTGCGGATTGCCATCGATGCTGCAGCCGGTCACCACGATGTGCGCGTCGGGATCGGCCCGGCGCAAACGCCGCAGTCGCCGGCGGCTGGTGGCATCGGCGGCGACGGTCACCGTGCAGGTGTTGAGCACCCGGACGTCGGCGGGATCCTCTTCGGCAACCACCTCGCAACCTCCGGCGGCGAGCTGGCCGGCGAGATCGGTCATCTCCGCGTAGTTCACCTTGCACCCGAGGGCTGTGACCGAGACCCGCAAGGGCATGAGGTGGTTCATCGCGCGGGCGCCGCGGCAACGGCGTCGGCGAGGTCGCCGCTGCCAGCGAGCAGCAGTGCGCATCCAATCGCCGACGCGTAGCGGGTGCGCAGGATTCGCGCACCCATGTGCACGGGCTGCGCTCCCGCCTGTCGCAGAGTCTCCAAGTCGCCGGCCCCGAAGCCGCCTTCGGGTCCGACGCATAGCGCCAGCGGGCTGGCGCTGTCGACGGCGAGCTCCGCCAGCGGGTGGTTGGCGTCGAATGTGCAGGCGAGCAGGCGGGTTCCCTTGTCGAGTGCCGCGAGCGCATCGTCGAGCGCGACGGGAGAGTGCACCCGCGGGATCGAGCCGCGCCCAGCCAGCTGCGCCGACTCGGTCGCGACGGCCTGCCAGCGGTGCACGCGGTTGGGGAAGCGATCTCCTGGCGTGCGGCTCACCACGCGCTCGGTGATGACCGGGCGGATCTCCGCCGCGCCGACCTCGACGAGCAGGTCGACGCAGTCCTCCATGCGCTCGCGGGGCAGTGCCTGGACCACGGTGATGCGCAGTACTGGCTCGCCGGTGACGGGCCTCGTCCAGCTAACCTCCCCCTCGATGCGCTCGGGGCGGACGCTGCGCAGCAGGACGCCGTGCTCGCGGTTGCGGTCGTCGACGACCACAATCGAGTCGCCGCTGCGCATGCGCAGCGATCGCGCGATGTGGTTGGCCACCGCGCCCTCCATCACCAGGCCGTCGCTGGCGATGTCGCCGCCGTTGACGAAGAACCTCTGGGGCATCGGGCTATTCTCCGCGTCCGCCGTCACCCGGTGAGGAGGTCGAGCCGCACCTGGCGCCGCGGGTTGTCGGGGTTGAGGTCGACGAGCACCACGCGCTGCCACGTCCCCAGGGCCAGCTGCCCGCCCTCCACGGGGATGGTCAGTGACGGGCTGAGCAGCGCCGGCACGAGGTGATCCGCGCCGTGACCAGTGCTGCCGTGTCGGTGCGCGTAGCGATCACCGCGGGGCAGCAGCCTCTCCAGCGCGGCTACGAGGTCGGCCTCAGAACCGCTGCCGGTCTCCATCAGCGCCAGTCCGGCGGTGGCGTGGAGCGCGAGGATGGAGAGCAGCCCGTCGCCCTCGCCACGGACGAAGTCCTCGACGTCGTCGGTGATGTCCACAACCTGCGCTCGGCTGGTGTCGACCGCGAGCTGCGTGGTTCGCATTGGTCGACGGTAGCATCCGCGTGCAATGACGGAGACACGCGTCGCCGCGCCAGATGGGACGGAACTTGCGGTCACCGTCGCTGGAGACGGGCCGCCGCTGCTCCTCATTCCCGGCCTCGGTGCCACTCGCGTCGTCTTCGATCCGATCGTGCCGCTCCTGGCGCCGCGGTTTCGCGTCGCCGCGTACGACCAGCGCGGCATCGGTGCGTCGCAGCTGAGCCCGGGGCCATACAGCACCGCACAGCTCGGCGATGACGCCGCCGCCGTGCTCGACGGCTTGGGGATCGACCGGGCAACCGTCCTGGGGGCCTCCTTCGGCGGCATGGTCGCCCAGCAGCTGGTGGTGCGCCACCCCGACCGGGTGGCGACGCTCCTCCTCGCCGCCACCGGCCCGGGGGGTGCCCACCTCGTGCGCGAACCGGATCCCTCGTCCGTCGACGCGCTCCTCGGCAAGGGCGCGCGAACGCCGGCGGACGCGTACCGGATCGCCTGCACGGTCCTCTACTCCCGGCGCTTCCAGGAGGAGCACGCCGACTTCATCGAGCGGCAGGTGCGCGACCGTGCCGGTCGGCCCGTCGCAGCGCGCGCTTTCCAGGCGCAGCTCGCCGCCTCGCGGGGCCACGACGTCTGGGACCAGCTGCCCTCGATCGTCGCACCGACAACGGTGATGCACGGCGGCGTGGACGCGGTGATGCCGCTGGTCAATGCAGAGGCGCTCGCCGCGCGCATCCCCGGCGCCCTGCTCGATGTCTTCGACGGCGCCGGGCACCTCTTCTTCCACGAGCAGCCCGAGCGAACCGCGCAGGCCGTCGCCGCGCTCGCCGCGGCTCATCGATGATCGCCTGCCGCTAGCTCGAGTCCCCGAGGTCGTTCTCGGTGCGAGCGGCGGCGGGCTCCGCCTCGGCGGCGCCGCCGTTCTGTTCATCCTCGCCGCCGTTGGCGCGCCGCCGGTTCGCCTCCTGCACGGCCGCGATCTGTGCGGGAGCGGTCGCGGTGGCGGTGGTCTCGCGGATCACTGTCACCTTGATCATCCCCGGGTACTGCATCTCATTCTCGATCTCGCGGGCGATCTCCGTGCTGAGCTCGGCGACCTGGGCGTCCTTCACCTGCTTGGCGCGCACGAAGATGCGCACCTCACGTCCCGCCTGCAACGGGAACGCGCGCTCCACGCCCGAGTGACGCGTGGCGATGGTCTGCAGCTGCTCGAGGCGCGCGAGATAGGTCGCCAGGGTGTCGCGACGCGCGCCCGGCCGCGAGGCGCTGATCGCGTCTGCGCAGATGGTCAGCATGGCGAGGTCGGTGGACGGCTCCTCGTCGAAGTGGTGCGCCTTGACAGCGTGGATGATCCCGGGGTCCGCGCCGAGGACGCGGAGCACCTCCCCCCCGATGATGGCGTGCGAGCCCTCGACGTCGTGGTCCACCGCTTTGCCGATGTCGTGGAGCATCCCGGCCTCTCGCGCCACCGTCTGCGACATGCCCAGCTCGGCGGCGAGGACGCCGCAGATGTGCCCGGTTTCCTCGCAGTGGAGCAGCGCGTTCTGGCCGTAGGAGAAACGGTAGTGCAGGGTGCCCATGAGCTCGGCTAGCTCCGGCCGTCCCTCCATCTGCATCTCCCATAGCGCCTGCTCGCCGAGCTGGCGAACCTTGCTGAGGAGCGATCCGCGGGTGCGCACCAAGAGCGGCGGTACGTCGGCCGCCTGCAGCGTGCGGTCGACCACCTCCAGAGCCGCCTGCCTGGCCACCTCGCGACCGATGGGATCCATGCCGCGAAGCGTCGCCTGGGCGCGGTCCTCGTCGACGCCGAGCTCCATTCCGGTGTCGTCGGCGATCACGGACAGGGCGCTGAGCAGCCGCTCCCTGCCGGGCTCGTCGAGCTCGTCGAGCGAGAGTGGCGCGGCTCGCGCGACGCCGTCGGCGTGGCCGCTCAGCTGCCGCTCCATCGCCTCGACGATAAGCGTGCGCGCCGCGGGTTCGGCGTCCCCGACGCGCTCCGCCAGCGTCGCCTCCACCCGCGCAACGTGTTCGCCGGCGAGGTCATTGTCGACCCGTTCCAGGACCAGCCTCTCGGCGGTGCCGCGGTCGAGGTCGGCGACTCGCTCGAACGTCGTCGCCACCTCCGCTCGCGCCGCCTCCACGCCGGCGATGCGCTCGTCGATCTCCTCGCGGCGCTTCTTGTGGAGATGGCGACGGTCGTCGAACACGCCCCGGCGCTCGCGGTAGCTTCGCTCTCGCTCCTCGATGAGCGCCTCGGTGGCCTCGACAGCCTGCTGGCGCACCAACACCTCCTCGCGGACTGCCTCCCGCGACGCCAGGGCCTGCTCGCGTGCCTGCGCGATCATGCGGTCCGCGTCGGAGTGAGCTCGTGCCGATGCCGCCGGGTCGTCGGCGACCGCGCTGGGGCCGGCGGAGCGTTGCGCGGGGCGACGGAGAACGATCAGCGCAGCGACACCGATCGCGGAGGCGAGCGCAATGGCGGCGACCAGGACCAGGATCACGGCTCGAGTGTACGGGCCAGGCGGACGGCTGCCTCCGGCGGCTGCCGGCTCATCCGCCCGGCGGTGGCTCGTACGGGTCGGCCACCTCGCCGACCAGCTCACGCGAGAACAGGAGGGCTGCGGGGGGGAGTGTGCGTCGCCGGTCCCAGACCAGGGCCATGGTGCGGGCGATGGGCGGATCGCGCAGAGGGATGACGTTGACCCGCCCCGACGCGGACGGCAGCGGCATCGGCATCAGGGTGATCCCCAGCCCGGCTTCGACCAGGCCCTGGACGATGCTGAAGTCGTTTCCCTCATAGGCCACCTTGGTGGTCAGCCCCTGGGCGGCGAAGGCGTCGTCGATGATCTTGCGCAGCCCGCTGCGGGAGCGGGGCAGGATTAGCGGCTCGTCGGCGAGGTCGCTCAGCGCGGCGGAGGTGCGTCCGGACAGATGGTGCCCGACGGGCACGACTACGGCCACGCGCTCCCGGAACAGCGGCACGGTCTCGAGGTCCGGCGTGTTGACCGGCGGGGGGCCGAGGATACCGAGATCGAAGTCTCCGGCCAGGACCCCGCTGGCCACCTCGGCAGTGGTGCCCTCCTCGAGGATGAAGCGCACCCCGGGATGGGCCTGGAGGAAGCGCGCCAGCTTCTGAGGCAGCCACCTCGCCCCGACGGTGTGGAGAAAGCCGACCCGGACCTCCCCGGACTCCGCGGACACCGCCCCCTCAGCGTCGGCAACGGCTTCGCGCAGGTCGCTGAGCAGGCGCTCGGCGCGGCCCACGAACCGTTTCCCGGCCTGGGTCAGCCGTATGGAGCGACCGATCCGTTCGAAAAGCGGCACCCCGATCTCCTGCTCGAGGCGGGCGATCTTGCGGCTGACCGTTGATGGATCTGCCTGCAGTGATTCCGACGCCCTCCCCAGATGCTCCACCCGGGCGACCTCAAGGAAGGTCCTCAAAGAGTCGGCATTGATGCGATCCATGCATCAATTCGATCCGAAAAGTGCTCTTGATGTCAACGCTGGAGGTCGATAATCTTGATTTCAGTGGTGACCGAAACGTCTACAGCACCGTTGTCACGGCCTGCGGCGCCAACCCGAGGAGATTCGTCTTGTTGATCGAGAATGCGACCCAGGAGGTCCTCGAAGCGCGCCAGCGTCACCACCGGGAGATGGTCGAGCGCACCCGCCTGCGCCGGCTCGTCGAACGTGTCGACGAGGTGATCAGCGCCTGTGAGGAGATTCACCTCCAGAGCATCAAGGAGACCCCGGCGGACCTCAAGTCGCGTGCCGAGGACGTCTTCAGCTTCGCGCGCAGCGCGGTCTCGAAGACCGGTGACCGCGAGGCGCTGGCAGCAGTCGAAGAGGCGATCAATCGCCGCCAGATCAAGATCACCGAGATCATGGACATCCTCTGGACCATCCAGGAGATCGTCTTCGACCTGATGCTGCCCTGGCGCACCGAGCTCCCCGAGGACGTCGAGCCCGAGGGCCCGATCAGTGGCGCCCCCGACTGGAGGCGCTGGACCGCCGTCGCCTGAGCGGACTCGTGACTGTCAGCTCTACTCGGCGCCGCGGCCCTCGTCGCAGACGGTCCGGTACTCGCAGCGCGTGCAGTTCCACGCGGACGGGTGCGGCGGAAAGTCACCGTCGCGCCACGCCGCGGCCATGTCCTTGGCCGTGACCGAGAGGAACCGGTACGACCTGTCCAGCTCGTCCCGGGTGAATGCCACGCGTGTCACCTCGGCGGTCTGGAGGTGGTGGAGCTCGACGGCGACCTCGTCGCTGTGCTCTCGGCGTGAGACGGCAACCGCGTAGGCGCGCACCTGGATGTCGCGGCGCAGACGCTCCTCGTCTCGCGGCGGTCCCGTCTTGTAATCGACGACGGTCACGGCTCCGTTGCCATTGCTGTCGAGGCGATCCCAGCGCCCATGCACGTCGGCGTGGTCCAGCGCCAGGCTGAAGTTCTCCTCGACGGCCGCGACCGACGCCTCCTGCCAGGCGCTCCCCTCGACGTACCGGCGCAGCTGCTGCTCACCGAGCTCGCGCAGCTCCGGGTGGCTTCCTTTGGGCCCGCGGGTGGCGACCCAGGCGTCGTTCCAGATGGCCGCCACGCGGTCCGCGTCGACCACCTCGCCGGCGCTGCGTCGCATCGCGGCGTTCTGGAGCGTGGTGTGCATGAGCGTCCCGTACCAGCTCTGCAGCGAGTCGCGCACCGGAAGCTTGTAGCGGTGCCGGTACTCGAAGCGGCGCGGGCACTGCTTGAAGACTCGAATGTCAGAAACCCCGAGCGAAAGACGTTCGGCGGACCGGGCTCCTGCTGCCCGGGCGGGGCGCGGATGCAACGGCGCCGCCGCCGGGACCTCGCGCAGCCACCCGTCCCCGAGGCCGGCGACCGCGCCGAGGAATGGCGAGGGCGCCTCGTCCTTGAAGCTTCGCGGGTAGCGACGCGCGCGCGCCAGTACGAGGCGGTCGCGCGCCCGCGTCAGCCCGACATAGAACAGCCGGCGCTCCTCGTCGATAACGGCATCGCCTGCCGCGGGCAGCTCGGGGACCAATGCGGCGGGAAGCGCCAACGTGGAAGGAGACAACATCCAGCGCCCCGGCCAGCGCGCCTCGACGCAGCCGGTGAGGATGACCACCGGCCACTCCAGGCCCTTGGCGGAGTGGGCGGTGAGCAGCATGACCCCGTGGTCGACGGCGTCGGTGGTGGCCAGCTCGTCCGCGTTGCGGCTGTTGCGCAGCACCTCCAGGTAGCGCAGCGCTGTGGCCAGGCGGTGGTCGTCGCTCCAGTCGGCGAAGGACTCCAGCAGCTCGCCGAACTTGTTGAGGTTGGCGCCCGTCTGCATGCGGGCAAGCTCAGCCTGCTGGTCGAGGAGGCCGAGGAAGTCGCTGCGCTCCAGCGCCTCGTAAAAGATCTCGCGAACGTCCTCACGGGCGGTCATGGCGTGCAAGGCCTCGACGTCGGCGACGCAGCGCGCCGCTCCCGCTGCGTCCTGTTCGTCCAGCGCCGACGCTGCCACGGTGCCGAGAAGACCTTGCAGAGGCGCGTCATGGTCGCGGCACACCTGCACCAGCGCGAGCCTTCCGCGGCTGCTCACCTTCCACGACGGCAGCTGCAGGCAGCGCAGCAGCGCCTGCGAGTCGGCGGGGTCTGCGGCGGCGCTGAGCAGCGCGAGGAGATCCTTGATCTCCGGCTGTGTGAAGAAGCCACGGCCACCCTGCACCTGGTAGGGCACGCCCATTTCGCGCAGAGCGCCGATCGCAGCGCGCATGTCGGCGTGGCGGCGGAACAGCCACGCGATGTCGGCGGCGCGCGTCCCACCGTCGATCAGGCGCCGGCATTCGGACGCCACGCCGAGAACCTCGCTGCGCTCGTCGGCCGCCTCCCACAGCTCCACGGCGTCACCCGCGGCCCGTTCGGCGGTGAGCCTCTTGGCGATGCGCGACGTGGGATCGGCGACAGAGATCACCGCGCCCGCGGCGCCGACGATGGCCGGCGTGCTGCGGTAGTTGTGCGAGAGCCTGACCGTGGCGTGCTCAGGGTACGTGCGCGAAAACCTCTCCAGGTTCGCCAGGCTGGCGCCGCGGAACTTGTAGATGGCCTGGTCGTCGTCGGCCACGACGAGGATGTTGCGGTGTGACGCGACCAGCGTCTCCACCAGTCGCGCCTGCGCATAGTTCGTGTCCTGGTACTCGTCGACCATGACGTACTCGATCGAGTGGCACAGCGCGTGGCGCGGCGCGTCGTGCTCGCGCAGCAACTGCTCGGCGCGCAGGATGGTGTCGTCGTGGTCGAGCACCGCGCAGCGGAGGTAGCGCTCATCGAGCGCCGCATATACGGCGGCGATCTCCTCATGACGCTCCAGCAGCGCGCGCGCAGCGGGGTCGGCGGCAGCGGCGAGCGCCTCGGTCGCCCACTCCGCGTAGCGCTGCGGGGTGACCAGCTCCTGCTTGGCCTTGCCGATGACGTCGAGGATGGAGTCGACGAGGTCGTGTGGGCGGACCGGGTTCCAGAGCGTGCGCGGCCGCAGCGACGCCAGCACGGCCTCGAGATGCAGCCAGCGCTCCGCCTCGTCGGCGATCCTGAAAGCCGGAGAGATGCCCGCTAGCCAGCCCCACTCGCGCACCACCCGACCAGCGAACGAGTGGTAGTTGCTCAGCGGCGGCTCACCAGCGAACGGCCCGTGCGCAGCCTCGGCACGCGAGCGCATCTCCGCCGCGGCCTTGCGCGTGTACGTGAGCACGAGCTGCGCGGAGGGGTCCACGCCCTCGCCGTCCAGCGCGAGGAAGCGCTCCACGATCACCCGCGTCTTGCCGCTGCCGGGCCCCGCCAGAACCAGGCACGGCCCGGTCCGGTGGGCGGCGGCGGCCTCCTGGTCGCGGTCGAGCGGGACGGGGGGCATCGATCCTCGAGCTTCCGAACGGATGTACGATGCGCGCTAGCGTAGCACCGGGCCCGCGCCGGCCGGGACCTCCGGTTGCAAGGCGCGCCGTTCGCGCGAAGATCGCGGCATGACCTCCGTCCTCCTCGACCGCAACGGCGACGTGCTGGTGGTGACCATCCATCGTCCCGACGTACGCAATGCCATCGACCGCACCACCGCGGACGCCCTCGTCGCCGCCTTCGGGGACTTCGATGCGGACGCGACGCTCTCGGCCGCGGTGCTCACCGGCGCCGGCGGCACCTTCAGCGCGGGGGCCGACCTGCGCGCTGCCGCGGGCTTGCGCACCGAGGAAGACGGGGATGCGCCGCTGGGGGTCTCGCGGATACTGCTCGGCAAACCGGTGATCGCGGCCGTCGAGGGCCACGCAGTCGCGGGCGGTCTCGAGCTGGCGCTGTGGTGCGACCTGCGCGTGGCCGCGGAAGGTGCGGTGTTCGGCGTCTTCTGCCGGCGCTTCGGTGTCCCTCTGATGGACGGCGGCACGATTCGTCTGCCCCGGCTCGTCGGCCAGGGCCGCGCGCTGGACCTCATCCTCACCGGACGACCCGTCGACGCGGAGGAGGCGCTGCGCATCGGCTTGGCCGATCGGGTGGTCCCCACCGGCCAGGCACTACCCGCGGCGCTGACCCTCGCGCACGAGCTGGCCGCGCTGCCGCAGACATGCATGCGCAGCGATCGCATGTCGGTGCACGAGCAGTGGTCGCTCAGCAGCGCCGACGCGCTCCTCAACGAGACCCGCCGCGGACTTGCGGTCATCGCCAGCGGCGAGACGACGCAGGGCGCGGCGAGGTTCGCGCGAGGCGACGGCCGCCACGGGAGGCCGATCTTGTAAACGAACGGCGCAGACGGGTACCGCTGCCGATGTGGCAGCGTGGCGGCGTGGGCTCAACCAATCAGCAGACGTATCGCGCCTTGTTCGCCGTGCCTGGGTTCCGCCGCCTCTGCGCGGCGTCGCTGCTTACCCGGACGGGCGCAAGCATGCAGGCGCTCATCCTCGTGCTCTTCGTCCTCCATCGCTTCGGCTCGCCACAGCTTGCCGGTGTCACCGTCTTCCTGAGCGTGGTTCCCGGGCTGCTGCTCAGCCCGCTGGCAGGTGCGCTGCTCGACCGCTACCGGCGCATGCTGCTGATCAACGCCGACTACGCGATCGCCGCGCTCTCCCTGGTGGCCATCGGAGCGTTGAATGCCAGCGGGCATCTTCCCGTCGGCCTGCTGCTGGGGATCGTGGCGGTCAGCTCCTTGACCAACCCGCTGAGCAACTCCGGCACGCGATCCCTGTTCCCGATCATGGTGCCGAGTCCGTTGTGGGAGCGCGCCAACGCGGTCGACAGCGGCGGCTACGTGGTGGCGTCGATCGCCGGCCCGGCCGTGGCGGGGCTGCTGGTGGGCGTGGCCGCGGTCGAGGTGGCGTTGCTGGCCAACGCTGCCCTGTACCTGGCCGGCGCCTCGGTTCTGCTGGCCATGAGGGAGCCGGAGCTCGAGCGCGCCACCACCACGTCGCTGAGGCGCGACGCGCTCGCCGGACTCGGCTACTTCTTTCGCAATCGCGAGCTGCGCGGCCTCGCACTGGTGACGTCCATCTCCAACATCTCGTTTGGCATCCTCAGCGTGGGCATGCCGGTGTGGCTGCTGAGCCACCTCCACACCGGTGACGGCAGCGTCGGGGTCATGTACGCGGTGACCGGCGTCACCGGCCTTTGCGCGGGCCTGGTGGCGGGGCGGCTGAGCTCTGAGGGCCGCGAAGCCCGGTTCGTGGTGGCTGGATGCGTGCTGACGGCGCTCTCGATGCTGGCCATGCTTGGCGGCGTCGCGATCGGCGGCGGGATCCTGGTGGTCGCACTTGCCATGGCGCTGTTCGGGCTCGGCAACGGGCCGTTCGACATCGGCATGTTCTCACTTCGTCAGCGGGCCACCGCACCGGTGTGGATGGGCCGCGCCTTCGCCATCTCGATGAGCCTCAACTTCCTCGGCATGCCCATCGGCTCAGCACTCGGGGGGCAGATCGTGGCGCGCAGCGTCCCGGCCGCCTTCGCGGTCGCGGTGCTCGTCAACGTGCTGGCCACCGCTGTCGCCGTGCTCATGCTGCGTCCGGGTGTTCGCGGTCCAGACGGCGTGGCGGCGGCGCTGGGTACAATTGCGGTGCGACAACCAGATTCCTGACGTATTCCTGCTGCCCTCGCTGGGCGGCCCGAAGGAGGTGATTCCGACCCGTGTCGGAGGTCAAAGTCCGCGAAGGCGAGACCTTTGAGAGCGCTCTGCGACGCTTCAACAAGAAGATCAAGCAGAACGGCATCCTCTCCGAGGTTCGTCGTCGCGAGCACTACGAAAAGCCGTCGGTCCGCCGCAAGCGCAAGCTCGTTGCCGCCAAGAAGCGCCGCGCCAAGGCAGGCTGAGCCGCATTCACACGCAGCGTTTCAGCGTGCGCCCAACGCGCACGTGGATTGGCACGTCCTCGGTGCGGCGATGCGGGTGACCATCTCGCGCGCTGACTCGTTGCTGCCCGCGCACCGGGCGGCGATTGGCCGGGCGGCGCTCGGGCCACTGCTTCGCGCCAGCGGTGACGCTCTGGGCGTTCGCCCGCGTGCGTCGCTGGCGGTGCGCCTCGCCGATGACGCGGAGCTGCGGGCACTGAATGGGCGCTTTCTGGGCAGCGACACGCCCACCGACGTGCTTGCCTTCCCGGCGGGGGAGACCGGCCGCGTCGGCGACATCGCCATCAGCGTCGAGCGCGCCGTTGCCCAGGATGCACAGAGCGGTGCGGACGGCGCCGCCGAGCTGCGGCTGCTCGCTGTCCATGGGTTGCTCCACTGTCTCGGTCACGACCATGGTCAGGCGGAGAGGGCCGCCGCGATGACCACCGCCACGCGCGCCCTGCTGCCCGGTCAAACGGTGCCGGACCTGGGGCCGGCCGCCTGAATGGCCTCGCTCATCATCGGGCTCGGCAATCCCGGCGGCGAGTACGCGCGCACCCGCCACAACGTTGGCTGGATGTGCCTCAACGAGCTCGAGTCGCGAGGGCGGTTCGGGCGCGAGCGGCGCGAGGGCCCCGCCAAGGTGCGCGAGGGCGCGGTCGTCGGCTACGACCTCGTCACCGCGAGACCTCAGACATTCATGAATGTGTCGGGCCGCGCGGCTGTGCACCTCGTCGGCAAGTACGGCGTGCCGCCCAGCGACCTCATCGTGGTGCACGACGACGTCGACCTCCCGCTCGGGCGCCTGCGTCTCAAGCGCGGCGGCGGCGCCGCGGGCAACAAGGGCGTTCTCTCCATCGCCGACTCACTGCGCACGCAGGACTTCCTGCGCGTGCGCATCGGCGTCTCGCGGCCGGTCGAGGGCGATCAGATGGTGGACTATGTGCTCGACCGCTTCATGCCGGAGGAGCGCGAGCGCCTGGCCGCTGTGCTGCCGCGCGCGGCCGACGCGGTCATGGCGCTGGTGCGTGATGGATTGGACGCTGCCATGAGTGAGTACAACCGTGCCCCTGACGACTGAGAAGGCAACCGTGCGTGCCCGTCTCGACGGCATTGCCGGACTCTCCCGCCTGCGCGACCTGGGGAGCGGGCGGGTCGGCGGAGTGCCCGCCGGTGCGATTGCGCTGCTGGGATGGTGGCTGCGTGAGGTGACGGGCGCCCCCGTGGTGCTGGTCGGCAGCAACCCGGAGCTGCTCAGCACGGACGCAGCCCTCTGGGCAGGCGGCACCCCCGGCCTCGGGCTGTTCCCGGCGGCTGACACACCGCCCTTCGACCGCGTCCCACCGTCAGAGGAGGTGACGCGGCACCGGCTCGCCTCTCTGGCGCTGCTGGCCGAGGGCGGCTTGTCGTTGATCGTCGCCTCGCCCGCGGGCCTCCTCCGGCCCGCGCTGCCCGTCGAGGTGGTGCGCGGCCAGTCGATGCGTCTGCGCAGGGGAGAGCGGCGTTCGCGCGACGGCTTCATCCGTCGCGCCGTCGAGCTGGGCTACAGCAGGGTCAGCGCCGTGTCTAGGCCCGGCGAGATGGCGGTGCGTGGCGGGATCGTCGACGTGTTCGGGCTCGATCGCGCTCGGCCCTGGCGCGCGGAATGGTTCGGCGACGAGATCGAGGATCTCCGCGCCTTCGACATCGAGACCCAGACGTCAGTAGCCAAGCTCGAGGAGGTGGCGCTCTGGCCCGCGCGTGAGCTCGACCTCCGCGCCGCGACTGTGGAGCGCGCCGTCCGTGAGGTGGACCGGCTGGACGTGACGGCGTGCCGGCCGGAGGTGCGCGAGGCCTGGGAACGCGACCGCGCCCAGCTCGGACTGCGCACCTATGACGAAGGTGTCGACCTCTTCTATCCGTACCTGGTCGGCGATGCGCCGCAGACGCTCCTCGACCACGCCGGGGACAACGCCGTGGTTCTCCTCGCGGGCGGCCGCGAGGCGGTGCTGCGCAGCGCCCAGCGCCACGCGGAGGAGATCGAGGGCCTGCGCACGCAGGAGGAGGAGCGCGGCGAGCTGCCGCCGGGGGCGCGCACTGGCCTGCTCACGCGCAACCAGCTGATCACCGCGCTCGACGGCCACCGCTGCATCGAGCTGGTGCGCGAGGCCGATGGCGACGTCGTACTCGACTGGCGCGGCGTCGACAGCTTCGTGGGGCGCATCGACAGCTTCGCATCCACCGCGCGCCGTACCACCAGCGCGGGTGCGGCAGTGCTGGTGGTGAGCCGGCAGCAGCATCGCGTCGAGGAGCTGATGCGCGACAGCGGCATCGACCCGGTGGATGTCGACGTCGACGCCAACGCCACCTCGCTGTCCGCCGGGGTCTTCGCCGTCACGGGTGGGGATCTTTCCGCCGGCTTTTCCACCGGCGTTGCGGGCCTCGATGTGTACACCGACCACGAGCTCTTCGGCGCTGTGAAACGGCGCGGCTCCCCGCTGGCGCGTGGGGCGAGGCGCGCGGAATCCACATCGGCACGGGGCGCGCGGCGCGCCGCCTCAGGCAGTGCCGCGGCGAGCGCATTCGTGATGCAGTTCACCCCGGGCGACATGGTGGTGCACCGCGACCACGGCATCGGCCGCTTCCTCGAGATGCGTACGGTGAGCGACGCGCTCGGCGAGCACGAGTACATGACCATCGAGTACGCCGACGGCGACAAGCTCTTCGTCCCCGTGGACCACCTCGACCGTGTGGACCGTTACGTGGGCGGTGCCGACTCGCACCCGCACCTGTCGAGGCTGGGCAGCGGCGAATGGGAGCGGGTCAAGCGGCGCGTGAAGGCGCGGACCGAGGAGGTGGCGCGTGAACTGCTGGCGCTCTATTCCCGCCGCGAGATGGCCGACGGTCACGCCTTTGGTCCCGACGGCACGTGGCAGCGCGAGCTCGAGGCCTCGTTCCCCTACCAGGAGACAGCAGACCAGGAGATGGTGCTCGACGAGATCAAGCGCGACATGGAATCCGCCCGACCGATGGATCGCGTGGTCTGCGGCGACGTCGGGTTCGGCAAGACGGAGCTCGCCCTGCGCGCCGCGTTCAAGGCGGCCGGCGAGGGACGCCAGGTGGCCATGCTCGTACCGACAACCGTTCTCGCACAGCAGCACTTCCTGACCTTCAGCGAGCGGCTCGCTCCCTTCCCGATCACGGTGCGGCAGCTGTCGCGCTTCTGCAGCGACGCCGACATTGCCGACACCTTGACGGGACTGCGCAGCGGCGGTGTCGACATCGTCGTCGGCACGCACAGGCTGCTGCAACGCGACGTGGAGTTCCACAACCTCGGCCTGGTGGTGATCGACGAGGAGCAGCGCTTCGGCGTCCTGCAGAAGGAGAAGTTCAAGTCGCTGCGCGTGGCCGTCGACGTGCTGTCGCTCTCGGCGACACCGATCCCGCGCACGCTGCACATGTCGCTGGCAGGCATCCGTGACCTCTCAGTCATCCAGACCCCACCCGAGGAGCGGCAGCCGATCAAGACCTACGTCACCGCCCGCGAGGAGTCACTGGTGCGCGAGGTGGTCACGCGCGAGCTGGCCCGCGCCGGCCAGGTCTTCTTCCTGCACAACCGGGTCCAGACGATCGAGAAGCACGCCGAAGAGCTGCGCAGGCTGGTGCCGGAGGCACGCATCGCCGTCGGCCACGGCCAGATGCCGGAGCACTCGCTGGCAGAGGTCATGCGCGAGTTCGGCGAGGGCAGCATCGACGTGCTCGTCTGCACCACCATCATCGAGTCGGGACTGGACATCCCCAACGCCAACACCATCGTCATCAACGACGCGCACAGGCTCGGCCTGGCCCAGCTCTACCAGCTGCGCGGGCGTGTGGGCCGGGCTGGACAGCGTGCCTACGCCTACCTCCTGTACCCGCCGGACCGGTCGCTCACCGAGAAGGCCGACAAACGCCTCGACGTCATCGGCGAGCTGCAGGACCTCGGGGCCGGCTTCAAGCTGGCGATGCACGACCTCGAGATCCGTGGGGCAGGCAACCTCCTCGGCGAGGAGCAGCACGGCGAGATCGCGGCGGTCGGGCTCGAGCTCTACAACACGCTGCTCCGCCAGGCGGTCACCGTGCTGCAGGGCAAGCCCATCGTCGAATCGCCGGCGCAGGTCAGCGTCTCTCTGCCGGTCAAGGCGTTCCTGCCGGTGAGCTATGTGACCGATGAGCGGCTCCGGCTGCGCTGCTACCAGGAGCTCGCCGCCTGCGCCACCGAGTCCGATCTCGAACGAGCCGCGCGCGGGCTTGTCGATCGCTTCGGGCCGCTGCCTGAGGCAGCGCAGGCACTCGTGAGCTCGCTGCGCGTCCGCCTTCTCGCCGCCGCCGCCGGCGTGGTCGCCGTCGAGTCCGGTGACGGGGGTGTCCGCGTGCAGCTGGCCGTGGACCACGGCGTCGACCTGGCCGGAGTGGTCACCCAGTGGCGCAGTCAGGCGACCGCCACGGCGACGCGCATCGTGGTGGCAACGACCCCGGCGCGCCGGGGCGCGGACTGGCGCGAGGTTCTCCTCGGCGTGCTGCGCGAGCTGGGCCGCCTGCAGAGGATCCGGGCGAGGGTCATCGCCTAAAGGGGGAGGATCAGCATCAAGCGGCTGGCCTCCTCGGCGCCGCTCTCCTCGAGGACAAGGTATGTGCCCCCTGCAGATGGGATGTTTGACGACATCGTCACGCTCATGACGAGGGCTTGGCGCAGCGCGTCTGCTGCAAGCAACTACGTAGGCTGTGAGCGATGAGGGACGCCGCCGTCGACTCGCTGCGCGCGCTCAACGAGGTCGTGGAGCGCCTGCGCGCCCCGGCAGGGTGCCCATGGGACCGCGAGCAGACTCATGCCAGCCTCCGCCCGTACCTCCTCGAGGAGGCATACGAGCTGCTCGAGGCGATCGATGCGCAGGGCGTGGCAGCGCTTCGCGAAGAGCTCGGCGACGTGCTCCTCCAGGTGCTCATGCACTGCGCCATCGCCGCCGAGGCCGACGACGGTTTCGACGTCGGTGACGTCGCCGACGTGACACGCGCCAAGATGATCCATCGTCACCCCCACGTGTTCGGCGACACCGCCGTCGACGGGGCCGCGGAGGTGGTTGTCAACTGGGAGCGGCTGAAGCGGACCGAGAAGCGCGAGCGGCTGTCGCTGCTCGAGGGAATCCCCAGCGCGCTGCCGGCATTGGCGTTCGCGCACGGCGTGCAGAAGCGCCCGGCGCGACTGGGCTTCGACGAGATGCCCACCACCACGGACGCGCTGGACGCCACTGGGACGGCGCTCGAACGCGTCGCCAGCGCAGCCGAGAGTGCGCCAGCACCGTCGGCACGGGGGCAGGACTGGACAGTGGAGGAGGGGGAGATCCGCCGCGACGCGTTGGCAGGCCACGTCGACCCCGCGCCGCCGCCCGATACGCAGCCACGCTCGGCCGCTCCTCTTGAGGAGGCTATTGGCGACCTTTTGTACGCCGCTGTGGCTCTGGCTCGCCGGCTGCGCGTCAACCCAGAGGACGCGCTGCGCGCCCGCACCAACCGTTTCGTTGAACGCTTCCGTGTCCTGGAGGAGGCCGCGCGCAGCGACGGCGTCGACCTGCACGACCTCGACCAGGCCGAGTGGTGGCGGCGTTGGGAGGCCACGTCCCGGTCGCGCTGACTCGGCGACCTTGTCAAAATGACGCGTTGCGTCCATTCTATGGGCGATCGTACGGCCAGTTCTTGCACACGCTCTCGAGGGCCGACCATTCTTCGTCACGTCATCGCACCGGATGCGAGTCCCCTGCGCCGCCTGGTCATCGCCGGACTGGCCGCGCTCTCGGGTCTCGCCGCCTACGCCGTGTTCTCCGCCGCCGCGCAGAGCAATGCGCTCGATGCCCGGGTGCGGGCCCTGAACGCGCAGAACAGCACGCTGCAACAGCAGATCGCGCAGCGCAGCCAGCAGATCGGCGAGACCAACAACGTCGCCTGGCTCGAGGGCCAGGCGCGCCGGCTGGGCTTCGTATTCCCGGGCGAGACGATCTTCATCATCACCACACCGGGGGCTGCGCTGCCCGCCAGCGGTGGCATCAACGCGGTGCTGCCGACCTACGCCCCATCGCCGTCGCCGTCATCGTCACCGTCGGCAAGCCCGGGGCCTTCGCCAAGCTCGTCGCCCGCTGCCTCGGCCACCCCGCGCCCGTCGCCGACGCCGCTCGTCTTCGTGATGCCCTCACCGAGCGCACACTGACGCTGCCTCTGCGGGGCCGTCCGCCGGCTTCCGATAGGCTATGACGGTGCCGCCCAGCGAGCAGCCATACCCCGAGGTCGACCCGCGGCCGCACTTCCCCAGTCTCGAGGAGGAGGTGCTCGCCTACTGGGAGCGGGACCAGACGTTCGCCGCGTCGGTGGAGCAGCGCAGCCCTGAGCGCGAATTCGTCTTCTACGACGGGCCGCCGTTCGCCAACGGACTTCCTCACTACGGTCACCTGCTCACCGGGTTCGTCAAGGACGCGGTGCCTCGCTACAAGACGATGCGCGGCTACCGGGTGTCGCGACGATTCGGCTGGGACTGCCACGGCCTCCCCGCCGAGATGGAGGCCGAGCGTGAGCTGCGCATCTCCGGTCACGTTGCCATCAACGCCTACGGGATCGCTCGCTTCAACGAGCATTGCCGAACCTCGGTGCTCCGGTACACGCAGGAATGGCGCAGCTACGTCACCCGTCAGGCGCGCTGGGTGGACTTCGACAATGACTACAAGACCATGGACATCTCCTACATGGAGAGTGTCATGTGGGCGTTCAAGCAGCTCTGGGCGCGTGGGCTCATCTACGAGGGCCACCGCGTGCTTCCCTACTGCTGGGAGTGCGAGACGCCACTGAGCAATTTCGAGACCCGGCTCGATGACGCGTATCGCCCGCGCCAGGACCCGGCGGTGACGGTGAAGTTCCGTCTGCGCCCGCTCCCCGGCGACACCGTTCCCACGTATCTCCTGGTCTGGACCACCACGCCGTGGACCCTGCCGTCGAACCTCGCCATCGCGGTGGACCCCACCATCGACTACGCGGTGTTCGACCTCGACGGCGAGCACTGGATCATCGGCGAGCGCGCCGCGGAGCGTTACGCTGAGGAGCTCGCCGGGGCCACCCGCGTAGACACGCTGCGTGGCGAGGCTTTGGTGGGTCGGACGTACACGCCGCTCTTTGATTTCTTCGACGAGGAGCCAAACAGCTTCCGCCTCCTCGCCGCCGATTTCATCGCCGAGGACGAGGGGGCTGGAGCGGTCCACATGGCCCCGGGCTTCGGCGAGGACGACCAGCGGCTCTGCGAGGCCAACGGCATTCGCGTGGTCGTGCCCGTCGACCAGAGCGGTCGCTTCACCGCCGAGGTGCCTGCCTTTCAGGGGCTGCAGGTGTTCGAGGCCAACCCGAAGATCGTGCGCCGTCTGCGCGAGATCGGCGCGCTGGTGCGGCACGAGACCTACGAGCACAGCTACCCGCACTGCTGGCGCACCGACACTCCGCTCATCTACCGGGCGGTCGGCTCGTGGTTCGTTGAGGTCACCGCTATCAAGGACAGAGCGCTCGAGCTCAACCAGGCGATCAACTGGGTCCCCGCGCACGTGCGCGACGGCGCCTTCGGCAAGTGGCTGGCCGGCGCGCGCGACTGGTCGATCAGCCGCAACCGCTTCTGGGGATCGCCGATCCCGGTGTGGAAGAGCGACGATCCCGCCTTCCCGCGCATTGATGTCTACGGTTCGCTCGACGAGATCGAGCGCGACTTCGGGGTGCGCCCGGCGGATCTCCACCGTCCCCACATCGACGAGCTCACCCGGGCCAATCCCGACGATCCAACCGGGCGCTCGAGGATGCGACGGGTCGAGGAGGTGCTGGACTGCTGGTTCGAGTCCGGTTCGATGCCGTACGCGCAGGTGCACTACCCTTTCGATCAGGAGCGCTGGTTCGCGTCTCATTTTCCCGCCGACTTCATCGTCGAGTACATGGGTCAGACCCGGGCGTGGTTCTACAACCTCCACGTGCTCGCCACCGCCCTCTTCGACAAGCCGGCGTTCAGCAACTGCGTGGTCCACGGCGTGATCCTCGGCAACGACGGCCAGAAGATGAGCAAGAGGCTGCGCAACTATCCCGACCCCGAGGAGATGTTCGCCGACCACGGCGCCGACGCCATGCGCTGGTTCCTGCTCAGCTCCCCGGTGCTTCGCGGCCAGGACCTGGTCGCTGACGAGCGCGGCATCGTCGCCGGGCTGCGCCAGGTGGTCATCCCGGTGTGGAACGCGTACAAGTTCTTCTGCGAGTACGCCAACATCGACGGTTACCGCGCGCGCCTGCGCAGCGACGCCACCGGCGTGCTCGACCGTTACATCCTCGCCAAGACGGACGCGCTCGTCGCCGACGTCGTCGAACGCATGGACGCATACGACCTCGACGGTGCCTGCCAGTCGTTGCTCGGGTTCATCGACGCGCTCAACAACTGGTACATCCGACGCAGCCGCGAACGGGTCTGGGCGCACGGTATGAACGACGACAAGACGGACTGCTACGACACGCTGCACACGGTGCTGACCACCTTCTGCCGCCTGGCCGCGCCGCTGCTGCCGCTGATGACGGAGACGGTGTACCGGGGCCTGACAGGAGCGCGCAGCGTCCACCTCACCGACTTCCCGGAGCCGCGCTCGCTGCCTTCGGACGCCGAGCTGGTCGCCGCCATGGACGCGGTCCGCGACGTCTGTTCGGCGGTGCTCTCGGTGCGCCGTGCCGCCAACATGCGGGTTCGGCTGCCTCTTCCGTCGATCACCGTGGCGGTGCCGGACCCGCATCTGCTCGAGCCCTACACGGAACTGATCGCCGACGAGGTCAACGTCAAGGAGGTGAAGCTGATCGCCGATATCGACGCCATCGCGCGGCGGGTGCTCGCCGTCAACGCGGCTGCAGTCGGACCGCGCCTCGGGGCGGACGCGCAGGCGGTGTTCGCCGCGGCGCGCAAGGGCGACTGGCGCCTCGTCGACGACGGCCTGGAGATCGCCGGCCACCGGCTCGGGACGGGCGACTTCACTTTGGCCATCCGGCCC
Source organism: Candidatus Dormiibacterota bacterium (assembly GCA_030948845.1). Classification (GTDB taxonomy): domain Bacteria; phylum Chloroflexota; class Dormibacteria; order Aeolococcales; family Aeolococcaceae; genus Aeolococcus. Next base: position 29,914 of record JALYZN010000096.1, read on the forward strand.
AAGGACGAGGCCAGCACCCGCGTCCTCGAGTCCTCCACGGGTGCGGTGAGCGTCGATCTCAGCATCACCCCTGAGCTGGAGCGCGAGGGGCTGGCCCGGGACGTCGTGCGGCTGGTGCAGTCAGCGCGGCGCGACGCCGGCCTTCATCTCGCCGACCACATCCACCTGGTCGTCGAGCTCCCTGCCGAATACGCCGCCGCGGTCGACGAGCATCGTGACTACCTGTCCGCGGAAACGCTGGCGGCGGACCTCGAGATCGGTGCCGTCCCGGCGGGCATGACCGTCCTCGAGACCGAGCTGGGCGGGGGTGTGGCGCGCGTCGGCGTGGCCCGCGTTCCGGCGTGACCAGCGGGGGCGCAGAAGCCTGGTGCGCTAAACTGCCGGGGCGGCGTGGAGCAGTGGCAGCTCGTCGGGCTCATAACCCGAAGGTCGCCGGTTCGAGTCCGGCCGCCGCAATCTTTTGCAGGCCGAGGCAGATCCTCGCCCTCGGTGCATCGGAATGAATCCGATGCACCTCACCCACTCCTCGGCGCGCCTCGAGCGCCGCTGTCGCTCCGCGACCGAACCCTCCGTCGGTGCGCGCGACTTCATATCGCCGGAGCTGACACCCTGGGGGACAGAGTTCACCCTTCGCTAGAATTTCGGCCTCTCGGCGGCATAGCTCAGTTGGTAGAGCACCCGGCTCATACCCGGTATGTCCCTGGTTCGAGTCCAGGTGCCGCCACCAACGCCGACAACAGGCGGCCGATGAGCGCTCACGGATCGACGCTGGAGCCGCGGCAGCGCGGAGCCGCGGTGGGGCGCCTGCGTCGCGCCGTCGCCGTGGCCATCGATGCGCGCGGCGTCCTCGCGCGCGATGAGACCGTTGTGGTGGCGTGCAGCGGTGGTCCCGATTCGACCATGCTGCTCGATGCGTTGGCGCGGTTGGCACCGCCGCGCGGGCTGGCCCTGCACGTGGCCCATGTCGATCACCGTCTGCGGATGGATTCCGGCGCCGAAGCTGAGGTCGTCGGTGCCGCGGCCGCCGAGCGTCAGCTTCCGTTCGCAGCGCTCTCGGTGGACGTGCCGCCGCGGGGATCGTCGCTGCAGGACCGCGCGCGGGACGCCCGCCATGCTGCGCTCCGGGAGCTGGCCGACCACGTCGGCGCGACTGCGATCGCTCTCGCGCACACCGCCGACGACCAGGCCGAGACCGTGCTCATGCGCGCGCTCTCCGGGGCCACGCCGCGGTCGCTGGCGGCGATGGCGGAGCGCAACGGTCGGCTGGCGCGGCCACTGCTTCGTGTCTGGCGCACCGACGTCGCAGCCTACTGCGCTGCGCTGGCGCTGCCCACTGTCGACGATCCGAGCAACGACGACCGCCGCTTCCTGCGCGCCCGGGTCCGTCATGAGCTGCTGCCGGCGCTCGAGCAGGTCTTCCCAGCTGCGCGGCGGCGCCTCTGCGTTCTGGCTGACCATCAGCGCCGGCTACTCGACGGCTGAAACAGTTCAGGATGCCCCGTTTGTCCCTGCCGTGAAACGGGTTTCAGCGCATCTCGTCCAAGGGGGTCAAACCGAGACCCTCTGATAGACTGCGGCCAATGCGCACCCCTCGTCGCGGCATCACCTACGGTGCCCTTGCGGTCGTTTTCATCCTCATCGTGTACGTGCTCGTCCACGGCGCACAAGGCAGCTCAGCAACCGCCCGCGACTCGGGCGCACTGGCCCAGGCGGCGCAGAACTACAAGGCGCACAGCACCGACAAGACCAACACTCTGTCGAGTGATTCGAACCAGCGTGCGGTCATCAACGGTGACGGCACCACGGTCACGTGGTACGACGCCAACGGCGACCAGTACCAGACAACTGTCGGCTCCAGTGCCGAAGCGCTCAAGATCTTCACCGATAATGGCTACACCAACTTCCGCAACGACTCCAGCAGTGGGAGCAACTTCCTCTTGGCACTTCTGCCCAACCTCGTCTTCTTCGCGCTGATGGCGCTGTTCCTGATCTGGATCTTCCGCCAGACCCAGAGCGGGAACAACCAGGCGATGTCGTTCGGGCGCAGCCGTGCCCGCCTGCTCACGGGCGACAAGCCGGCGATCACGTTCGCGGACGTCGCCGGTGTCGAGGAGGCGAAGACCGAGCTGAGCGAGATCGTCGAGTTCCTCAAGTACCCGGACAAGTTCACCGCCGTCGGGGCACGGATCCCCAAAGGCGTGCTCCTGGTGGGCCCCCCGGGGACCGGCAAGACCCTGCTCAGCAAGGCCGTCGCCGGCGAGGCGGGGGTGCCCTTCTTCAGCATCAGCGGTTCGGAGTTCGTCGAGATGTTCGTCGGCGTCGGCGCCAGTCGTGTCCGCGACCTCTTCGACCAGGCCAAGAAGAACTCCCCGTGCATCGTCTTCGTCGACGAGATCGACGCCGTCGGCCGCCAGCGCGGCGCCGGCCTCGGCGGTGGCCATGACGAGCGCGAGCAGACCCTCAACCAGCTGCTCGTGGAGATGGACGGATTCGAGACGGCCACGCACGTGATCGTGATCGCGGCCACCAACCGGCCCGACGTCCTCGATCCCGCGCTCCTGAGGCCCGGCCGCTTCGACCGTCACGTGATGCTCGACCGCGCCGACATCCGCGGCCGGCGCGCCATCCTCGAGGTCCACGCCCGCAACAAGCCGCTCGACCCCTCGGTGGAGCTTGAGGTGCTGGCCAAGCAGACCCCGGGGTTCTCGGGCGCCGACCTGGCCAACCTCATCAACGAGGGCGCCATCCTTGCCGCTCGCAACAACCGCAAGGTCATCATCATGGCCGACCTGGAGGAGGCGATCGCCCGGGTCATCGCCGGCCCAGAGCGCAAGAGCCGCGTGATCCTCGAGAACGAGAAGCGCACCATCGCCTTCCACGAGATGGGCCACGCCATGGTGGGCATGCTGCTCGAGCACACCGACCCGGTCCACAAGATCTCGGTCGTGAGCCGCGGCATGGCGCTGGGCTGGACGCTCAGCCTGCCGTCCGAGGACAAGTATCTGGTCAGCAAGGCCGAGCTCGAGGATCAGCTCGCCCAGATCCTCGGCGGCCGCTGCGCCGAGGAGCTGATCCTCGGGGAGAACAACATCACCACCGGCGCCTCCGACGACATCCGCAAGGCGACACAGCTGGCCCGCCGCATGGTCACCGAGTGGGGGATGAGTGACAAGCTCGGCCCGCTGACCTTCGGCACCAAGGAGGAGCTCGTCTTCCTCGGGCGCGACCTCGGCGAGCAGCGCAACTACTCCGAGGACATCGCCAGCGAGATTGACCAGGAGGTGCACCACCTCGTCGAGACCGCTTTCCAGAAGGCCAAAGAGGTACTCCGCCCCCGTGAGCACATCCTCCGCGCCCTGGCCACCCGCCTCATCGAGGTGGAGACCATGGAAGCAGCCGAGATGAAGAAGATGATCGCCGCCATGGAGGGCGCTCCCCCGGCTGCCGCCGACGGTGAGGCGCCTTCCGAGGCGGCCGCCGGAGCCTAGAGCCCGCGTCGACGGCGGCTCGTGGTCGCTCAGGTGACCTCCGACGTCGCTGGGCCGGTGGCGCGGCGCGTCGGAATAGCTCGTACGCAGCGTTACACTTGCGGCGAACGGCACTCCCGCCGGTGAGCCCGCGGACGCTTAGGCGCCGTGAGGGACGGGGCACCGGGGCTGAGCCGAGCGATAGCAGGCAACGCTTGGATCACGAGGTGACCGAGACGGTGGACGACGCGACCGAGGTTGGGGCGAGGCTGTCGCTTGCCTTCATTGGTACCGGCCGGGCGGGATCTGCCCTGGCGACCGCTCTGCACGACGCTGGGCACCGTATCGCCGCCGTGCACAGCCGAACTCCGGCGCATGCCGCGCAGCTGGCCGAATCGACCGGGGCTGAGGTGGTGCCCACCGCCCTGGCCGCTGTGCGTGCCGCCGATGTCACCTTCGCCACCGTGCCCGACGGCGAGATCGGCCGCGTGGCTGCTACCGTTGCGGCCACCGGTGGCGCTTTGCGCGGCCGGGCGGTCGTGCACTGCAGCGCCACTCATGGGCCCGAGGTCCTCGCGGCGCTGCGCCTGACATCCGCTCAGGTCGGTTCGTTTCACCCGCTGCAGGCGCTCGCAGGTGCCTCGAGCGCCCCGCTCCTGCGTGGATCGAGCTTCGCCGTGGAGGCGGAGGAGCCACTGCGCAGCACGCTCCTCGGGTTGGTCGCCGACCTCGGCGGCCACGCTCTCGACGTCCCGGCGGACGGCCGCGCGCTGTACCACGCGGCCGCCGTCCTCGTCGGCAATGCCCCGCTGGCGTTGCTGGCACGTGCGACGCGCCTGCTCGAGGAGGCCGGTGTCGCCCGGGCAGATGCGCACCGCGCGCTCGTCGCCCTGCTCGCCGGTTCGATCAGCAACGCCCGCGAGGGCGGACCCGCCAGCGCGCTGACCGGTCCGGTGGTCCGCGGCGACGCCGCCACCGTCGGCCGCCACCTCGACGTCCTTAACGCCGACCCCAACGCGCGCGAGCTCTACCGGCGCCTGGCGCTGGAGGTCCTCTCCCTGGCCGGGCCGGAGGGCCGCGAGGCGGTCGCCGATGTCCTGGCGGCGGCAGCGCCGCGCAAGGCCAGGCCGTCCTCCAAGGTGGTGGCCCACCCGCGGGTGGCCTGACGGCGGTGTCGGTCACCATCCACGACCTCCGCGCCCGCAAGGAGCGCGGCGAGCGTTTCACCATGGTCACGGCGTACGACGTCGCCATTGCCCGTCTGCTCGCCGCGGCCGAGGTGCCCGCCATCCTCGTTGGCGACAGCGTTGGCAACAACCACCTCGGCTACGACACCACACTCCCGGTGACGATGGAGGAGATGGTCCACCACGCTCGCGCCGTGGCGCGCGGTGCGCCGGGCCAGCTGCTGGTGGGCGACATGCCGTTCGGTTCGTACCACCGCTCGGTCGACCAGGCGGTCGGCAATGCGGTCGACCTCGTCCAGGCGGGGATGCACGCCGTCAAAGTCGAGGGCGGCGGTTGGGTCGTCGACGTCGCGGCGCGGATCGTCGAATGCGGAATCCCGGTGATGGGCCACCTGGGGCTCACCCCGCAGTCCGTCCACGCTTTCGGTGGTTTCCGCGTGCAGGGCCGCGCTGCGAACGACCGCGAGCGGATCCTCGACGACGCCCGCGCCCTGGAGGGCGCCGGCGCCTTCAGCCTGGTCCTCGAGGGGGTCCCGCGCGACCTCGCCGCCGACGTCACCCGGGCGGTCTCCATACCCACCATCGGCATCGGCGCGGGGCCTGACTGCGACGGGCAGGTACTCGTGGTCTACGACCTGCTCGGCATCACGCGCGGGCCGATGCCCAAGTTTGCCAGGGCCTATGCACAGGTCGGCGACCAGGTGATCGCCGCGGCGTGCGCCTTCGCCGAGGACGTCGCCGCCGGCAGGTTCCCCGACGATGAGCACAGTTACCACTGATCGGCGCCCCCCGGAGCCGCCTCGGCAGCTGAACCGCCCGGACGAGTTGAGACGGTGGTCGGAGCGCTGCCGCGCCGCCGGGCTGCTTGTGGGGCTGGTGCCGACCATGGGAGCGCTCCACGCGGGCCACCGCAGCCTGCTGCAGCGAGCCCGCGCCGACTGCGACCGCGTCGTGGCCAGCATCTTCGTCAACCCGCTGCAGTTCGGAGCCGGTGAGGACATCGCCCGCTACCCCCGCACGTTCGACCAGGACATCGCCATGCTCACCGAGGAACGCGTCGACGCGGTCTTCGTCCCCGCAGTCGAGGCGATGTACGGCCCCGAGATGGCCACGTCGGTCCACGTCGACCCGTCGCTCACCGACGTCCTCGAGGGTGAGCATCGGCCCGGCCACTTCGACGGAGTGGCGCTGGTCGTCGCCAAGCTGCTGATCGCCTGCCGTCCCCACCGCGCCTACTTCGGCCAGAAGGATGCCCAGCAATGCGCGGTGGTTCGCCGGCTCGCCCGCGACCTCGACACCGGCGTGGAGATCGCTGTCTGCCCGGTGGTGCGCGACCACGATGGACTCGCGCTGAGCAGCCGCAACCTCTATCTGAATGCCGACGACCGCCGCCGAGCGCTCGCGATACCGGCCGGCCTGAGCGCGGCGGTGACCGCTTTCGCCGAGGGCGAGCACGGCACCGCCCGGCTCTGCGAGCTGGTCCGACGGCCGATGGTGGACGCCGGCTTCGACATCGACTACGTGGCCGCCGTCGACGCCGACAGCTTCAGCCCGCTGGACGTGGCCGGCCCCGGATGCCAAATTCTGGTCGCTGGTAGAATAGGAAGCGCTCGGTTGATTGACGTGATCCGACTGGGAATCGACGAGGCTCCGCTGGACGCCGCCGGTTCGCAGCGTTCACAGGTCCCGGGGGTCAACGGCGTCCATGGGAGAGAGTGATGCAGCGCGTCGTGCTCCGAGCCAAGATCCACCGGGCCACGGTGACCGACGCGGACAACCGCGTGCGCGATGAGGTGGCTGTCTCCTGAACAGCGCGCTCGCCGCAGTCGGGGAGACCTACGACGTCATCGTCGTCGGTAGCGGGATCGCCGGTCTGACCGCAGCGCTCACCGCGTCACCGCGTGCCCGCGTCGCGGTGCTCAGCAAGGGCGCGCTGGACGACGGCGCCACCCGTTGGGCGCAGGGCGGCATCGCCGCGGCGGTCGGAGGCGACGACTCCGTCGAACTGCATTTCGCTGATACGGTGACCGCCGGCCGCGGCCTCTGCGACGAGCATGCGGTGCGCGTCCTCGTCGACGACGGCGTGGCGCGCCTCCGCGAGCTGGCCGACTGGGGTGCGAGCTTCGACAGCAGCGACGGAGACCTCATGGTCGGTCGCGAAGCCGCGCACAGCCGCAACCGCGTCGTGCACGCCGGTGGCGACGCCACCGGACGCGAGCTCGAGACGGCGCTGCTGCGCCGCCTGCGCCACAGTGGCGCCACAGTGGTGGAGAACACCCGGGCGGTGGCGCTGCTGCGCGACAGCGATGGACGGTGCGCCGGTGTGGAGGTTCGCGAACCCGACCGCGCCGGGGCATCGCGCATCCTCGGTGCCGGGGCGGTGATCTTGGCCACAGGCGGCGCCGGCCAGCTGTGGCGCAACACCACCAACCCAGCGGCCGCGACCGGCGACGGCGTGGCGCTGGCGTGGGAGATAGGCGCCGAGGTGGTGAGCATGGAGTTCATGCAGTTCCATCCCACCGCCCTCGCACTGCCGACAGCCCCGCGCTTCCTGATCAGCGAGGCGCTTCGCGGCGAGGGTGCCCACGTCGTCGATGCTCGCGGGCAACGATTCCTGTTCAACGCCGACCCGCGTGGAGAGATGGCCGGTCGTGACGTGGTGGCACGAGCCATCTGGGAGCGTCTGCTGCAGGACGGAACCGACCACGTCCTGCTCGACTGCCGGCCTCTCGGCGCGCGAGTGCGCGATCGCTTCCCGACCATCACGGCAACCTGTCGTGAGCACGGCATCGACATCGCCACCGAGCCCATCCCGATCGCACCCGCTGCGCATTACATGATCGGCGGGGTGCGCACGGACATCGACGGCGCCACCGATGTCGCCGGCCTGTTCGCGTGTGGCGAGGTGGCCGGCAGCGGGGTGCATGGGGCCAACCGCCTGGCCAGCAACAGCCTGCTCGAGGGCGCGGTGTTCGGCCGTCGTGCTGCGCTGGCCGCTCTGCACAACATCGCCGAGCGCCCGGCGTCGCCGCCGCTCGGCCGCAGCGGTCCTGCCGCTGGCCATCGTGCGCCGGCCAAGGACCCGTCGGCGCGGGCGCGGCTGCGCGATGCGATGTGGGAGGGATGCGGGGTGGTCCGCGATGCCGCCGGGCTGGGTCGTGCCGTCGACGCTGCCGACGAGATCCTGGCGACCACACCGGTGAGCGACTCCATCGATGACATCGGGCTGCGTCAGTCCGCCACCACGGCAAGCCTGGTCTGCAGGTCGGCACTCCTTCGCGAGGAGAGCCGTGGTGCCCATTTCCGCGCTGACTTTCCATCCACCCGTGACAGCTGGCATGGCGTTCTGGTCATGCAGAAAGAGAGAGGACACCGCTTTGACCGCAACCCTTGATCCCATCACCGACGCGCTCGCACCCGATACCCTTGACGAGCTCATCCAGTCGGCGCTCACCGAGGACGTTGGGGCTGGTGACGTCACCACTGATGCAGTCATCCCCGCCGACATGACCTGTCGCGGCAAGATCGTCTGCAAGGAGGATGGCGTCATCGCCGGGCTGAGCGTTGCCGCACGTGTCTTCGCCCTCATCGACGATCGCATCACCTTCGACCCCAAGACCAGGGACGGTGAGAAGGTCCAGGAAGACCAGATCGTGGCGCGCATCTACGGACCGGCCCGCGGGATGCTCACGGCCGAGCGGGTGGCGCTGAATTTCCTGCAGCACCTCAGCGGTGTGGCCACGATGACCGCGCGCTACGTCAAGGCGGTCGACGGCACCCGTACCAAGATCCTCGACACTCGCAAGACCACGCCGGGCTTGCGCGGGCTCGAGAAGTACGCCACCCGCAGCGGCGGCGCTGTCAACCACCGCATGGGCCTGTACGACGCGGTGCTCATCAAGGACACGCACCTCGCGCTCGTCGGTGGCATCACCCCGGCGCTGCGGGCCGTGCGCAAGGCGTACTCGGACGGCGACATCAACGTCGAGGTCAGCAACATCCAGGAGCTCGAGCAGGCGCTCGCCGACAAGGCTCCGCGCATCCTGCTCGACAACTTCGCGCCCGGCCAGGTACGCGAGGCCATGCAGATCATCCGCGGACGCGCGGAGGTCGAGATCAGCGGTGGGGTGCAGGTGAGCAATGCTCGTGCCTATGCGCTCGCCGGCGCCGACTACATCTCAGTCGGGGCACTCACCCACAGCGCCACCGCGCTCGACTTCTCCATGAAGGTGACGCGGTACTAGACGACCGGGGTCAGCTCTCCAACGCGGCCACCAGCTCCTCCTGGAGCCAGCCGAGCGCCATGAGCATGCCGAACTCCGGTTGAGCGCGCAGTTCGTCGGTCGCGGCCGTCTCCCAGCCGTCCTCGGTGATGGCGAGCAGCGAGCCGGCGGCCAGGCGCAACTGGTTGAAGGCGCGCAGCCAGGCCAACACCTGCGCTTCGGTGAGGACGAGCAGCTCGTCACCTGAGCTCAGCGCATCACGGATGACGTCGAGGTCGGCTTCATACCCGCGCTCGATCTCAGGGCGCACCCAGCGGTCGTATTCCGCCTGCTTGGTGTCGTCCTCGTAGGCTCGCGGGGTGGTCGCCAGCGCGCGGCTCAGGTGCGCCTGCAGGCGCTCGAGGATGTCGAGGATCGCGGTCCGCTCGCGCTCATCGAGCCGGACCTGGATGCGGCCTCGCCGCTTCAGGACCGACGCCATCTCCGTGTACCCCTCAGAGCCGCGCCAGCGTAGCCTGGAGCCCGAACGCGTGCAGCCGGGCCACGGAGACCTCTGCCTGTTCCCGGGGCTGGGTGGCGACGACCGCCTTGCCCTCCTCGTGCACCTGGAGCATCAGCGTGGTAGCGGTGACGTGGTCGTACCCGAAGAGCTTGCGCAGCACCAGGACCACGTAACTCATCAGCGTGATCGGGTCGTTCCAGACGATCACGATCCAGCCCGGCTCACGGACGGTTTTCTCCTCGCGAACCGGGGCTTCGACCGGGACGGGGGTGGCCGTGGTCACCTCGCTAGGGTAGCGTGACCGGAGTCGCCGTGCCCGCCCCCGCGTGCCCCGAACGGCGCGCTGCCGCGTACACCCCGAGCACGCGTTCCGTGTTCTGCGCCATCGTGTACGAGCTGACCGCTCGTTCCCGCGCGGCGCGGCCGAGACGATCGCGCAACCCCGGGTCCGAGATCAGGCGGCGGAGGGCATGATCGAGCGCCGGTCGCAGCGGGTGGGTGGGGATGATCAACCCCGCACCCTGCAGTGCACGGCCGTCCTCACCGGCGTCCGTGGCCACGATTGCGCACCCCGCCGCCATCGCCTCGAGGAGGGACAGCGCCAGCCCCTCGGCCGTGGAGGGGAGCACGAAGACGTCGCAGCCGCGCAGCAGCGTCAGCGCGCGCTCACTGGACACCAGTCCGAGCAGGCGCACGGTGGGGTGGCGGCTCGCGAGTGTGCGCAGCCGGTCGCGCTGGATGCCGTCCCCGGCGATGCAGAGAACGTGATCGTCGGGAAGATTGAGCGCCAGGAAGCTCTCGACGAGCGCGGGAACCCGCTTCTCGGGATCGAGCCGACCGAGGTAGAGGACGACGACGGCGGCCGTGAGCTTGGCGTGCAACTCTGACGGTCCGGGGGTGATGGCCGCGGTGTCGACGCCGTTGGCGATGACCGCGATCCGCGCAGCCGGGTAGCCGGCGCGCACCAGCAGGTCGCCCTGCTCGGTGCTGAGCGCGATGCAGCGGTCGACGTGACTCATGCGCGTTCTGTGATACCGGTAGAGACCGTACAGCACCCGTCCGCGCGACGTTCTCGGGGGTCCGTGCGGCAGGTGGAACGTGGCCACGCACGCTGCGCCCAGGCGGTGTGCCATGCGAGCGATGGCGGCGTCGTGGAGCGAGAAGCTCCAGGAGATGTGCACCACGTCGGGGTGGAACTGCTCCAGCGCAGCGGTGATGGTTCGCATCGAACCGGGCTTCGGGATGGTGACCGTCTTGAAGTGCCAGGCGCGGAGCAGCAGCGCGTCGCCGCGATCGACGGGTACCACCTCGCCATCCTCATGGTGCGCAAAGAAACGCACCTCCGCGCCGTTGGCACGCAGGGCGCGGACCAGCTCACGGCTGTAGGTGGACAGCCCGTCACCGCGCAGCCCTTCTGCGTGGCCGAAGAAGGCGACGCGAAGTGGGCGTTCCTCAGCGGTCATCGGCGAGTGGCGCTCGCTGCACGGTCTGCGTGTCGCGAAGATCGAAGAGGGAGATTCCGCGCAGCCGGTGATGGGCGCGGACGTAGCCGAAGAGCGACATGCCGACGATCGCGCTCAACCCCTTGTCCGCAAGCCGGTACACAACCGCCCCCGCGGTCGCCATCCCGAATGGCAGGCCGCCCGCGGCGACCAGCAAGCCGGCGGTCGTCGCCTCGAAGGCCCCCAAACTCCCCGGTGACAGCGTGATCGCCGAGGCGACATTGCTGATCGAGTAGATGAATGCCGCCGTCACCCAGTCCACGCGGCCGGGCGCGATGGCGTTGACCACGAAGTAGAAGAGGCTGACTGCCATCACGGCCTGCACCGCGCTGATCCACAGCCACACGTAGGTCCGCCAGTTCTGGAAGAGAACCACAGTGTCGGCCTGGAGCTGGTCGATCGAGACCATCATCCGGCGCAGCAGCGGAACCCGGACGACGCCCCGTCGCACCAGGCGGAAGACAGGTTGCACCGTCAACAGTGCCACCACCAGCACAGTGCCGCCCAGCGCGGCGGCAACTCCTGCTCTCGCGAAGTAGTACCGGCTCGACCCGGGGAGCGCGGCGGCGATCAGCAACACCGAGTACAGCAGCTCCTGCACGGTCACCGCGGCGATGGCGGATCCGACAGCGATGTCGCGCACGCGCGCCAACAAGATCGCGCGGGTCAGCTCGCCGAGCGGCAGCAGCGCGGTCGCCTGCCCGGTCAGTGTCATCAACACCGTCTCGCTCAATGGAGGCTTGGCGGTGATGATCCGCAGCAGGGTCCACCAGCGCACGCCCTGGAGGACGTAGTAGCCGAGTGAGAGTCCCACGATGATGGGGATGTCGCGGACATGGAAGCGCTCGATGGCGGTTCCCACCTGTCCGGGATTGCTGGCTACGATCAGCGAGCCGATGACCGCAAGCGCCAACACCAGGGGGATGCGCCGGCGGCTGAAGATGCGCTGGCGCAGGGTTCCCGGCGCGCGCATCGGCGCCGGAGACGCCGTCTGCGTGCTCATGGCCTGATCGCCCGGCATCGCAGCGGCTCCACGAGTCCCAGTGTATGAGGGCCGCCAGCGCAGTCGGCGAGGCGGACGGACCTAGCCGCCGACGCGCTCGGAGTCGCCCCCGCAGCCATGCGCCGTCTGAACGTCACATACCGGGATCGGCCGGCTCAGGCCCGTCTCGGGGTCCCACGAGGACCTGTCCGGGCCGTTCGTCGAGGAACAGCCGGCGCAGAAAAATCCTCCGCCCCTCCTCGGACGAGGCGCGCCGCGTGTTGGCTGAAAGGCCCTCGAGGCGGCGCAGCGCGACCGTGAGGAGCATCGCTGCGCACGTCACAGCGAGGCCGCGGCCGCCGATCCATGCCGCCGCCACGGGTAGCACGGAGAAGCCGGCCAGCACCCCCAGCGCGATGGCATGAGTGAGCGCGCCGACCGCGAAACAGATGAGCAGCACCACCAGCAGTGCGGGGTTGATCCCCGCAGCCGCTCCAGTCGCCACGGCGATGCAGCGCTGGCCGTTGAAACGGAACCAGATCGGCCAGCCATTGCCGGCGACCGCGCAGATCGCCGCGACCTCGATGAAGGTGTTGTCGCCGCCCACGGCGCGGGCGATCACCACCGGGAGCACGCCCTGGGCGAACTGCAGCGGTCCGGACAGCACAGCCGCGCCCACGCCGGCGTTGCGGAAGAGGTTGCTGGTCCCGGGGTTGCCCGAGCCGACGTCGCGGAGCTCGAGGTGTCGCCAGCGCCCCAGCAGCCAGGCGACGGGCGCCGAGCCGATCAGGTAGGCGCTCACCAGCACCACCACGGCGACCGCGGTGACTGGGTGACTCATTTCGTGACCGCGGGCGGGTCCGTGCGATGCACGGGGAGCGCCGCGAAACCCACCGCCCCGGGGCCGGTGTAGACGCCGATCACCGGCGCCAGGGCCACCGTCTGATCGCTGGCGACGTCGCACACAGCCAGCAATCGTTCGCGCAGCTCGACGGCGCGCTCGGCGGCGTCGGCGTGAAACAGCATCAGCCAATGCGGGCGCCCCGGCTCGAGACGTTCGCGGGCCACGCGCTCGAGCGCGCGCAGCACGCCGGCGTCGGTGCGTGCCAGGGCGACGCGGCTGGTGCCGCCGCCGTGCATCTCGAAGACGGGGCGCACGTGGAGCGCGTCGGAGACCCCGGCCACCAGCGCGGGCACGCGTCCGCTGCGCGCGACGTACTCGAGCGTCTCGAGGGCCCCGTACATGCGCACCTCGTCGCATGCACTGCGCACGCGGGCCAGCACCGCGTCACGGTCAGCGCCTGCGGCGCTGAGCGCGTCGGCGATCCGCGCCACGAGGCCGTAGGCCGCCGCCGCGGTGGGCGTCTCGACCACGTCCACGCTGGGAACGCTGCGACGGTCGCGGAACATGCCGGCCGCGACGGTGGCACTCGCGAACGTCCCGCTCCAGCGCGCCGGGATGGTCAGGCAGACGATCGACTCGAAGCCGGTCAGCCGTTCGAAGGCGGCGAGATAGGCCCCCGGGCTCGGCGTGGACGTGGTCGCCTTCTCGCCGCGCCGCAGGCGTACGTAGACCTCACCGTCGGCGCTGTTATCGAGGTTGGCGCCGCCGAGGTCGACGTGCATCGCGACGACTGCGCGTCCCCCGTCGATTCGCTGCTCGAGCGCGGCCCCACTGTCGACGACGAGCGCGACGCGCCGGCTGGTCACCAGGACAGCGCTGAGCGGGTCGCATGCATGGAGGACTCGATGCTAGCGAACGTGTGCGATGCGTGGCGCCGCGCCGGCGGCACCGAGGCCGACCTCGCCGAGGCGATCTGTCGGCGCCGCCGGGCGACTAGGCCGCGGGGCGGACGCCGGGATTGAGGTCGAGGATGTCCGACCAGACCGCATGGGTCTGGGCCGGCGCGGGTGCCGGTCCGTCGAGCACCGCCTGAAGCGGGAGCTCGCACGCGTGGCATACGATCCAGATTGGGCCGGGCTCGGAGATCTTTCGCTCGAGCCGATGGCGTTCGCCGCAGTCTTCACAGGTGATGGTCACTCGCATCGCTCGTGCAGCGTGGCATTGCGGGTGCTACGGACCACGCCCCCGCACGTCGCCACCCGGATACCGCCCAGCAACGAATCGCCGACATCCTCTCCCCTGCGGCGCTCCTCGAACTCGGTCAGGCCTGTCCGCTACACTGAGCGAGTTCGCATCCGGCACGGGCGCTTGCCCGTCTGAGCCATCAACGCGATCGTTCCGCGGCTCCGCCGCATCGTTTCCACCGGCATGGCTGACCCGCAGGTGACCCGGCGACCCGTCGGACGCCGTCGTGTCTCTGCCGCAGTGCCGCCGGGAGATATCAAAGGAGAAGTTTGACCGCGACCCTGGTCCCCGACGAAGAGATCACCATGGAGCAGCTCCTCGCCGAGGAGGAGCATGTCATCCGCGCGCTCGCCCACGGCGACATCGTCGACGGAACCGTGGTCCGGGTCGACCCCGATGAGGTGCTGGTCGACATCGGCGCCAAGTCCGAGGGGGTGATCTCCAACCGTGAGCTGAGCGCCCGCGGTGAGGCGCCCGTGGTTCTCAACCCCGGCGACCAGGTCAAGGTGTACGTCGTCCAGCCCGAGAACGAGGATGGCAACGTCGTCCTCTCGCTGCGCAAGGCGCGGGCTGAGGGCATCTGGCAGGCGGTCGCCCAGAAGGAGTCGGAGGGGGAGATCCTCGACGCCGAGGTTCGCGAGCAGAACAAGGGCGGCTTGATCGTCAACATCATGGGCCTGCGCGGATTCCTTCCCAGCAGCCAGGTGGCGCGCCAGTTCAGTGGCAACCTCATGGAGCTGGTCGGAACCAAGATCCCGGTCAAGATCCTCGAGGTCAACCGCAAGCGCAACCGCCTGATCGTGTCGCAGCGTGCCGCGCAGGACGAGGATCGCGCCCGTCAGCGCGAGGAACTGTTCGAGAAGCTGCAGATCGGCGACGTGGTCTCCGGCAAGGTCAGCGGGCTCACCTCCTACGGCGCGTTCGTCAATCTCGGCGGTGCGGACGGGCTCATCCACATCAGCGAACTCTCCTGGGACCGGATCAACAACGTCAGCGACATGCTCAACGTCGGCGATGAGGTTCGCGTCAAGGTGATCAAGCTCGATCCCGAGCTGTCCCGCATCAGCCTCTCGCTCCGGCAGATGAGCGACGACCCCTGGGACACCATCGAGGACCGTTTCCCCGCCGGCAAGGCGGTCACCGGCGAGGTCACCAAGACCAAGAAGTACGGCGCCTTCCTGCAGATCGCGGACGGCGTCGAGGGATTGCTCCACATCAGTGAGTTGTCGTGGGACCACGTCGAGCGCACCGAGGACGTCCTCAAGGTGGGGGAGGTGGTCGAGGTCATGGTGCTCAGCGCGGACAAGGTCCGGCGCCGCATCAGCCTGTCGCTGCGCCAGCTCCACGGCGGCGGTCCCACCGAGGGCGCCGAGAACGGCGCTACGTACGAGCCGCCCGCCTACCAGATCCCCGACGACGAGGATGACGACGCGGACGAGGGCGCCGCCGACACCGCCACCGAGACGATCGACGTGCCCGCGGTCGACGTCAGCGACTCCGAGGGAACCGGCGCTTCTGACGCCGAGGTCGACGAGGCCGCCACCAAGGGCGTCCCAGCGGGTGATGACAGCGCGGGGATCGCGTCGGCGATCGACGCTGACGAGGAGCCCGCCGCGGCCGCGGAGACCTCCAAGGAAAGATAAGAAGGTCAGCGCAGGCGAATCCTTGCGGCCGGACCTGGCATCCCTGCCGGGGGCGTCCCATGGCTGAGCCTGTTCCCCCCTCGCTCACGATCTCGTGACCGCATCGAACGAGAACGCTTGAACTCGGAGTCGGCCGGGCATAATGGTGGCGGATCCCAGGTCGCCCGTCACTGACCTCCACCACCAGAGGGGGGGCCGGTCCGGGCCAACAGGCGGCAAGATTTGTACCCCTTCGAGCGGTTCACCGAGAGAGCCAAGAAAGTCCTCACCCTCGCGCAAGAGGAGGCTGAGCGCTCTCATCATTCGTACATCGGCACCGAGCATCTGCTGCTTGGCCTGCTGCGCGAGGGTGAGGGTCTGGCCGCCAAGGTTCTCAACAACCTGGGCGTCGAGATCAACAAGGTTCGCTCGACGATCGAGTCCGTGCTCGGGCGTAACGAGCGGATCATCATCCAGCAGATCATCCCGACGTCGCGTGTCAAGAAGGTCATCGAGATCTCCTTCGAAGAGGCGCGCCGCATGGGCAACAACTACGTAGGCACTGAGCACCTGCTGCTCGGTCTGCTCATCGAAGGCGAGGGCATCGCCGCCCACGTTCTCGAGGACCTGGGCGCCAACCTCGAGAAGGTGCGCGGCGAGATCGACCGTCTCCTCCACGAGTCCGGTCTCGAAGAGGAAGCCAAGGAGGCGCAGAAGAAGCCGAGCAAGACACCGCTGCTCGACCAGTTCTGCCGTGACCTCACCGAGCTGGCCCTGAAGAACGCGCTCGACCCGGTCATCGGCCGCGCCATGGAGATCGAGCGCGTCGTCCAGATACTCAGCCGGCGCACCAAGAACAACCCCGCGCTCATCGGCGAGCCCGGCGTTGGCAAAACCGCCATCGCCGAGGGCCTAGCCCAGGCGATCATCCTCGGCAACATTCCCGAGTCGCTGATGGGCAAGCGCGTGCTCACCCTCGATATGGGCGCGCTGGTCGCGGGCACCAAGTACCGCGGCGAGTTCGAGGAGCGGCTCAAGAAGATCCTCGACGAGATCCGCCAGTCGCGCGAGGTGGTGCTGTTCATCGACGAGCTGCACACCTTGGTGGGTGCGGGTGCCGCCGAGGGCGCCATCGACGCGGCCAACATCCTCAAGCCGGCCCTCGCGCGCGGCGAGATCCAGTGTATTGGCGCAACCACGCTCAACGAGTACCGCAAGTACATCGAGAAGGACGCCGCGCTCGAGCGTCGCTTCCAGCCGGTCTTCGTCGACGAGCCGAGCCTGCAGGAGACCATCGAGATCCTGCACGGCATCCGCCCTCTGTACGACAAGCACCACCGCGTGCAGATCACCGACGACGCGCTCAAGGCCGCGGCCGAGCTGAGCGTGCGCTACGTCACCGATCGGTCGTTGCCGGACAAGGCGATCGACCTCATCGACGAGGCGAGCGCGCGGGTGCGCATGAAGCTGACCACCACCCCCGACAACCTCCGTGAGATGCAGAAGGAGATCCGTGAGCTCCAGGCGCAGAAGGAGGAGGCGATCGCCGGCCAGGACTACGAGACCGCCGCGAGCTTCCGCGACAAGGAGAAGAAGCTCAAGGAGAAGTACGTCTCGCTGGAGATGAGCTGGCGTGACGAGCTCGGCGCCACCGTGCCCGACGTCAACGAGGAACACATCGCCGAGATCATCAGCTCCTGGACCGGGGTGCCCGTGTCACGGCTGGTGGAGGAGGAAACCTCGCGCCTGCTGCGCATGGAGGACGAGATCCACAAGCGCCTGATCGGCCAGGACGATGCCGTCAAGGTGATCTCCCAGGCGGTACGTCGCGCGCGCGCGGGACTCAAGGACGCCAAGCGACCGATCGGCTCGTTCATGTTCCTCGGCCCCACCGGTGTCGGCAAGACCGAGCTGGCGCGTTCGCTGGCGGCCTTTCTGTTCGACAACGAGGACGCGATCATCCGCCTGGACATGAGCGAGTTCATGGAGCGGCACTCGACGGCTCGGCTGGTAGGTTCGCCTCCCGGCTATGTCGGCTACGACGACGGTGGACAGCTCACCGAGGCGGTGCGCCGCCGTCCCTACAGCGTCGTCCTGTTCGACGAGATCGAGAAGGCGCATCCCGAAGTCTTCAACATGCTGTTGCAGATCCTCGAAGACGGGCGTCTCTCCGACGCCAAGGGCAAGGCCGTCAACTTCTCGAACTGCATCGTGATCATGACCAGCAACATCGGCATCTCCAACCTCAAGGCCAACATGTCGATGGGCTTCCAGCCGTCGATCCCGGACGAGCGGACCGGGTCAGCTGACCACGCCAAGATGCGTGATCAGATCATGGAGGAGCTGAAGCGGGCGTTCCGTCCGGAGTTCCTCAACCGCGTCGACGCGGTGGTGGTGTTCCACCGTCTCGACATGGTGCAGATGCGCAACATCGTCGACCTCATGCTCGCCAAGGTGGCGGTGCACCTCGCTGCCCAAGAGCTCAACTTCAACGTCACCGACGCCGCCAAGGACAGGATCGTCGAAGACGGCTTCGACAAGGTCTACGGTGCACGTCCGCTGCGTCGCGTCATCCAGCGCGTCATCGAGGACCCGCTGTCGGAGGAGCTGCTGCGCCTCAAGCATGGCCCCGGTGACACGGTGATTGTCGACCTCACCGAGGGCGAGGTGAAAATGAACCTCCTGCCCAAGAGCAAGGAGAAGCGCGACCGCAAGGAGAAGCCGGAGAAGGCCGAGGCGGCCGCAGCCGGAACGCCCCCGGCGGAGTAAAGCCTGACCACCGCGTGGATCCCCGAGGGGTGGGACGAGGGTGTGATCGCGCTGGGCGGACACTTCCTGCAGAGCAGCGGGTGGGCCCGCGTGCAGGAGCGACTCGGCAACCGCGTGGTCGTCGGCGCCAGTCGCGACTGGTGCTGGCTCGGCGTCGTGCGCCAGGCTGGTCCGTTTCGCTACCTGTACCTGCCCTTCGGGCCGTCGCTGCGCTCCCCCGCCGCACTTGCCGGCGCGCTCGATTCCGCGCGGGAACGGGCGCGCCGGCTGGGCTGCGTGCTGGTGCGCTTCGAGCCGGGCACTGTCGATGCCGTTGACGTCGCGGCGACGGGCGCGCGACGGGTGAGGTCGCGACAGTACGAGCACACCCTCGTGCTGCACATCGATGTCGACGAGGAGGTGCTGCGCAGGGGGTTGAACAGCGGGCACAGGTCGCGGATCAACACCGCCGACAAACGGGGGCTGCGCGTGGTGCGCTCCAACGACCCGGCGCGCATGCCCGACTTCGTCCGCCTCCTCCGCGAGGTCGAGCGCCGCAACGACTTCTTCTCGTACGAGGACCCCTACTTCGACGCCATCGCACAGGAGTTGCTCGTTGTCGGCGACGCGTCGCTGTACTTCGCCACAGCCGGCGAGCGCGATGCTGCGGCGGCGCTGGTCTTCGACTTCGGACCGACGCGGTATTACGCCTTCGGGGCCACCGACACCGAGTCGCGAAAGCTGATGCCCGCCCCCCCGCTGCTGTGGCAGGCGATCGTCGACGCCCGGCGCGAGGGCCGCAGGCTCTTCGACTTCTGGGGAGCGGCGCCGCCCGACGCGCCGCCGGACCATCCCTGGAGTGGGATCACCGAGTTCAAGAAGGGATTCGGCGGGGGACGTCAGACCTACGCCGGCACGTGGGAGCTGACGGTGCGTCCCATGGCGGCGCAGCTCTTCCGCCTGGCGCGAGCGGCGCGCGGTTAGCTGCTGACGACGCCCGTCCCGATCGGGCAGCTGACGCCGGTTCCCTGGAGGCCGCAGTAGCCGTTGGGATTGGCGTCGAGGTACTGCTGGTGATAGGGCTCGGCGAAGTAGAAGGCCGGCGACTCGACAACCTCAGTGCTGATCTCCCCCTTGTGGGCGGCGCGCAGCCGCTCCTGGTACATCGCGCGCGAGCGCTGCACGGCCTCTGCCTGGGCGGGCCCGATCGTGCCGATCAGGCTGCGGTACTGGGTCCCGACGTCGTTTCCCTGGCGCATGCCCTGGGTGGGGTCGTGCTCCTCCCAGAAGACGCCGAGCAGCTTCTCGTAGCTCACGACGGTGGGGTCGTACACGACCAACACCACCTCGGCGTGGCCGGTGAGCGCCGAGCACACCTCCTCATAGGTGGGGTTCGTGGTGAAGCCGCCGGCGTACCCGACCGCGGTGACCCAGACTCCGTTGAGCTCCCAGAAGAGCCGCTCCGCACCCCAGAAGCAGCCCATCCCGAAGATGGCTGTGCCGAACCCGTCCGGGTAGGGTGGCGTCATGGCCCGGCCGCTGACGCGGTGCCTCGCGGTGACCGGCGTGGGCTCGCTCCGTCCCGGCAACGCCTCGGCTGCCGATACGGGCTTGGCCTTGTGGGAATTCAAAAAGCTGAACATCAACGACCTCCTGGGAACCATTGTGCCCTCAGCAATGAGGTTCCACACCCCGCCGCGTAGCCAGATGGGCGCCCCACGGCCCAGGGCGGCGGGAACGCATGTGCGGGTACGCTTCACGGTCAATGCCCCACGACACCATCGACATCCGCGGAGCTCGCGAGCACAACCTCAAGGGCATCGACCTGAGCCTTCCTCGGGACCGGCTCATCGTCATCACCGGCCTCTCCGGCAGCGGCAAGTCCAGCCTCGCATTCGACACCATCTACGCGGAAGGGCAGCGCCGCTACGTCGAGTCGTTGAGCGCCTACGCCCGCCAGTTCCTCGGTCAGATGGAGAAGCCGGACGTCGACCACATCGACGGTCTCAGTCCGGCGATATCGATCGACCAGAAGGGCACCAGCAAGAACCCCCGCTCGACGGTGGGCACGGTCACCGAGATCTACGACTACATGCGCCTGCTCTACGCGCGCATTGGCCATCCCCACTGCCCCAACTGCGGTCGCGAGATCAGCAAGCAGTCGATCGAGCAGATCACCGATCAGGTGCTGGCGCTGCCCGAGGGCACCCGCCTCATGGTCACCGCCCCGATGGTTCAGGGGCGCAAGGGCGAGCATCGCGAGGTCTTCGCCGAGGCCAAGCGCAGCGGTTTCGTCCGCGCCCGCGTGGACGGCGAGCTGCGTGACCTCAGCGAACCGATCACCCTTGACAAGAAGTTCAAGCACGACATCGAGATTGTCGTCGACCGCGTCGTCGTCAACACCGACCTGCGCAGCCGTCTGCATGACTCCCTCGAGCAGGCGGCCAAGCTCACCGATGGACTGATCCTGCTCATCCCGGTGGACGAAGGCAGGTCGATCGGCGAGATGTTGTTCAGCAAGGACTACGCGTGCGTCTACTGCGGCATCTCCATGGAGGAGCCCGCCCCGCGCAACTTCTCCTTCAACAGCCCGCACGGGGCGTGCCCGGCCTGCACCGGATTGGGGATGCGCATGGAGGTGGACCCCGACGCGGTGGTCCCCGACCCGTCGCTGAGCATCAACGAGGGCGCGCTCTCCGGCTGGACGCGCGGGCCGTCGATGTCGTGGTTGATGGACGTGCTCGAGACGGTCGCGCGGAAATTCAAGATCTCGCTGAGCACCCCGTGGAAGAACCTCTCGGCCAAGGAGCAGCGGCTCATCCTCTACGGGCTGCCCAAGGACGAGACGGTGCGCATCCGCTACGTCAGCCACAGCGGCTACTCGCGCAGCTACGACGCCGGGTTCGAAGGTGTCGTCAACAACCTCCAGCGACGCTATCGCGAGACCGAGTCGGACTGGGTCAAGCAGGAAATCGAGCGGCTGATGATGCAGAAGCCGTGCCCCGCGTGCCAGGGCGGACGCCTCAAGCCCGAATACCTCGCGGTCACGGTGGACGGCATGAACATCATGGATCTCTGCCGCCACAGCGTCATCGCCGCTCTCGGCCGGATCGAGCGACTGCAGCTGACCGAGCGCGAGATGCTGATCGCCCGCCAGGTGCTCAAGGAGATTCGCGAGCGGCTCGGCTTCCTCCACGACGTTGGTCTCGACTACCTGACACTCGATCGCGGCGCGGCCACGCTCAGCGGCGGCGAGGCACAGCGCATCCGCCTGGCCACCCAGATCGGCAGCCGGCTCATGGGGGTGCTCTACATCCTCGACGAGCCCTCGATCGGTCTGCACCAGCGCGACAACCACAAACTGATCCGCACCCTGGAGCGTCTGCGCGACATCGGCAACACGCTGATCGTCGTTGAGCACGACGAGGACACCATCCGCGCCGCGGACTACGTGGTCGACGTCGGCCCGGGGGCCGGTGAGCACGGGGGCTACGTGGTCGCGGCCGGCACCATCGACGAGGTGCTTGCCACCCCGGAGAGCATCACCGCCCAGTTCCTCAACGGGCAGAGGTCTGTGCCGGTGCCGCTGATCCGCCGGCGCGGCAACGGCAAGGAACTGGTCGTGCGCAACGCCACCGAGAACAACCTCAAGGGTATCGACGTGGCGCTGCCGATGGGCACGTTCATCTGCGTCACCGGTGTCAGCGGCAGTGGCAAAAGCACGCTGATCAACGACATCCTCTACCGCCGCCTCGCGCAGTTCCTCTACCGGGCCAAGCAGCGTCCCGGCCGGCACGACAGCATCGACGGGTTGAAGCTCATCGACAAGGTCATCGACGTCGACCAGTCGCCGATCGGCCGCACTCCGCGCAGCAACCCGGCGACGTACGTCGGCGTGTTCACCGACATCCGGGACCTCTTCGCCAAGCTCCCCGAGGCGCGTGTGCGCGGCTACAAGCCCGGGCGCTTCTCCTTCAACGTGGTCGGGGGTCGCTGTGAAGCGTGCGCCGGCGACGGGATGATCAAGATCGAGATGCACTTCCTGCCGGACATCTACGTGCCCTGCGAGGTCTGCAAGGGGAGGAGGTACAACCGCGAGGCCCTCCAGGTCGTGTTCCGCGAGAAGAGCATCGCCGACGTGCTCGCCATGACCGTCGACGAAGCGGCGATGCTGTTCGAGAACCAGCCTCGGATCGTACGCAAGTTGCGCACCCTGCAGGACGTCGGCCTCGGCTACATCCGGCTGGGCCAACCGGCCACGCAGCTCAGCGGCGGAGAGGCGCAGCGGGTCAAGCTGAGCACCGAGTTGAGCCGTCGCGGAACCGGCAGCACGGTGTACATCCTCGACGAGCCCACCACCGGGCTGCACTTCGCCGACGTCGAGAAGCTGCTGACTGTGCTGCACCGGCTGGTGGACGCCGGCAACACGGTGATCGTCATCGAACACAATCTCGATGTCATCAAGACTGCTGACCACGTGATCGACCTCGGACCCGCGGGCGGCGAGTCGGGCGGCGAAGTGATCGCAGTCGGCACACCGGAGGAGATCGCGAAGGCGTCGGCCAGTGCCACTGGCGAGTACCTGCGCGCGCTGCTGCGA
Source organism: Candidatus Dormiibacterota bacterium (assembly GCA_030948845.1). GTDB lineage: Bacteria > Chloroflexota > Dormibacteria > Aeolococcales > Aeolococcaceae > Aeolococcus. Next base: position 52,836 of record JALYZN010000096.1, read on the forward strand.
CCGCGTGAACGCGCGCCGTCCGCGGCGGCGATCTCGACCACCGCACGACCGTCCGGCGCCCGTCGCCGCAAGCCGGCCGCTGCTGGGGTCTGATCGCCGCCGTCTTCCGCGGCGCCCTGCGCATGCGGTACCGTCTGACGTGTGGTGCAACTCGACAACGGGGGCGAGGAACGGCGTGTTCGGCTGCGCCGGCTCGACGACTGCCTGACCATCCTCGAGCAGGCACACGAGCTCGACCTCACCCTGGTCACCGCCGGGATGGCCGAGGCGCTCTCCGAGCGGGTGCCCACGATTCGTGAGGGGATGGTGATCGCGGATGCCATCGAGGAGGTGCTCCGCCAGCAGGAGCCGTACATGATCCAGGTTCGTCCCGAGGTCACCCGCCGCGTCCGGCGGCGTCGCGACCCGTTCGACGTGAGGCTGCTGCTGCAGCGTCGCTGAAACGGACGCGCGCGGCGCTGTCTACGGAGCCGGACAGCGCTCCGACGGCCGGCTGGGGCTACACTCCGCAGCCACGTGAGCGCATTCGGCTTCGATCCCGAGGAGATCCTCCGCCGTCGCCGTGGCCCCCGCGTGGTGCGGACCGGTGGAGGGCCACCGACCCGCCGCCGCGGCCGGCGCATCGTGGGCATACTCGTCGCGGCCATCATCGTGGTAGTGGCGCTGGGACGCTGGCTCCTCGGTCTGCGCGCCAGCTTCCTCTACTACGCGAGCCTGAACCACACCAACGTCTTCTGGACGCCCTTCCTCGCCCAGGTGGTGCTGTTTGCTATCGGCGCGGCCATCACCGGCGGTGGCGTGGGGCTCAGCATCTATGGCTGGGTACGCGCCGCGCGCAACCTCGACAGGTACGGTGGCCGAATCGCCTTCTGGGCGGGAATCGCCGTCGCGGTGATCGCCGCGATCGCGGGTGGCGGCTTCCTTGCGAGCCACTGGCAGGACGTCCTGCTGTGGCTGCACGGCCAGTCGTTCGGCGCCCAGGACCCGGTCTTCCATGAGGACTACTCGTTCTTCGTCTTCACGCTGCCGGTGCTGGACGCCATCCAGGCGCTCCTCTGGGCAGTCGCCCTGGTCGGTCTCCTCGGGGCTGTCGGGCTGGCCGCCTTCGCGTTCTCGGTGGCCAACGCGCCGGCCGAGGTGACGTTGCCCGTCAAACCACCCGAGGGGCGGACCTTCGAGGACGGCTTCCGCGTCTCCGTCATCCACGCCGGCATCTGCCTGGCCGGGGTGTTCGTGCTGGCCGCGCTCGGAGCCCATTTCGGCGTCTACCACCTGGCCACCGCGCAACACGACAACTTCGTCGGCCTCGACGCCACTCAGCGCAACGTCACGCGCCCCGTGCTCGGGGTGCTCCAGTGGGTGGCGCTGGCGCTCGCCGTGCTCACGGCCGCGTTGGTGGTGGTGCGACGCAACCGGGGCACCGGTTCCACGGGGGCGGTCTTCGCGGGCACGCTGGTCGGCTGGCTCGTCCTGGCCGGCGTCATCCAGGGCGTCCCCGGCCTCATCTATCAGAGCGCGTCGGTGAACCCCAACGCGCAGGTCGCGCAGACGCCGTCGATCAACGACTACCTGGCCACCAGCCGCTACGCCTGGGCGCTCCAACCGTCCAACGTCGACGTGCGCTCTTTCGGGACGGTCGCCGCGCCCACCCTCACCGACCTCGCAGCCGACCCGGGGACCCTGCGCAACGTCCGCATCCAGGACACGACCCAGCTGCCCGACACCTTCGCACAGATCGACCGTAGCCGCAGCTACCAGACCTACCCGACCATCACGGTGGACCGCTATCCGTCGGCACCCACGGTGGGCACCGGCGACACGGAGGTGATGCTCGGTCCCCGGGAGATCGCCGAGACGGACATCCCCAACAAGTCGTTCATCAACAGCGCGCTGAACTACACCCACGGATACGGGATCACGGCGGTCTCGGTCAACGCCGTCGCCGCCGAGGGCAAGCCGCAGGTGCTGGTCGGCCAGCAGCCGCTCAAGCAGGTCTCAGCCGACGCCCCTCCCGGGCTCACCTTCAACGGAGCCGCGGGTGACCCGCGCATCTACTGCGGGCTCAAGACGACGCAACCGGTGGTCACCGGAACGCAGCAGAGCGAGTTCGACTACCCATCCGGCGGCGGCGACGCCACCTTCCATGCGGGCACCGAGATGCAGGGCATCCCGGTGAGCAGCGTGCTGGACAAGCTGGCGGTGTCCGTGGATTCGTTCGGCAGCCTCGACCTGTTCCTCAACAACTCGCTCAGCGACGCCAGCCGTGTCCTGGTGCACCGCGAGATCAACGACCGCATCACGAGCATCGCGCCCTTCCTGCACGTCGACGGCGACCCGTACGTGGTGGCCGACACAAACACCGGTCACCTCGACTACGTGGCAGACGCGTACGTGGAGACCGACCGGTTCCCGGAATCCGCTGTGCAGAACAGCGTGTCGTACATGCGCAACGCTGTGAAGGCGGTGGTCGACTCGCGCACGTGCGGCGTCAAGCTCTATGCGGTCGACCTCAGCGAGCCCATCACCGCCGCTTGGAACGGTATCTACCCCGGCCTGATGCAACCCCTCGACAGCATGCCGGCATCGCTGCGCAGCCACCTGCGCTACCCCGAGGACCTGTTCACAGCGCAGGCCCAGGTGTACGCCAATGTGCACGTGAGCAGCGCGTCGGTCTTCTTCAACGGCAGCGACCGCTACCGGATCGCCCAGCAGCAGATCAACGGCCAGCAGCAGGATACGCAGCCGTACTACGTCGAGATGACCCTTCCCCACGACAACCAGCCCAGCTTCAACCTGTTCCAGGCCTTTTCGCCGGCCAGCTCGAGCGCTGGCGGCGCCAACAACATGACCGCCTGGCTCGCCGCCCAGTCCGACTACACGAACACCAACCACCCCAAGCTCGTGGCTGTGCCGCTCAACAACTCCTCCAATGTGCTCGGCCCCCTGCAGTTCGACAACAACATCAACACCGACCCTGTGATCAGCCCGGAGATCAGCCTGCTCAGCCAGCACGGCTCGTCGGTAATCCTCGGCAACGTCATCGTGCTGCCCTTCAACAACGACTCCTTCCTCTACCTGCGCCCGCTGTACGTGCTCGCGTCGGGGAGCGCGGGCGGGACGGCGTTCCCGCAGCTGCACGAGGTCATCGTCGGAACCCAGAACAGCGTGGCGCAGGGGCCGTCCTTCGTCCAGGCGCTCCAAGCGCTCTTCAACACCACCCAGGCCATTCCCGGCCTGGGGAGCGCCCCGACCACGCCGCCGACGACCACCCCACCGGGCACCACGACCACGCCGCCGTCGACCACCACCTTCACGACACAGGAGCTGGCCCTGCTGAACGACCTGCTCACCCATGAGCAGAACGCCCAGACAGCGCTGCAGAAGGGCGACTTCACCACCTTCGGCAAGGAGGAGGACGCGATCAAGTCGGACACCGCCCAGCTCACCGCACTCCTCAGGAATGCGCCGTCAGCCTCCCCGTCACCGTCCGCCTCGCCGCGGCCGACGCCGAGCCCGACTCCCTGAGCGGAGCCGCGCGGCGCTGCCCGGACCGCGGGCGGGTTGTATAGGCTCAAGGACGTGGAGTTGATCGCGCCGGGCATTCGCCAGATCGACACGCTGCTCGGCGGCATGGATCGCATGACGGCGGGATTCCTTGTCGAGGGCTCGCAGCCGGCGCTGGTCGAGACCGGTTCCCAGAGCAGCGTGGGAGCGGTCCGGGACGCGCTGACCGACGCCGGGCTCGGGCCCGACGGCCTGCGCTGGATCATCGTCACCCACATCCACCTCGATCACGCCGGCGGTGTCGGGGACATGGCGGTCGCGTTCCCCAACGCAACCGTGGTGGTCCACGAGCGCGGCGCCCGCCACCTCCTCGACCCCAGCCGGCTGATCGACAGCGCGGCGCGGGTGTACGGCCCGCTGCTCGACGGCCTGTACGGGCGCATGCTGCCGGTCGCGCAGGACCGGCTGATCGCGGCTGCCGACGGGCACCGCGTTGATGTCGGCGACGGCCATTTCCTCACCATGGTCGATTCCCCCGGGCACGCCAAGCACCACCATGCCGTCCTCGACGAGGCCAGCGGGACGCTCCTGGTAGGCGATGCCGTGGGCGTCAAGCTGCCCGATTTCGGCATGCTCCGGCCGGCGACGCCGCCGCCGGACTTCGACCTCGAGCAGGCCACCACCAGCCTGCGTCGCTTCGCGGAACTGCGCCCGGAACGGGTAGTGCTCACCCACTACGGTCCCGTCGAACAGCCGTTGGAGACACTCACCGAGGCGGAGGAGATGCTCCACTGGTGGGTGGAGGTGGCCGAGCGCACCATGCGCGAGAGTGAGGAGGCGGGCATCGACGACGTCGCCGCCGCCCTCGCCGAGGCGTTCGCAAGCGCGCCCCCCGACCTCGCCGACGACGTGCGCGAGAAGTTCGAGGTGCTCAACGGCGTGCACAGCAATGCCGCGGGCATCGTCCGGTACCTCAAGAATCGCCAGCCCGCCGTCGCGGAGTGAAGGCAGGCAGCGCTCGCGCCTCCGGCACCCGGCTGCTCGCGGCCGTCGTGTTGAGCGCGTGCGTCGGGGTCATTGGGGGTGGGCTCGGTGCCTGGGGCGTGTACAGCCGCTTCGGCCCGGTCGAACGGGTGATCACCCAGACCAAGGCGGGGGGCGGGGCGGTGTCGGTGGGCGACATCGCCACCGCAGTGCTGCCGTCGCTGGTGACCGTCAGCACCCAGCCCGTCACCGCCGGCAGCCTCGCGGGCGGATCGGCCTCCGGTCTCACCGAGGGCTTCGCGGTCAGCAACGATGGCCTCGTCGTCACCTCCGCACACGCCGTGCGCGGCGCCACCAGGCTGCGCGTGGCCACCGCCGACGGCAAGGGCTACGACGCCACCGTGGCGGCGACGGACCTCGCCGACGGAATCGTTGTGCTGCGCGCCGCCGGCGCTTCAGGGCTGACCCCGTTGCATTTTGCCGGCCAGGACCCGCGCATCGGCGACCTCGCCGTGGCCGTGTTCCGACCGGCACTGGGCACGCTCACCACCCGCAGCGGGGTTGTTGCCGCCATTGGCGTCAACGCAAGCGACGGCGTGGTCGACATCGGGGACCTGCTCGCTGTGGATGCCACCGCAGCCCCGCAGGCGGACGGTGCGCCGCTGGTGGACGGCACCGGCGCGGTGACCGGAGTGGTGACCACGGTGCCGTCTGCTGCCGGAGTGATCGCCGCATCGGGAAAGGATGCGGCTGGGCTCGTCAGCGGCGTCCAGCGCGGCTCGACGCCCGCCACCGGCTCCTTCGGCGTGACCAGCGTGCTGGTGGACCCGGCGCTGGCCGGCGCGACCGCACTGCCGCAGGGTGCGCTGATCCAGTCGGTCAGTCCCACCGGCACCGCCGCGGGCCTGCTGCAGCCTGGCGACGTGGTCACGGCTGTGAACGGCAGCAGCGTTGTCAGCGCAGGGGCCTTCCAACCGAGCGACTTTGGCCTGGTCATCGGCGACAAGGCCACCCTCGTGGTCACCGCCCCGGGCGGCGCCGTGCGCAGCGTCACGCTCACCGTGAGTGCGCGCTGAGCGGGGCGCCACGCGCCCTTCGCGTACCATGCCGCGAGATGGAGATCACCTATCTCGGCATGTCCTGCGTGCGCCTGCGGGGCCGCGACACCCAGGTCATCGTCGATCCGCCTGATGCTCAGCTTCCCGGCCTCGGCAAGACCGGCCTCGACCTGGTCGTGCGCACGGAGGGGCGCACCGATACGGACAGGCTGCGCCCGCATGACGGCCGAAACCAGGAGATTGCCGGGGCGGGCGAGTTCGAGGTGCGCGGTGTGACGGTCCGAGGTGTCGACACCGGCGACGGTCGCACCGTCATGCGCGTTGAGATCGATGACGTCCGGGTGCTGAGCGTGGGCCGCCTCGATCGCCAGCTCACCGAGGAAGAGATCGACGCGCTGGGCCACATCGACGTCCTGGTGACACCGGTCGGAGGCGGCGACGCTCTCGGCGCGGCGGCCGCGGCCAAGCTGGTCAACGCTGTCTCGCCGGCGATCGTGGTGCCGGTGCGTTACCGGTCACAGAGCTCGGCGGGCAGCGGCGACTACGAACCCGTCGAAACGTTCGCCAAGGAGATGGGCCTCGCCGAGGACAGCTACCAGGCGCAACCCAAGCTCAACCTCAACGGCGCCATGAGCGGCTCCGACGACTCGCGCGTGGTGATCCTGGAGCCCCGGGGGACGACCTGAGGAGGTCCACCGAACATCGGTTCACCATGGCGGCGCGGCTGGTAGACTGTCGAAAACCTCTAGGGAGGCTCCCCATGGCCAAGTTCGTGTTTGTCACCGGGGGAGTGGTCTCCTCTCTGGGGAAGGGGATCACCGCCGCGTCGATCGGCACGATCCTCAAAGCTCGCGGCCTGCACGTGGGCATGCAGAAGCTCGATCCCTACCTCAACGTGGATCCCGGGACCATGTCGCCGTACCAGCACGGCGAGGTCTTCGTCACCGACGACGGTGCCGAGACGGACCTCGACCTCGGCCACTACGAGCGCTTCGTGGACGTGGCGCTGAGCAAAGCAAGCAACGTCACTACCGGCAAGATCTACTCCAGCGTGATCGCCAAGGAGCGCCGCGGCGACTACCTCGGCGGCACCGTCCAGGTGATCCCGCACATCACCAACGAGATCAAGCAACGCATCCTGCGCGTGGCCGAGAACGAGCTGCCCGAGCCGGACGTGGTCATCGTCGAGGTGGGAGGCACGGTCGGTGACATCGAATCGCTGCCCTTCCTCGAGGCCATCCGCCAGCTCAAGAACGACGTTGGCCGCGCCAACGTCTGCTACGTGCACCTCACGCTGGTTCCCTACGTGGGCGCCAGCGAGGAGTTCAAGAGCAAGCCGACCCAGCACAGCGTCAACACCCTGCGCAGCATCGGCATCCAGCCCGACGTCATCGTGGCCCGGAGCGAACAGCCCATCGGCGAGAACCTCAAGGACAAGATCGCGCTCTTCGGTGACGTCGAGCGCCGCGCGGTCATCAACGTGCCCGACGCCCGTTCCATCTACGAAGTGCCCCTGCTGCTCGAGGACACGGGACTCGGCGACTACATCGTCGAGATGCTCGGCATCGAGTCGGAGCCGCCCGAGCTGGACGGCTGGCGCGATATGGTGGCGAGGATCTCGGCGACCAAGCCGGCGGTGCGCATCGCCGTGGTCGGCAAGTACGTGGAGATGCCCGACGCCTACATCAGCGTCACCGAGTCGCTCCGCCACGCCGCCGTCCACTGCGGCGTGGAGCTCACCATCCAGTGGGTCAACTCCGAGCAGCTGGACGAGGACGCCGCCGGGCTGGAGGGCGTCGATGGCATCGTGGTTCCCGGCGGCTTTGGGCACCGCGGCATCGAGGGGAAAATCCTCGCCTCGCGCTTCGCGCGGCAGCACCTGGTCCCCTACCTCGGGCTCTGCCTGGGCATGCAGTGTGCCGTGGTTGACATCAGCCGTGAGGTTCTGGACGCTCCTGACGCCAACTCGACGGAGTTCAACGCCTTCTCCTCAGTGCCCGTCATCGACCTCCTCCCCGAGCAGCGCGACATCGAGAACAAGGGCGGCACGATGCGCCTCGGCGTCTACCCATGCAAGCTCCTGCCGGGCAGTAGGGCGGCCACCGCCTATGGTGAGGCGCTGATCTACGAACGCCATCGACACCGCTTTGAGTTCAACAACCACTACCGTGAGCGCCTCGCGGAAGCGGGCGTCGTCTTCAGCGGCACCTCCCCGAACGGCAGGCTGGTGGAGATCATCGAGCTCCGCGACCATCCCTTCTTCGTCGGCTCGCAGTTCCACCCGGAGTTCCGCTCGCGGCCCAACCGCCCCCACCCGCTGTTCCGCGAGTTCATGCATGCCGCCGGTGTGCAGGCCAAAGCCGTAGGGAACGAATCGGGTCCCCGGTTGCAGGTCCGAGGCGTCGTCGAGGAGCGCACCAGCACGCTTTAATCAGCGGCGATGGCCGACACCGTCGTCCCTGACCTCACCGCCCCGCCAGCTCGTGTCGGCCGGGACCGCCACCGGGGTCTCGAGCTGCTGCGCGCGACGGAGGCGGCGGCGCTGTCGGTCGGTCGCTGGCTCGGTCGCGGCGACAAGTCGGGCACACGCGACGCGGGCCAGCTGGTGATGGAGGAGGCGCTGGTCGGCATGCCCTTCGATGGCCGGGTGGTGATCGGCCCGGAGGGTGGCAACAGCAATCTCGCCCCGGGGCGGCGCATCGGCGTGGGCCGCGATCGCGTCGACCTGGCCATCATCCCCGTCGACGGTGTGAGCTTGGTGTCGCGCGGGCTCAGCCAGGCCCTGAGCATCGCCGCGGCCGCCGAGCCCGGTGGCATCCTCTCACCGCCTCCGGTCGCCTATATGCACAAGATCGCCGTGGGGCCGGCCGCCCGCGGGGCGGTCGACATCGCGGACACCCCGGAGAACAACCTCCGCCGCATCGCGTTCGCCATGGACGTGCAGGTGCAGGACCTCACCGTGATCATGCTGGACCGTCCGCGCCACCAGACGCTCCTCGAGCGTGTTCGCTCGCTGGGGATCCGCGTCGCGCTCATCTCTGACGGTGACGTGGGCGCCGCCATGATGGCCGCCTGGCCGGGCAGCGGCATTGATGTGATGATCGGGTCCGGCGGGACCCAGGAGGCGATCGTTGCTGCCTGCGCGATGCGCTGCCTGGGCGGCGAGCTCCATTGCCGTCCCTGGGTGCGCCACGAGGACGAGGCGGTGGCGGTGCGTGCTGCCGGGCTCGACCCCGAGCAGACGATCACCATGGAACAGCTCGTCCCCGGGCGCCAGGTGAGCATCGCGGTCACCGGCATCAGCGGAGGAGGGATGCTCCGCGGCGTCCAGTACCACAACTGGTGGGCGGAGACCCACAGCCTGGTGATGCGCGCCCAGAGCGGGACGGTTCGCGAGATCCGAACCAAGCACCACGTCGCGCTCCGTCCGGAGGGAGCCCGCCGCGTCCGCTGAGGCGAGGGCGATCAGGATGCCCCCTCTGGCACCCCCCGCCCCCCATACAGTGGTGTCAGCTCCGGCGACGTGAAGTCGCCTGCGCTGACGGTCGTACGGGATTGCACTAACGCACCTTCTGTGTAATCATGTAATTATGAAAGCACAGCGAGAGGCTCAGGCCTCCTTCAGCGACGACGAGCTGTCCGGCTGGTTCGCGGGGCGCATCCCCGACGACCTCTACTCCGGAGCCCCGACCATCACCGGTGACCGCGACGAGATCCTCATCGTGGGCACCATCCCAGAGCCCGAGCTGGCCGCCGACGCCAACGAGGCGGCGCGTGGCGCGGCCCGCTCGGCACGCATCTCGCGGTTCCGCGAGGAGACCCGTGAACGTCGCATCGCGGTGGCCTCCGAGGCCGAGCGACTCTTCGGTCGCAAGGTGTCGTGGGGAGCGCGCTGCGGGGAGGTCGAGGAGCACTTCACCACACTGGGTGTCCCGGTCATGACCCGCCTTCGCCTTGGCGACAGAGCGGTGCTCGACACCCTCATCGACGCCGGCGTGGCACGCAGCCGCAGCGAGGCGCTGGCGTGGTGCGTGCGGCTGGTCAGCCGCCACCAGGACGACTGGATCAAGAGCCTGCGCGAGGCCCTCACCGCGGTCGAGAAGGTGCGCAGCGAGGGGCCGACGCCCGCATAAGGTGAGCTCGGAGATCCCCACCGGGCCGACCGAAGAGTCGCCGATGGACGCCTACTCGCGCGTGGTTAGCGGCGTGGCGGCCGCGCTGGCTCCGTCCGTGGTCAGCCTGCTCGTCGAGCGGCGCACCCGGGGCGGCCGTGGCCCGGCGGGGAGCGGCTCCGCGTGGGTGCTCACCCCCGACGGCTACCTGGTGACGTCGGCCCATGTCGTCCACGGCGGGGTGGGTGGCGTGGCGCACACCGCCGATGGTCGCCAGCTCCCCTTTGACGTCGTCGGCGAGGACGCCCTGTCCGACATTGCGGTGGTGCGCGCGGCCGCTGGCGACCTGCCGCCCGCCAGCGTCGGCGACGCCGACCGCCTGCGGGTCGGCGAGCTGGTCGTGGCCATCGGCAATCCACACGGCCTGGCCGGGTCGGTGACGGCCGGCGTGGTCAGCGCCCTGGGGCGCTCGCTGCCGACCCGGTCGGAGGGACATCTGCGCCTTGTCGAGAACGTCATCCAGACGGACGCGGCGCTCAACCCGGGCAACTCGGGGGGAGCGCTCGCCGACAGCCGCGGCCGCGTCGTCGGCATCAACACCGCGCTCGCCGGTCACGGCCTCGGCCTCGCCGTGCCGGTCAACGCGACAACCCTGGCGATCATCGCGGCGCTGATGCAGCACGGCCGCGTGCGTCGCGCGTTCCTGGGAGTGGCCGGCCGGGCACAGCCACTGTCTCCGCGACTGGCCGCCCAGCTGGGCCGGGCGCGGGGCCTGCGCGTCGTGGAGGTCGTGCCCGGGAGCGCGGCCGACGGCGCTGGGCTGCGCCCCGGCGACGTCATCGTCGAGCTCGACGGCCACGCCGTGCAGACCGCCGGTGACGTCCAGCGTCTGATGATGCCCGAGGTGGTGGATCGCTTCGCTCTGCTCCGGGTGGTCCGGGACGGCGAGGTGCGCACGGTCACGGCGATCCCCGCGGAGCTGCGCGCCGCCTGAGTACAGGCTCCGGCCGGGCCGGGAATGGGCGCACCCATAATCCCTGGGATGCGTGTCATCGCGGGGCGGAACGACGGCTCCATCGAAATCCTCGACGGCTACCGCGCGGCCGCGCGCAATGGTCGCGAACTGGTGGCGCCGGCGATCGACGACCTGCTCCCGCTGCCCGACGAGGCGACGCTCGCCCACCTGCCCGGTCGACGCCCCGTCGCCATCGACAGCGACGGTGCGGCCGTGGAGGTGGCGGGGGAGTGGCTGGCCATTGCCGCCGTCCTGCCGGTGGGACACCTGCGCACGCTGTTGCCGGCGACGCTCCGTGAGCCGGCGGCACGGCGCCTGCCGCTCTACGGCTACACCGCGGTCGTGGAGCACGACGGCGAGCTGCTCTGCGCAGCGATGCGCACCGACAGCTTCGCGTGGTGGCAGCCGGAGAGGTACGGACGCGCCGACTTGCCCGCCGCCGTGGAGACAGCCCGGGCGGCGCTCCCCGGCAACCGCCTCGTCGACCACCTCGCGCGCTGCGCCCTGGAGAACCGCTGCTACACCGCGCAGAACACCTTCCACCGCCGCTACGAGGCCGCTCTGCCGGCCTCGCCGGCGTGCAACGCCGACTGCCTCGGCTGCATCTCGCTGCAGAGCGACGGCGAGGTGCCCGCACCACAGGACCGAATGCGGTTCGCTCCCACCGCCGACGAGCTGACGGCCCTGGCCGACTGGCACCTCCGTGGCGACGACGCCGCGATCGTCTCCTTCGGCCAGGGGTGCGAGGGTGAGGCGCTCACCCGCGACGACGCGCTCGTGGAGGCCACCCGGCGGATCCGGGAGAGGCACCGGAGCGCGACGATCCACGTCAACACCAACGGCAGCAAGCCGCACGTGCTCGAGCGGCTCATCGACGCCGGGCTCAACAGCGTGCGAATCAGCGCGATCTCGTTCAACGACGCCGTCTTTCGCTCGTACTACCGGCCCATCGGCTACGACCTCGACGACGTCATCGCCTGCGGGCGCCTGATGCACGAGCGCGGCGGCCAGGTGTGCCTCAACCTGCTCACCTTCCCCGGGGTGACCGACGTGGACGAGGAGGTCGACGCCACGGCGCGCGCGTGCGAGTCGATGGGGGTCGACCAGGTGCAGTGGCGGTCGCTCAACGTCGACCATGACTGGCTGCTCGACGTCCTGCCCGCGCTGCCAGTGGGCGCCGGCATCCGCGCGGCGTTCCAGCGCATCCGCGAGCGCCTCCCCGGGGTCGAGCACGGCAACTTCACCCGACCTGTCAGTGCGCTGGTCTGACCCTGGGGTCGAATTCAAGGCCCGTGGTATGCTGGACTCCGTTCCCACCCCGCTGTTTCCGAGTGCCCATGAAGACCGACATCCATCCGCAGTACCACCCCGACGCCGTCGTCACCTGCCTGTGCGGCAACACCTTCACCACCGGCTCGACGCTGTCGGAACTGAAGACCGAGGTGTGCTCCGTCTGCCATCCGTTCTTCACCGGCACCCAGCGCATCATCGACACCGGCGGCCAGGTCGAGCGCTTCCGCCGTCGCGCCGCCGCCAAAACCGGCAAGCAGACCGTCGACGCCGGCTGACCGGCCCCGGGCCGGTCGAGTCACGTCCGTGTCGGCGGCGAGTCAGCGCGCGCGTAGAGTGACCATGATGCGCCGTCCCCGGATCCGCGACATCGTGCTCACCGCCGCCCTCAGCGCGGCCACCGCGCCACCGCAGATGTTCTTCTACGGTGGCCAGGCGGTGATCGAGGGCGTGCTCATGCGCGGTCGCCACCACTACGCGGTCGCCGCCCGCCGCCCCGACGGCAGCATCACCGTCACCTCGGAGATGCTCAACTCGCGGGTCAACACCAACCCGGTGTGGGCGAAGCCGTTCCTGCGCGGGGTTGCGGGGCTCTACGAGATGCTCGCGCTGGGAATGCGCGCGCTCCAGTGGTCGGCGAACGTGCAGCTCGGTGAGGAGGCCCAGCTCAGCGCCAACACGCTGCGCGGCACGGTGGCTGTGTCGATGGTCTTCGCCCTGGGACTGTTCATCGGCCTCCCATTGCTCCTGGCCGGCGTCCTGCATCGCGGCTCGCAGAGAAGCGTGGTCGGCGTGCTCATCGAAGGCGGGTTCCGCGCCCTCATCCTCCTTGGCTACCTCGCACTCATCGGGCAGCTGCGCAGCGTTCGCCGCCTCTTCGAATACCACGGCGCGGAGCACAAGGCGATCAACTGCCTCGAGTCCGGCGCGGTCGTCGACGTCGCCCACGTGCGTCCCTCCAGCCGCCTCCATCCGCGCTGCGGCACCGGCTTTCTTGTGGTGGTGGCGCTCGTGAGCGTCATCGTGTTCGCGCCGCTCGGCGTGCTGCCGATCCCGGTGCGCATCGCCCTGCAGATCGCCCTGGTCCCGTTGGTGGCCGGCATCTCCTATGAGGCCATTCGCGGGCTGGCTCGGATCCGCTACACCACCTTCGGCCGCGTCGCCCTGGTCCCCGTGCTCGCCACCCAGCGGCTGTCCACGCGTGAGCCCGACGACCGTCAGATGGAGGTGGCCATCACCGCCCTGGCGGCGGCACGCGCCGGCGAGGACTCGGTCAGCGAACTGCACGACGCCACAGCCACCTAACCTTCCCCGCCATGGCAGCCATCGACGATCGTTTGCGCGCGCTGGAAGAACGCTTCGACGAGATCGGGACCCTTCTCGCCCAGCCCGACGTCTACGGTGACCGCGACCGCGTGCAGCACCTCTCCCAGGAGCAGTCCCGGCTGCGCGAGGTGGTCGAGACCGGGCGCGCCTGGCGCCGGGCCCACCAGGCCGCGACCGAGGCCGAGGAGTTGCAGCACAACGAGAGCGACCCCGAGATCGTCGCCATGGCTGCAGAGGAGGAGGCGACCCAGCAGCGTCTTGAGGAGGAGGCACATCAGCGGCTGCGCAGCCTGCTCGTCCCCACCGACCCCAACGACGAACGCGATGTCGTCGTCGAGATCCGCGCCGGCACCGGCGGCGACGAGGCGGCCATCTTCGCCGCCGACCTCTTCCGGATGTACAGCCGCTACGCGGAGCGGCAACGCTGGAACGTCGAGGTGCTGGAGGCGAGCGAGTCCGGCACCCACGGCTTCAAGGAGGTGATCTTCGAGGTCCACGGCCGCGGCGCCTACTCGAAGCTCAAGTTCGAGTCCGGCGTTCACCGCGTCCAGCGCGTCCCGGAGACGGAGTCGCAGGGGCGCATCCACACGTCGGCGGCGTCCGTGGTGGTGCTGCCCGAGGCTGACGAGGTCGAGGTGACCATCGCCGAGAACGAGCTGAAGATCGACGTCTACCGCAGCACCGGCCCGGGCGGGCAGAGCGTCAACACCACCGATTCGGCGGTGCGCATCACCCACCTGCCCACCGGCCTGGTGGTCACCTGCCAGGACGAGAAATCCCAGATCAAGAACCGCGCCAAGGCGCTGCGTGTGCTGCGGGCGCGGCTCTACGACATCGCCCAGGCCGAGCGCGATGCCGAGCTGCGGGCGACCCGCCGGTCCGCGGTCGGCAGCGGCGACCGCAGCGAGAAGATCCGCACCTACAACTACCCACAGTCGCGGATCACGGATCACCGCATCCACCTCGACGTGTTCCAGCTCCCCAAGCTCATGGACGGTGAGCTCGACCTCCTCATCGAGCCGCTGGCCCAGGAGGACCAGGCCCGCCGCCTCCTCGAGGAGGACGGCGATGCCTGACCGCCCCCGCCCCGGAATCCACCCTTCCCGGTGAGCCCGCGGCGCACTCTCATGGAGGTGGTGCGGCTCAGCACCGGCTACCTCGAGAGCCGCGGGAGCAGCTCACCTCGACTCGACGCCGAGCTGCTGGCGGCGACGGCCCTGCGGATCCGCCGCCTCGACCTCTACCTGCAGTTCGACCGACCGCTGGAGGAGGCGCAGCTGAGCACTATCCGCGAGCTGGTGCGGCGCCGCGGCGACGGCGAACCGGTCGCCCACATCACCGGCGAGCGCGAGTTCCACGGACGGGCATTCGCCGTCTCACCCGACGTCCTCATCCCGCGGCCGGAGACGGAGACGCTCGTCGAGCTCGCCCTGCTGCGGGCGCGCGGCCAAGCCCACGACGGCGACGGGCTGCGCATCGCCGACGTCGGAACCGGCAGTGGCTGCGTCGCGATCACGCTGGCCGCCGAGCTGCCCGGCGCGGGGGTGACCGCCACCGACGTCAGCGACGCGGCGCTGGCTGTCGCCGCCGCCAACCTCCGCCGCCACGGGCTCACCGAGCGCGTCGAGCTTCTGCGCGGCTCCTGGTGCGACCCACTCCAGGGACGGGCCTTCGACATCGTGGTGTCCAATCCGCCGTACGTCCCCACCGCCGAGTTGGACGGCCTGGCGCGCGACGTGCGTGACCACGAGCCGGCGCTGGCGCTCGACGGCGGCGGGGACGGGCTCGAGGCCTACCGGGCGCTCCTGCCCTCGATGGCCACGGTCCTCGCGGCAGGCGCGTGGGCCGCGGTGGAGATTGACATCCGGGCCGCCGCCGCGGTGGAGGCGCTGGGACGCGAGGCGCTGGGCGGGTCGGCGCGCACCAGCGTGCGCGCCGACC
>JALYZN010000017.1 GCA_030948845.1 Candidatus Dormiibacterota bacterium
ATTCACCGCTGGCGTCGATCTCCCTGGCGCGTGGCGCGATTCGACCGCGCGCAAGCTCGCGCACGCTCTGCTGAATGAGCTGCTGCTCCTCGTTGAGGCGAACGTCCACGGATGTGCTCCCAAGGCCTGGTGGCCGGCAGTCGACGACCCGGGGATTATGCGCGGCGCGCTCGCAGACCGGACCTAGCTGCCCAGGAGCGCCCGGGCGATGACCATGCGCTGCACCTGGTTGGTGCCCTCGTAGATCTGGCTGGCCTTGGCATCCCGCAGCCTGATCGCGGCGGGGTGATCCTCGCGCCCTGAGTCGGGCGCGCACATCTCCACGGCGGCGATGGCCGCGGCCACGCAGGTGTCGGTCGCATACAGCTTGGCGATGGAGGCGTCGCGGGTCATCGGCCGCGACAGGTCGGCGAGCTGCGCCGCGTGGGCGGTGAGCAGGCGCGCCGCGACCGTCCGCGCATGGATGTCGGCGAGCAGCGTCTCGTCGACGTCCCTCCCGTCGCGTCGCGCCGATGAGGTGATGGCGTCGACGCAACCCTGGGCGATCCCCACCGCCTGCGCGCTGATGCCGATGCGCCCGCTGTCCAGCGCGGCCATGGCAACGCGGAAGCCCATGCCCTCGTCACCGAGCCGGTCAGCGCTGCTGACGGGCACCCCGTCGAGGACGAGCTCCCCTGTCCACGAACCGGCCAAGCCCATCTTGTGCAGCGGCTCGCCGGTCTTCAGCCCGCGGCTGTCCGCACCGACGATGAAGGCGCTGATGCCGCGCGGGCCTGGCGCGGTCCGGGCGAGGACCAGGTACACATCGGCCGCGCCGCAGTTGGTGATGAACGCCTTGGTACCGGTGAGCCGGTAGCCGTCGCCGTCGCGCTCGGCGCGCGCCGACAAGCCCGCCGCGTCGCTGCCGCTCTCCGGTTCGGTGAGGGCGAACGCGGCGGTGTAACGACCAGAAGCTATGGCGGGGAGATGGCGTTGCAACTGCGCGGGCTCGCCGAACAGCAGAAGTGGCTCGCTGCCCACGCTGAGGTGGACATCGAGGATCACCGCGCTGCTGGCACACACCCGCGCAACCGCTTCGACGAAGTGCGCGAACCCAAGGTGACCGGCAGCGGCGCCCCCGTACCGGGTGGGCAGGAGCAACCCGGCCAGGCCCCGCTCCCCGGCGGCGCGCACCAGGGCGGCGGGCGACATCCCCTCTCCACGCGCCATCCGCGCCGCGTGCGGCCGTATGACGTCGTCGACAAAGCCGGCGGTGAGCGCGGCGATGGACGGCGCGACCGACGCCTCAGTCGACACGGACCAGCGTCGCTTCGCCCTGCGCCATTCCGCTGCAGATTCCGGCTGCACCGTAGCCGCCACCGCGGCGGCGCAGCTCGTAGAGAAGCGTCATGAGGATGCGCGCTCCGCTCGCCCCGATCGGGTGGCCGACCGCGATGGCTCCGCCATTGACATTGACGCGCTCCGGGTCGACCTCGAGCATTCGCGTGCTGGTGATCGCCACCGCGGCGAAGGCCTCGTTGATCTCGATGACCTCGAGCCGGCCGGCGTCGACCTCGCCGGCCGTCCTGGCCATCGCCTTTTCGACAGCGATGGCCGGAACTGTGGCGAGGTAGGGATGCTCCGCGGCGGATTCCGCGTAGGTGATCCAGCGGCCCAGCACGACCAGGCCGCCGGCGGCAGCGCGGTCGGCGCTCATCAGCAGCACCGCGCTGGCGCCGTCGTTGATGCCCGGTGCGTTGCCGGCGGTGACCGTGCTGCCCTCGCCGAACGCCCCGCGCAGCGCGGCCAGCTTCTCGATGGTGGAGTCGGGGCGCGGCTGCTCATCGCGCGCCACAGACGACTCTCCCACGGCCACGGGAACGATCTCGGCGACGAAGCGGCCGTCGGCAAGCGCAGCCGCATACCGTAGCTGCGAGCGGAGCGCCCACTCATCCTGCTGCTCCCGACTCACCCCCAGCTCGGCGGCGACCTCGCTGCCGTGCGCGCCCATGAGCACGCCGTCGGCGGGGCAGCACAGCCCGTCGCGGTACACGGCGTCGATCGCGGCCCGGTCGCCAAGACGCGCACCGAAGCGCTGGTCCTCGAGCAGGTACGGCGCCCGCGACATGCTCTCCATGCCCCCGGCGACGACCACATCGGCCTCGCCGGACGAAATCAGCAGTGCGCCCAGGTTCACCGCTTTGAGAGCGCTCGCACACACCTTGTTGACAGTGAACGACGACACGCTCGACGGCAGCCCTGCTTTGAGCCCCGCTTGGCGTGACGGCACCTGCCCCTGACCAGCGCCGATCACGTTCCCCATGATGAGCTGGTCGACGTCGCCGCCATCGGTGCCGGTGCGCTCGAGCACCTCGCGGATGACCCGGGCGCCGAGGTCGGTGGCTGGGAGTGAGGACAATCCCCCGCCCAGCTTGCCGAACGGCGTGCGCGCCGCGGCCACGATGACCACATCGTTCATGTGCCGATGCTACGCTCGGTGTCGCAGCCACCGTTCGCGTCTCCTTTCACCACACGCCAAGGAAAGCCGCCAGGCCCAGGTCGCGACGTCCAACAGGACAGTTGCGATGGATGCTCGAATGGCGGCGCCGACCATCGTGCCGAGCGCGCTCCCCCACGTCTGCTCAGTCGGCCAGGAGATCTTCCAGGAGATGGCGGGCGATGAGGATGCGCTGCACCTCGCTGGTGCCTTCGCCGATCTCGTTCACCTTGACGTCCCGGTAGTACCGGGCGACGGGTGACTCCTCCATGAAGCCGTAGCCGCCATGGATCTGCACCGCCTGGTTGGCGCAGGCCGTGGCCACCTCCGAGGCATGCAGCTTGGCCATCGACGCGTACGGGGCTGCGCTCCGACCGGCATCGATGGCTCCGGCCGCGCGCCAGGTCATCAGCCGCGACAGCTCGATCTGCGTGGCCATGTCGGCGAGCTTGAACTGGGTGGCCTGGAAGCGAGCGATCGGCTGGCCGAACTGGTGGCGCTGCACACTGTAGGAGAGGGACGCGTCAAGACATGCCTGGGCAAGGCCCACCGACAGCGCGGCGATGGCCACCCGCCCGCCCTCGAGTATCTGCAGGAACTGGCGATAACCGCCGCCCTCGGTGCCGATCAGGTTGGTCCGCGGAACATGGCAGTCCGCGAAGACCAACTCGCGCGTGTCGCTGGCGTGCCAGCCGAGCTTGCGGTACTTGGCGGCCTGAGTGTACCCGGGGGTGCCGCGCTCGACCGCGATCGTGCTGATCTGAGATTCACCGCCAGCATTCCCGGTCACCGCCGTGACCGTGACTCCTGCACTGATGTCAGTCCCCGCGTTGGTGATGAACACCTTGCCGCCGTTGATGACCCACTCGCCGTCGCTCCGCTCCGCACGCGTGCGGGTCCCACCCGCGTCCGAGCCGGCCTCCGCCTCAGTGAGGCCGAACGCCCAGAGCTTGGTGCCGGCGAGCAGCTCGGGAAGCCACCGCTCCTGCTGTTCGGGCGTCCCGAAGCTGACGATCGGGCTGATCCCCAGCGACACCGCGGCTTCCAGGGTGATCGCGAGCGCGGCATCGGCACGGGCGATCTCCTCCATCGCCAGGCAGTAGCTGAGGAAGTCACCGCCCGCCCCGCCGACGCTCTCCGGAAAGGGCAACGCGAAGAGCCCGAGGTCGGCCATCCCGGCAACCAGGTCGTATGGGAACTCGCCGGACTCGTCGTACGCGGCGGCGCGCGGGGCCACCTCGTCCTGCGCGAAGGCCCGGACGGTGTTGCGGATCTGGCGCTGCTCGTCGCTGAGCTCGAGGTCCATCGAGCGTAACGGTAGCGCGAGGGCCGTCGAAGGCGCCGCCGGACGGTCGCCGCTCGATTCTCAACGCCGTCTCACGGCTCAGGGTCGCCTCTCAGGCGTGCGGTCAATGATGTACGCCCGCGTCAACAACGACCGGGAGACTCACGGCATGAGGATCGGCACAGCTCTCGCAGGCTTGCGATCTCAGCGCGCGGAGACGCCCAGCCGCTCACCGACCAGGCGGACGACGTCCTCGATGGTGTCCGCGATCGCCGCCCCCGCTTCGGTCAGAGCGTCGATCTTGCTCTGCGCGGTGCCGGTGTTCCCGCTGATGATCGCGCCGGCGTGGCCCATGCGCTTGCCGGGCGGTGCGGTGCGCCCGCTGATGAACGCCACGACCGGCTTGTCGAATCCCGAGCTGCGCATGAACGCAGCCGCCTTCTCCTCGTCGCTGCCGCCGATCTCGCCGATCATCACCAGCGCGCGCGTCTGCGCGTCGTTGGCGAACAGCGCCAGCACGTCGGTGAAGGTCAGTCCCAGGACCGGGTCGCCGCCGATGCCGACGGAGGTGGTCTGGCCCATTCCCGCCTGACCGAGCCCCTGGATCACCTCGTAGGTGAGGGTGCCGCTGCGGCCGACGATGCCGACCGGTCCGGGCGCATTGATGTGGTTGGGGATGATGCCCACCTTGCACTGGCCGGGCGTCACCAGGCCCGGGCAGTTCGCCCCGAGCAGCCGTGTCCCGGTGCTCTCCACGAACGATCGCGCCCGAATCATGTCGTGGATGGGAATGCCTTCGGTGATGCATACCGCCAGGGGCACGGCGGCCGCGGCGGACTCCATGATCGCGTCGGCGGCAAAAGGCGGGGGCACGAAGATGCCGCTGACGTCGGGGGCGGTGGCGGCGACCGCGTCGGCGACGGTGTCGAAGATGGGCACGCCGTTGGCGTCCTGGCCGCCCTTGCCGGGCGAGACACCGGCGACGACGTTGGTGCCGAACGCGCGCATCTGCTCGGTGTGGAAGCCGCCCTCGCGGCCGGTAATCCCTTGGACAAGCACGCGGCTGGTGCTGTCGACGAGGACGCTCACGCGCCGCCCCTGGTGAGCGCGACGATCTTGTCGGCGGCCTCGGTCGCGCTGACAGCGGGGATAATCCCCGCCTCCTGGAGCAGCGCCCGTCCCTCCTCCTCGCGCGTGCCCGTCATGCGTACCACCAGGGGCTTGGTGATCTTCAGCTCGTCGCGGGCGGCGATGACGCCCTTGGCCACCTCGTCGCCGCGCGTGATGCCACCGAAGATGTTGATGAAGACGCCACGAACCTTGGGGTCGAGCAGCACCATCTCCAGGGAGTTGCGCACCTTCTCGGCGCTGGCGCCGCCGCCGACGTCGAGGAAATCGGCGGGCTCGCCACCATGCTGCTTGACGAGGTCGAGCGTGTTCATGACCAGGCCGGCGCCGTTGCCGATCACCCCGACATCGCCGTCGAGATGGACGTAGGTTAGTCCGCGGCGCTGCGCCTCCACCTCGTAGGGGTCGTCCCCGGTGCGGCCGTCATCCCCGGTCGCGTCACGGGCGAGCTCCTCGGCGAGCGCGCGGTGGCGGTAGTGGGCGTTCTCATCGACCTCGAGCTTCCCGTCGGCCGCGATGAAGTCGCCGTCGGGGGTCAGCACGAGCGGGTTGATCTCGCACGTCACCGCGTCCAGCGCGACGGCAACCCCGTACAGCTTCTGGGTGAGCACCACCAACTGTGCCGCCAGCTTGGCGGCACGCTCACGCAGCTGCGGCGCATGGCGCAGCGCCGCGAAGACCATCTGGCGAACCTCGTACGCCTGAGGGCCTGCGAACGGGTCAGGCCAGAGCTTGGCGATCTTCTCGGGCGACTCCTCGGCAACTTGCTCGATCTCCATGCCGCCGGCTGCCGAGAAGATGAGCGCCAGAAGCCGGCGATCGCGGTCGAGTGTCAGTCCCAGGTAGAACTCGCTCTCGATCGAGAGACCCGTCTCGCACCAGACGCTCCGCACCGGGTAGCCGCGTATGTCCATGGCCAGGATCCGCGCGGCCTCCCGCTCAGCCTGGCCGGGCGTGTCGACGACGGCGATGCCGCCGGCCTTGCCGCGGCCGCCGATGGGCACCTGCGCCTTGACGGCCACCGGGCCGAGCTCTCGAGCCGCTGCCGCCGCTTCTGCGGGGGTGCGCGCCAGTCGCCCCTGCGGGATGGCGATGCCGGCTGCGGCGAACTGCTGCTTGGCCTGGTACTCGAGGAGCTTCATGAGCGCGCGTCAGTCTAACTTTGCGATCCGCGCGCCCGGTGCGGGAGCTCGGCGGCCTAGGCGACCGCCGTGTGGGCGGTGATGCGGTCCATCTCCTCGACGTCGGCGGCGCTCGGGACCCATTGACCGGCGCGCGCGTTGGCAGCCACCTGCTCGGGCGTTGTGGCGCCGGCGATGACCGATGCGACCTGCGGCTGCGCGGCCATCCCGCCGATGGCCACGTCGAGCACGGTGATGCCGCGCTCGCGCGCGAAGCGCTCGAGCGCTTCCACGATGTCGAAGTTGGCGTCGGTCATGAGCTTCTTGGCACGGCCGGCGTCATTGCCAAGCCGGCTGCCGGGGGGCGGTTGCGCGTCGCGCGCGTACTTGCCGGTGAGCAGACCGCTGGCCAGCGGGAAATACGGCAGGATGCCCATCCCGTGACGCGCGCAGGCAGGAGTCACCGACTCCTCCACCTCGCGACGCTCGAGCAGGCTGTAGTGGTTCTGGGCTGTGACGTAGTGCGCCCAGCCGTGCTCGGTGGCAATAGCGTCCGCTACATCGATCTGCTCCCCGTTGTAGTTCGAACAGCCGATGGCACGCACCTTCCCCGCGGTGACGAGGTCGTTGAGCGCCTCCAGCGTCTCCTCCTGGCCCACCGACTCGTCGAAGAAGTGATGCTGGTACAGGTCGATGTGATCCGTGGCGAGCCTGCGCAGGCTGTCCTCGACCGCCTCCATGGTCCAGCGGCGCGAACCGCCGCTGCGCTGCGGTCCCATCGGTCCGCCGAACTTGGTGGCGATGACAGCCTGGTCGCGCCGGCCGCGCAGGGCGCGCCCGATGATCTCCTCGCTGCGTCCGTCGCTGTAGATGTCGGCGGTGTCGAAGAACGCGACGTCCTCGTCGAGAGCCGCCTGGATGACACGCTCGCTGCGCGCGGCGTCGATCCGGCCGCCGAAGTTGTTGCAGCCGATCCCCACCACGGGAACATCGATGCCGGACCGTCCCAGTGTCCGCCGCGGCAGCTCGTCCATCGATCTCTCCTCTGTCTTGTCTCTGTGCGCTCATCGAAGCACGCCGGGGTGTTTGGCGGCCGTGTCGGCATGGTCGATGACCCGCTGCTACCCTCGCGCCATGCCCGACACACCGGCCCCGGAGGAACCCCCCGGGGTCGCGCTCCGCCCGGTGCTGGTGGAGCGCCCGGTCCTGGCGGTGCGCACGCTGGTCGTGGCGGCACTCATCGTCATCGCCATCCTCGGCCTGCTCACCGTGCTGCGCCAGGTCCTCGACCTTGTGCTCATCCTCCTGGTTGCGATCGTCTTCGCCGAGGGGATGCGTCCAATCGTCGGCCGGCTGGAGGATCGCCGCCTGCCCCGTCCGGCGGCGATCGCCGTCGTGTACCTCGGCTTCATCGCCGTGCTCGCGCTGCTGATCACGCTGCTGGTGCAGCCCATCGTCGACGAGGCGACCAGCCTTGCTCGCCACCTGCCCAGCTACCAGACGAGCATCCAGTCGACCGTGGCCTCGTGGCAGCACGCTCTCAACCTCGGCGGCAGTGGCAGTCCCAACATCGGCAACGCGCTTGCCGGCAGCCTGGACACCGCCAAGAACGTGCTGCTCACCATCGGCGGCTATATCGTCGGCGCGATCGTCAACCTCGTCCTGGTCCTGGTCATCGGCTTCCTCTGGCTAATCACCTCAGAGCGTCTCAGGCGCTTCGTCCTCGACCTGCTGCCGCTGCGCCACCAGGCGCTGGCCGGCGACGTCTTCGGCGAGATGGGGCAGCGGATGGGCGGCTTCCTGCGCGCCACCGCCATCAACATGGTGGTCGTCGGTGTGCTGACCGGGGTGGCCTGCACGGCGCTGGGCCTCCCGAGCCCGGTGCTGCTCGGCATCTTCGCCGGGCTGACGGCGGCCATCCCGCTGGTCGGGCCGTTCCTCGGCATCGTCCCTCCGTTCCTGCTCGGCCTCACGCTGAGCACGGGCCATGCTGTGCTGGTCCTGGTGGTGCTGCTCATCGTGCAGCTCATCGACGCCAACGTCGTCGTGCCCCAGGTGATGAACCGAGTGGTGTCGCTCCCCGCGCTGGCGGTGGTTGTCTCGCTGCTCATCGGCGGTGCGCTGCAAGGACTGATCGGGGCGCTCCTCGCGGTCCCCGTGGCCTCTGCGCTGCAGGTGGTGCTGCTCCGCGTGGTGGTGCCGTACATCCACACCACTCAGGGCCGCCACGACCAGGCGTACGCGCGCGCCTACACGCCGCTTGCCGGCGAGCAACGCCCGGGCCCCACCGAGGGCGGCCGGCGGCTAAACCCGCGCTAGATCCCTGACAAGACCGTCAGCGTAGGCGGGTTCACCCCGCCGGAGCTGACACCGATGAGCAGGGGGTGCCCGAGGGGGGAACGCAGTTCCCCCTTCGCCCTCAGAGTGGAATGTTGCCGTGCTTGCGTGGGGGCAGGGTGACCTGCTTGTCCATGGTCATGTGCAGCGCCTTGATCAGCGACGCCCGCGTCTGCTTGGGCTCGATGACGTCGTCGATGTAGCCGCGCTCGGCAGCGTAGTACGGGTTGGCGAACTGCTCGCGGTACTCGCTGATCAACTCGGCGGTGCGCGCCGCCGGGTCGTCTGCGGCGGCGATCTCGCGCTTGAAGATGATGTTGACCGCGCCCTGGGGGCCCATCACCGCGATCTCGGCCGTGGGCCAGGCGACGTTGTAGTCGGCGCGGATGTGCTTGCTGCACATGACGTCGTACGCGCCGCCGTACGCCTTGCGGGTGATCACGGTGAGCTTGGGGACGGTTGCCTCGCAGTAGGCATAGAGCAGCTTGGCACCGTGGCGGATGATCCCCCCGTACTCCTGGTCGGTGCCGGGAAGGAAGCCGGGCACGTCGACGAACGTCACCAGCGGCACGTTGAAGGCATCACAGAAGCGCACGAACCTGGCCGCCTTGATGGACGCCTCGATGTCGAGCGCGCCGGCGAGCACGCGCGGCTGGTTGCCGACCACTCCGACCGTGTGGCCGTCGAGCCTGCCAAACCCGCAAATGATGTTCTGCGCGTGGTAGGGCATGACCTCGAGGAACTCGCCATCGTCCACGACCCGGGTGACAACCGCACGCATGTCATACGGCTGGTTGGGGTTGTCCGGAACGACCGACTGCAGCTCCGCGTCGGCACGCATCGGGTCGTCGAGTGTGGGCCGGTACGGCGGCTGCTCGTGGTTGTTGGCCGGGAGGTAGCCGAGCAGGGCGCGCATCTGGGTGAAGGCCTCGTCCTCGGTATCGGCGTTGAAATGGGCGACGCCGCTGCGCTGGTTGTGTACGTCCGAGCCACCCAGGTCCTCGAAGCTCACCAGCTCGCCGGTAGTCACCTTGATGACATCCGGACCGGTGATGAACATGTACCCGACCTTGCGGACCATGAAGATGAAGTCGGTCATCGCCGGCGAGTACACCGCGCCGCCCGTGCACGGCCCGACGATCAGCGAGAGCTGGGGGATCACTCCGCTGGCCTCGACGTTGCGGTAGAAGATCTCCGCATAGCCGGCGAGCGAGACGACGCCCTCCTGGATGCGCGCGCCCCCGGAGTCGTTGATGCCCACGCACGGCGAGCCCGTCCGCACCGCGAGGTCCATGATCTTGGTGACCTTCTCGGCGAAGACCTCCCCGAGTGAGCCGCCGAAGACCGAGGCGTCGTGGCTGAATACGAACACCTGGCGGCCGTCGACGGTGCCCCAGCCCGTGACGACACCGTCCCCCCGCACCCTGCGCTCCTCCATGCCGAAGTTGCTGTTGCGGTGCACAGCGAAGACGTCCATCTCGGTGAACGAGCCAGGGTCGAGGAAACGCTCCACCCGCTCGCGAGCGGTCAGCTTCCCCTTGGGATGCTGAGTTCGGTCCGCCGCGCCGCCGCGATGGACGGCGTCATAGCGGCGTTTACGCAGGAGGTTGATCGATCGCTCGGTCGCCGACCCTGGCGCGCCCGTGGTGCCGTTCGATGAAACTGTGACGCCATCCGGCGTTTCCCCGGCGTCGCCCGCGCCCTCCGGCGGCACACCCTTGCGGGTCGTCCTCGGCATGCGCGCAGGATAGTCGCGGTGGCCGGACCGCGGGGTACGATGCCTGCTGTGGATGCCCTGCTGAACGCGCGGCGCGAGATGCGCTGCATCTTCACCCGCTCGGATCCGGAGATCCAGAAAGCGCGGTGGATGACCGCGCTCTCGCTCGGGCTGGCCAACATCGCCGGCGCGGCGATCACCTTCGCCATCGGCGTGCTGGCGTTCCCGAGCGGGGCGGTGACCAACCGCGGGCTCGCCACCCTGGGCTTCGCCACCGCGGGGTACCTGGCCCTGACGCTGGTGCTCGGCTCCGTCGTGGCGCTGCGCATCGCCGCCACCGCAGAGGGGGTGCTCACCTCACAGGAGCCGGTGCCGCCGGCCAAGCTGCAGGAGGTGCTGCGCAACCAGTGGCGGCACACGCAGTACTGCGCGATCTACTGGGTTGGCGCGGCCGCCATGGTGGGATTCATCCTCGGGGTCGTGCTCCAGGCTGAGCCCATCCTCGTGTTCCGGGGCGTGCTCACCGTGCTGCTCGGTGGCCTGACCACCTGCGCGATCGCGTTCCTTCTCCTCGAGCGCGGCATGCGGCCGGTGGTCACCAGGTTGCGTGAGGTGCTGCCGGAGATCACTGCGTGCGCGCCGAGCGTACGTGCCCGCCTCCTGCTGGCGTGGGCGCTCGGCTCGGGCATCCCGCTGCTGGGCATCGCGCTCACTCTCGTCGAGCAGCAGGGTGCCGACCACGGCAGGCTGTTCATCCTGCTCGGCCTGCTCACGGGCGCGGGCATCCTGGTGGGCGCGTACACCAGCGTGCTCGCCGCGGGCTCTGTGGCGGACCCGCTCCGGGCGCTGCACCGCACCATGGAGCGCGTCGCCGACGGCGACCTCTCGGCGACGGTCCCGATCCAGGACAGCGGGGAGATCGGCGACTTGCAGCTGCGCTTCAACCGGATGACCGCCGGGCTGCGCGAGCGCGAGCAGCTCCGCGAGCTCTTCGGCCGCCACGTCGGCGCCGACGTGGCGCGCTATGCGGTTGACAACACCAACCTGGGTGGTGAGCAGCGCAACGTCTCCGTGCTGTTCATCGACCTGCGCAGCTCGACCGCGCTCGCTGAGACCCTGCCACCAGTTCGCCTAGTTGCCATGCTCAACGACTTCTTCAGCGCAGTCGTCGCCGCTGTCGAGGCAGAGGGTGGCTGGGTCAACAAGTTCGAGGGAGACGCAGCGCTGTGCATCTTCGGAGCGCCGGTGCCCGAAGAAGAGCACGCCATGCACGCGCTGCGCGCCGCGCGCAGGCTGAGCAACGACCTGGGAGAATTGCGCCGCCGCCACCCGGAGCTTGACGCCGGCATCGGGGTCGCTGGCGGCACCGTGGTCGCAGGCAACGTCGGCAGCGCACAGCGGTACGAGTACACGGTGATCGGCGATCCCGTGAACGTGGCATCACGCCTGTGCACCCTCGCAAAGCGCTCGCCGGGCCGCGTGCTCGTTGACAGCGCCAGCGTCGAGGCCGCCGGCTCCGAAGAGCAGGCCCAGTGGGAATCGCGCGGCCACGTGGAGCTGCGAGGTCGCGAGCGCCCGGCGAGCGTCCACGCGCCCGTCGACACGTCAAGGACTCCTACAGCGGTCTCCTGATCGGGGCGGGACGACATCGCGGAGGGAGCAC
>JALYZN010000108.1 GCA_030948845.1 Candidatus Dormiibacterota bacterium
GGACAGCGAATTCGGTCGGGCCGCTGCCCCCGGTGAGCAGCGCGGCGACGGCCACGGGAAGGAGCTGCACCAGGTCGACGGCGGCGGCGGCCAGCACCCACCCGGTCAACACCCGCGGCCGCGAACCTGGAGTTGCGGCCAATCGTGTCAGAAAGCCGGCCTCCCGGGCGCGACTGACGCTCACCGCTGTGCCAACGGCGCCGACCATGGCCACCAGCACGGTGAGCAGCATCCCCGCCCAGAAGGTCGGCGCGTGGCCGGCGACGAGTAGGACGGCCAGCGCCAGGGGCAACCCCGCCTTGATGGCCATCGCCCGCGGCCGGCTCAGCACGATGGCGAGCTCGCGCCCGGCCACGCTGCGTGGCATCAGCCGAGCGCGGTGCGCGCTGACCGGCAGCGTCCCGGCGTCGCCGATCACGAGCGGTCCTCGAGGGGATGACCGGTGAGGTCATGGAAACGGTCGCCGAGGTCGGGCTGGCGCAGACGCAGCTCACGCAGGCGCCCACCGGGTGCGTCGGCGGCGGCAACGAGCGCGGCGATGGTTCGCTCACCCTCGAACCGCGCCACCACCAGCGCGCCGTCCTGGCTCACCTCGAGGACGCCCGGGAGGCCACGCAGAGTCGCCAGCTCGCAGGAGCCGTCAACCACCAGTTCGGCAACGCGGCCGCGCGGGAGGGCGGCGAGTAGCTCGCGCGGCGAGGCGCAGCGCACCAACAGACCGTCGTCGAGGAAGGCGACCCGATCGGCGACGGCCTCGACGAAGCGCGCATCGTTGCTGGCGACCACGGTGCTGCAGCCGCGCACGGCTCGCTCACCGATGAGCCGCTCGAGCTGAGCGCTTCCCTCAGGGTCGAGCCCGGCGGTGGGCTCGTCGAGCAAGGCGAGCGCGGGCTGGTGGACGAGCCCGGCGGCGAGCGCCAGGCGGCGGCGCATGCCGTACGAATAGGTGGCCACGCGATCGTCCGCCGCGGAGGACAGGGTGAGCTGCTCGAGGACGGCGTCCGTGCGCGCCGCCACCTCGCGGGCCTCGCTGATCCATTGTGCGCACCAGAAGTGGGTCGCTTGGCGACCGGTCAAACCTCCATCCTCGAGCGCGCCGTCGAGAGCCAGGCCGAGTTGCGCGCGCGCCGCCGTCGCACTCTTCCCGCCCCAGCGCACCTGCCCTCGCTGCGGGCGCGAGACGGTGGCGAGGACGCGAAGGAGCGTTGTCTTGCCGCATCCGTTGCGCCCCATCAGGGCCACGGTCTCGCCCACCGACACGTCGAGGTCGATCGGTCCCACGCCGCGGCCGTTGCGATAGCGGCGCACCAGGCCGCGCACCTCCACCGCGGCGGCACGGGTCGCCGCTGGCACCGCGGCCGGTGCCGGTGGCTGCGTCAGGGCGGTCATAGCGGCGCCGCGCCGAGCAGCGTCGCCACTTTGGCGGCGACCGCAGTCGGCTTGAACGGCTTGAGAATGACACCAGCCGCGCCGGCGCTCACCGCGCGTCCGCCCTCCTCCGCGGCGCGGTTCTCGAGCATGGCGAACCAGCCAGCGCGCGGGCGCACACCGGCGCGCGCCAGACCGAGCATGGCATCGATGCCGTCGCCGTCCAGGGTAGCGTCGACGAGCGCAATGTCGGCCGACGGCAGGTGTGCCGTGAGCTCCTCGATGCTGGCCGCTCGCGTCACCGCGTACCCCTCGCGGGTCAGCTTTTCCGTCAGGATGCGGCCGATCATCGGCTCGTCCTCGACGATGAGCACGTGGGTGCTCATGCAGTGCTCCCCAGGCCGGGATAGAGCTTCGGCCAACCGGAGTCGTCGAGGTCGGCCACCGCGCAGAGGGGTCCGGCGAGCCCGGCGTTCTCGAGCAACTCGAGTGCGTGGCGCGGGTTGGCCACCCGGCTGGCCACCAGGCAGTCGCCGTCGATGTCGAGTGACCATCCGTCCCGTTGCAGGCCTCCCGCCACGGATGCGATCAGCTCGAGTCGCTGGCGCAGCCGAGAGGACAGCGCGCCCAGAGCCGCGGGGACGGTGGTCTCGCCGGCGTCGGCGTCGATGCCCTCGTCCTGCGTCTCCTCGAGCCCGTACAGGTCGCGCATCCACTGCGGCCACGGTGGGTCGATGGCGCTACGCAGCTCTTCGTTGGCCGACGCGAAGATGGGGATGCGCATCGCCACCGCGCCGAGAGGGATTCTCATGGTTCGAGGGTCGGCGAGGGATGCGACGGCGCGCTATTGGTGATCTGCTGATGGATGGTGATCTCGCCGTTGACCAGGTACGGCTGGCGCGAGTGCTCGCGGATCACGCCCATGACGATCATCATGATGCTCACTGCGACGCCGATCACCAGCGCAGTCCGCTGCGCGCCACGCCCACTTCCACCGGGCTTGATGCGGCCGCGCGACAGGGCTGTGAGGTAGCTGGTCACCGACCACAGCCCGACAAGCATCATCCCCATCAGCGCCGACGCCTTGAACGGGATGAAGTTGCCGATCGGATTGAGCAGACCCCCATCCCACCACGCCCGGTTGCCAGCGGCGTTGATGGCGTCGGTGTACGTCGGCGCGAACCAGGCCGGCTGGACGGCAAAGAGCGTCAGCAAGAGGAGAAGCGCGGCCAGGATCAACTGGCGTCGTGCGCGCGGAGCACCGGAGCGCACCATCCGCCGCCAGAAGTACAGCGCACCGAGGACGAAGATCATGCCGAGCAGGAAAATCTGCATCAGGAAGACGTTCGACAGATCTCCGAACATCATCGTGTACCAGGCTCCGTTGGCGTGCAGCTGGACCTCTTTGGCGTAGGAGTAGCCCACCCAGGGCTGCAGCAGGGTGAGCGCCACCGCCCAGACCACGCCCCACTGCGCAACCCACTCCCAATGCAGGATCTCCTTGCGGCGCGCCTCCCACTGGAGGTGCCCGGCGGCCATGGCGCCGACGGAGCGCAGCGGCTGGATCCCCTGCGGCGCGTCGGGCGCTGGTTCGCGCTGATGCCTGGTGAGGCGCAGGTAGTTGAAGCCCCCGACAAAGGCGGTGACCGCCCCCGCCCACGCGATGTTGCCGATGGTGCGGTGAAGCGTCAGCGGCAGCGCAGTCGGGTTGAGCACCTGGTTGAGAAGGTTGACGTCACCCCCGTTGGGCGTGAGCATGAATGACGCGACGATGTCGATGAGGAACATCTGCCACCACAGCGAGATGTTCAGCAACACCATCAAGGCAAGGCGAGCGCGGCGGTGGGCGGCGAGGCGATCCCAGTTGGCGTACAGGCTGTACAACAGGACGATCTCGGTGAGGAACATGGCCGCCTCGAAGACCAGCGCCCAGAAGGTGATCTGCTGCACCGCCGCCCAGAAGATCCCCCACAGGCCGACAAGCACGAAGAGCAGGAAGAAAATGGCTGTCGCGGAGCCGAAACCGAAGATGTACACCTGCGACTTCACCATCATGTGGGCCACCCGGCCGTGGCGCTCATCGTCGCGCGCCATGGAGATTGCCTCGGACACCGTCGCCAGCGTCGAAGATCCGGTCATGTACGCGGCGATCTGGATGTGCAGCAGCGCGACCACGGCGACGACGAGGCCGTTGGTGAAGATGGTGCCACTCACCGGCGAAAGCGAGCTGAGGAGCAGGTGCGATCTCACAGGTTGTACAACCGGTTGATGCCGAGGATGGCGAAGAAGATCACCGTGAAAGCCATGAAGAGCGCTGGGATGATCACCTCGGGACGGCGCAGGGGGCGACGCTCCGGCGAGCGGTCGATGAACGGCAGAAGAACCATCAGCGCAGCGCCCAGGCCGAGCACCGCGAAGACACCGATGGCGATCAGAGGGTTGGTCGGCGCCACCACGAGGAACTGGTCGAGGGGAAGGAAGAACCATTCGGGGGTGGGCACGTAGCTGAGCGTCGCCGGGTTGGCGGCGGCGTCGAGCGGCGCCCCGGAGATCAACCCCATGACGAAGATCACGGCGATCAGCCCGGTGCTGAGCACGACGTCCTTGAAGAGCTGGTTGGGGAAGAAGGGCACCGTCTCGCGTGGTGCGGCGTAGCGGCGCGAGATCCGCTTGGTCGGGTACGGCGGCTCGGCGCGCCGGATGCGCTCACCGATCTGCTTCTCCTCGTCCTCGCCGGGGTCGGTGTCGTAGTTGATCCACGCCCCGAACTCGCCATGACGGCGGAGAAGGTAGAGGTGCGCGCCGATGAGGCTGAACATCAGGAAGGGAAGCACCCAGACATGGATGGCGAACGTTCGGGTCAGCGTGATCGGCCCGACGAAGTCGCCGCCGCGCCACAGCGTGCGGATGCCGTCCCCGATGAGCGGTAGGTAGTGGGGGATGTTGGTGACCACCACTGTCGTCCAGTACGCGGCCTCGTCCCAGGGGAGCATGGCGCCGGTGATGGCCAGGCCGAGCACCAGGAAGAAGAGAAGCGCCCCAGTGATCCAGTTCAGCTCGCGCGGCCTCTTGTAGCTCGCCGACAGGAAGGTGCGCAGCATGTGCAGGCCGATCACGAAGATGAGCGTGTACGAGCCCCAGAGGTGCAGCCCGCGCACCCAGGCGCCGAAGCCGTCGCTGCTCCGCAGGTAGTCGAGGCTGTTGAAGGCGTCGTTCACCGAGGGCACGTAATCGAGCAGCAGGAAGATGCCGCTGAAGAGTTGCAGCAGGATCAGCGCCAGCGTGGCGCTGCCCAGGGCGTAGGCCCACCCGCCGCGCTTGGGGACCGCCTCGTACAGGCCCTTGTGGAGCAGCTCGGTGAACCCGGTGCGATCGTCGAACCACTCCATTCCCGCGCGCATGCGCGTCTTGAAGGGGCGGGTGATCAAGCTCATCGGCGAAGCACGGACCTGTTCATCAGATCGACTCGTCCAACTGGTTCTGGATCTCGAGGATGGTCCGTCCCTGGGCGTCGGTGCTGAAGCGGTGCTTCCACTGGGCCAGCGGCTGGGGTGGTGGACCGCCGACGTTGATTCCATCGATGTTGTACAGGCCACCGTGGCAGGGGCAGAGGAAGTTGTTGAGCTCGGCAGCCCAATGCACGTCACATTGCATGTGCGTGCAGATGTTGCTGAGCGCCTTGACCTGTCCGTCGGCCTTCTTGACCACGTACACGACGCGCTTTACCGGCGGCGTCGCGTAGCCGGTGCCGACCGGGACGTCGGCGTACAACGCGGTCGGCTTGCCGACGGGCACACCGTCGATTGACCCGACCGTCACCCACGAGATCTTCTGCTTGCTGAAGAGCGGGCTGAGCAGGAAGCCGACTGCGGGGACGCTGAGCATCACGCCCACCAGGCCCATGCCCAGCCCCGTCCCCCGCACCAGCAGCTCGCGCCGGGTCAGGTCCTTCACGACCCCGCTCCCTGGTTGGCCAGCAAGCCGCCGGCCATGACCGCGTACATGCCCAGAAAGGCGAGCAGAGCCACCGTGATCGCCCCGGCGAGGGCCGCGGCGGGACCGTGCTCACCGTCACGCCACAGGCGTCGCACACCGACCAGCGAGTAGCCGGCCCCGAGCAGGATCAGCAGGAGGATCGAGAAGAGCAGCAGCGAGAAGTACCAGGCGGCCTGGAACTGGGCGGCGCGGGCGAGCAGGGCGCCGGTCACGGGTAGAGGCTCTGGGTCGGCTGATAGGGCTGGTGGGCGTCCACCTGGCGGAGCTCGCCGTACACCGCGTAGTCGCCGCGGGCGTGCTCTTTGATGTACCCCATCAGCAAAGAGGTGACCACGGCCACGGTGCCGACCGCGACAACCGCGTTGCGGCCGATCCGCGACACCGACCCGGTGACGCGCAGCGAATCGTCTTGCCGGCGGCGGCGGCCGCCCAGCCGCGTCAGGGTGTGTACGGCTGTGACGACGGTGGCGACGCCCAGGCCCCAGTAGCGCAGGGCGTTGAGGTTGCCGCCGAGAACCGCGCTGGGAAGCGCCGCGAATGTCATCCCCACCACCGAGACGGCGATGGCCGCGCGGCTCAGCATCGACCATTCGCGCGGACCGCCATCCTCGCTGGCGAGTGCGATGTTGCCGCCGATGAACATGGCGCCCACCAGGCACTCCTGGGCAACCATGAAGGCGGCGGTGCCGCCGCTGAGGAGGTTGTCGAAGTAGCCGGGCTCACTCTGCTTGATGACCTCGACCAGCAGGAAACCCACCACCGGCATGAGCAGACCGGTGAGCAGGCCGATCCGCAGGTTGACCCGTGCCGCCCACGACTGGAAGGCGCGCTCAGGCGGATCACCACGGCCGCCGCGCATCTTCAGCGCGGCGTAGGCAGCGCAGAACAGCGCGGTCCAACTGACGTTGCCGATCAGGCGGTGGACCAACAGCGGCCAGTACACCGGGTTGAACACCGGCTCGGTGAGGCCGGCGTGGACCGGGTTGATCAGGTAGGCGTCGATGCCGACGATGAGCACCATGAACAGCGTCTGCAGGGCGAGCACCGCCGTGCCCAGCGTCGCGTGGCGGTGCGGACCCATCGACGCGAAGCTGTTGCGGTACCAGACCAGCAGCGGTGTCAGCACGAAGAAGAGCGCGAACGCGAGCGCCACCAGCCAGAGGAACTTGTTGACCAGCTGCCCCACCTCGTTGGCCCAGAGCCCGGTGATCAGCACCACCGCGAACACCGCGAGGGTGGCGCCAAGGCTGAAGATGAGGTAGTAGGTGTTGGCCAGGCTGCGCGCGTAGCGGGCGGTGCGCTCGTCTCCGGTGCGCACGTGGTGCCACTCGGCGGCTACAGCGAGCGTGATGGCGCCGAGGCTGAACTCCGCGATGAGGATGTGCGCCAGGAAGAAGATCCCCACCGGCACGTTGTTCCCGATGCCGGGGAAATCGGGGGTGGTGACCTGGAGGCCGAGCACGTCAGCCGTCCGGCAGCGCCGCGGTCACACGTCTGCCGAGATCGTCGATGACCGGGGCGGTGATCTCGTTGAGCCCGCCCCCGCGGTGGGTTGCGGCGCCGGCCGCCGGCTCGTGCGCTCCGGCCTCGTGCTGCGCCGGACATCCCG
>JALYZN010000117.1 GCA_030948845.1 Candidatus Dormiibacterota bacterium
CGTCGGCAGCATTCGGAGTCGATGCCGTCACCGGCTTCTCGCCGCCTGGCGGTCCGGTGGGCACGACGGTGACCATCACCGGCTCGGGGTTCGACACGCCGAGCGCGGCAACCGCCGTCAGCTTCAACGGAACCTCCCAACCGACGTTCACGGTGGTTGATGACGGCCACATCACCGCCAACGTTCCAACGGGTGCCACCCAGGGCCCGATCGGCGTCACCACGGCCGGTGGGGCGGTCACCTCATCGAGCTCGTTCACCGTGGGCACAGCGCCGGCGACGGCACACGTCATGGTTGTGCTTCTCGAGAACAGGGGCTACGCAGCCACGCTCGGCACCTGTGCCAACGACCCGAACTTCTGTTCTCTGGCGTCGACGTATGCGAGCCTCACGTCCTGGCACTCGCTCGCTCACCCCTCGCTGCCCGACTACCTCGCTTTGGTCAGTGGCTCAACGCAGGGGTGCACCAGCGACTCCTGCAAGGGTCCATACACGGGCGCGGAGTTGGGGGGTCAGCTGACTGCGGCCGGCATCCCTTGGACGGCGTACATGGAGAGCATGCCGTCGCCGTGCTACACGCAAGGGTTCAGTGGAACGTACGTCAAGAGGCACGACCCGTTCCTGTACTTCAACGACGTCCTCAACAATGGTTGCGCCAACGATGTCCTGCCATATCCGGGAAGCAGCGCGATGGTGTCAGCGCTGACCGCACCGGGCGCACCTGACTTTGTCTGGATAACCCCAGACCTCAATGATGACATGCACAAGGGCACCATCCAACAGGGCGATGCTTGGCTGCAGGCAAACATCGCCCCCGTGCTGAGTTCCCCCTGGTTCACGAGCGGGAACGCCACAGTCATCGTCACGATGGATGAAGGGCTGTACTCAGATGCGACCAACCAGGTCCCCACAGTGGTGATCTCGCGCAACGCTCAGGGCAAGGGCAACGTGAGCACGCCCAGCGGCAACCACTACGGGCTGTTGCGTTCGATCGAGGAAGCGTTCGGATTAACCTACCTCGGGGCAGCCGCCGACCCAACCAACGGTGATATCTCTGGCCTGTTCGGCTAGGCGCGCGATCCCGTCCGCTGCAGACCCTCGCGCGCGTCACCGACCTTGGCGATGAAGTAACGACCGGGTCACGTCTTAGCGGATCATTGCCGAGCCGTCACGAAGACCGCCATAGAGTGGGCCCCAGATCGCAAACGGCAACGCTGAGGATCGTGACGTCACCGAAGTCGTGAGGCGGTCCAGACCACAGGACTCTGGATCTGCCCCACGCCTCTTGCGGGGGCGCGCGATCGGTGGCGATGCCCTGGAAAGAAGGGGATCACACAATGATCCGACGCTACCTCGCACTGATCTCGCTCGCCTTCGCGCTCCTGCTCGCCGCCTCTTTCACGAGCGCGCGCACGCCGGCGAACGCCTCCGCACTGAGCGCGCGCAACCCGTACACGCAGCCGTTCGCCAGCTCCTCCATCTGGAACCAGCCGATCGGCAGCGCGGCGTCGTATGTGCCGGCGCGGATCGCGCCACCAAAGGTGCGTGCGCTCACCGCAGACCAGACGTTCGTGCTAATGAACCCCCAGGCCCCGGTGACCGCGATCACGCGCAACGGTGGTCAGCACGCCAACCGCTGCCACGGCCGCGGCACGGTTGCCACGGTACCGGTCCCCGCGTCGCTGGTGGTGCCGTCGTCGACGTCCAACAACGGCTACGCGGCGGTCGAAGCGGACGGCAAGACGGTCATCGAGGGCGGTGACTTCGCACGGTGCTCTCTCGGGGGGACGCCGACCGTCGGCTCGGTGAAGGTCATTGGCTCGCTCTACGGAGACGGCACCAGCGGCGGTGTCGGCGGCTCCGGCCTGTCAGTTCTCGGCGGCCTTCTCCGCGTCAACGAGTTGGTGCCCGGCGCGACGATCACCCACGTGCTGCGCGTCAACCTCGACGGCAGAGCCGACCTCTTCAAGGCGCCTGCTGCGACCTGCTACCGCTGGCCGGCCACGCGCTGCGACGGCTACGGGCCCTCCCGTTACGGTGGTACCAATCCCGCGCTGAAGATGGGCGCGCTGCTGGCACTGCCGGCCACCCTCGACCTTGACAGCCTGGGCATCTCGTCCGGTCCCGGGATGATCCTTGCCCGCGCGCTGCAGAACTACGGCGCGTACGTGAGCAATGACACCGCCCGGCCGGTCTTCAGCATCGACACCGAGGCCGGTGACGCTTCGACCGTCGCCCAGTTCCAGGGCGCTTGGGGCTTCCCGTTCATGACCTCCGGCGTGAGCGGCAGCGCCTGGGCGAACGACATCATGCTGATCCTCAGGCAGCTCGACGTGGTCAACAACAACGGCCCGGCCTCCGTCGGCGGTGGCGGAGCCGCCCGCGTGCCCCAGGCCCCCCCGCTCGACGGCTCCGGTGGTCCCTCGCCCACCCCCACCAATTCGCCGACTCCGTCGCCCACACCCTCGCCAACGCCGCCGCCGAGCCCGACGGGCACGCCGACGCCGCCAACACCGTCGCCGAGCGGAACGCCCACTCCCGCGCCGACCCCCCCGCCAACCGGCGGGAAGCCGCACGTCATGGTGGTGATGCTGGAGAACAAGGGGTACGGGCCGACGCTGGGGACCTGCACCGCTGACCCGTACTTCTGCTCGCTCGCGGCCACCTACGCTTCGTACACGAACTGGCACGGTGTTGGCCACCCGAGCCTGCCCAACTACCTCGCCTTCGACAGCGGAAGCTCGCAGGGATGCAGCTCAGACAGGTGCGCCACCGGATATAGCGCCACCGACCTCGGCGGCCAGCTGTCCATGGCCGGCGTCCCGTGGACGGCCTACATGGAGTCGATGCCGTCGCCGTGCTACACGGGTGGTTCGGCGGGCGGATACGCGAGGAAGCACAACCCCTTCGCCTACTTCACCGACAACGACCCGACCTGCCACGTGCAGCCGTACCCCGGAGCCGGCGGGCTCGTGGCGGCGCTCGATGGCCCGGCCGCCCCTGACTTCGCCTGGATCACCCCCAACCTCATCAACGACATGCACGACGGGACAGTCCAGCAGGGCGACGCCTGGCTCCAGGCCAACGTCGCGCCGGTGCTCACCTCGAGCTGGTTCACCAACTTCCCGGCCACGGTCATCGTGACCATGGATGAGGGCGACTCGGGTGGGTCGAACCAGGTCCCGCTCGTGGTCATCTCGCACGCCAGCAGGGGCCAGGGGGCCATCTCCACCGCGGGCAACCACTACGGCACCCTGCGCTCGATCGAGGAGGCATACGGCCTCGGTCTTATGGGCGGCGCAGCGGCCGCCGGCATCGCTGACCCGATCCAAAGCTACTGACGGCAGGCGCGCTCCTGGCCCGGCCCATCGCGGGGATGGTGCCGGGCGGCGCGCGCTGCGGGTTCCCGAGTCGCGCGATTGCTCACGCCTTGCTGACGGGCAGCGCAGCCACGATGGACGCGAGAGTCGCTGCCGGCACCTCGCTGTATCCCTTGGGCAGTTCTACCGCGTTGGCGCCAACCGATGCCGCCCAGTGGAGAGTCGTTGTCAGGTCACCGATGCGCGCCAGCGCCGCGGTCTGAAAGGAGATCGGGCTGCCCAGCAGGATCATCGCCTCGTACATCTGCTGGTACAGCCCTGGCTGCAGAGGAAAGCGGATGGAATTGTTCTCGAGAACGCACTGGGAGCCGAGGGTGGTACGGCAGACATGCATCATCTGCTCGGTGAAGTCCTCGTCGGAGGCGTGGACACCGGCGCCGACCACCAGCTGATAGGGATTGAACGCCACACCGATACGCGTGCTGTGCCATGCGGTGCCCAGCTGGATCTCCTGGCTGATGCACGACTTGTCGGCATTGATGGTGAAGCCGGCGCTGAGAAGGTTCTGCACGGTGGATGGATCCTCGACGTCGCGGATCATGGTCTCCGCGTAGAACGTCATGCACCGCGAGACGGTGACCTCGCGAATCTCTGGCACGGCGTCGTATCTGGCGGCGAGGCGCTGCCACAGGTCAGCGTACGCGGCGCCGAAGGCGTCAGTCCAGAAGCGCCCCACGGTGCCGGTGAGCGCTCCGGCAGACACCGCCACCGGGGCACCGCCGAGCTGTTTCGCCCATGCCGGTGCATACACCCCCGCGTACAGGCGGACCTTGATCGCGACGGGCGGCTGACCAGCGACGGCATTCATCCGTTGCGCGGCGCTGATCGCCTGGTCGATGGCATTGTTCGCGACGATGTCGCCCGGCGTGGGCTGGAGGTCGCTCCAATTGACGGGGACGACGAAGTTGGTGACGACCTTGCGCAGTGCTTGCGCAGGTGGACCATCGCGGTCGATCAGGCCATGCAGCATCGGCTTCAGGTTGCGCGCGACTGTCGGTTGCGGGCTGGCCGGCGCGGTCGACCGGCTGGGGCTTGCGGTCACCACCACCGGTGTCTGCTCGTCGCACCCGGCGAGCGCCACCAGGAGACCGGTCACGACGAGCAGCCCTCGCGTCGACCACGCCACACGGACGGCACGTTGAATCGCCGCTGATCTCACCCGCGACAGCCTAGCACGGCCTCCTCCCAGCACCCCGTGATGCGTGCGACACGCGGGCGGCGCTTCGTCAACCACGCAGCAGCCGCAGGTACAGGTCCTCGGTGGCATCGGTCGCCGCATCCCAGTCGTAGTCACGCACCACCCGGTCCCCGAGCCGACGCGCGCCCGCCCGCTCGGTGGACGGCGATGCGAGCACGGCGGCCAGCGTGTCGTGGAGCGCCTGCGCATCGCCGCTGCGGAACAGCCGGCCACCGGGCCCGCTCGCGCCGATCACCTCGCGGTGCGGAGGGATGTCGCTCGCGATCAACGGGAGTCGGTACGACGCCGCCTCCAGGAGGGTGAGTGGGAGCCCTTCCAACTTCGAGGGCAGCACAAACGCGGCGGCGTTGCTGTACAGCTCCGCCAGCAGCTCGCCGTGCACCGGCCCGGTGAACACGATGCGCTGGTCGGACGCGGCATCGCGCTCCAGGATGCTGACGTATTCGTCCGTGTAGCTTGACCCACCGGCGATGAGCAGACGCGCGCCTGTGTGGAGCCCGCGGAATGCGCGGATCAGTAACGCCGGGTCCTTCTCGGGCACCAGCCGTCCCACGAAGAGCACGTAGTCATCACCGTGCACACCCCAGCGCTCGGTGACGAGTCGCGGCGGTCGGACCACCGGCGCGGACACGCCGTTGCGGATGTGATGCGCCTCGCGCCCGTGGTGGGTTCGATAGTAAGCAGCGAGAGCGGCCGACACGGTGATCGTCGCGTGGGGCACGTGGGCGCTGATCCAGCCCGCGCCGCGGAGCGCAGTGCGGGCGCCCAACCCCCACTTCTCACGGTCGTAGTCGAGGCCGTGGACGGTCAGCACCACCTTGCGCGCCGACAGCAGCCGCGGCAGGGGCGTGAAGACCGACGGGCCGATCGCGTGGTAGTGGAGGATCTGCGCGGACTCGCGGCCCGGCATCATCGCCGCCGCCGTTGACAGGCCGCTGTGGACGAGCGCCTCGAGGTGCTTGGTCGGCGCGGTGGGGATGTAGCGCACGCGCATGCCGCGATGCTCGCTGACATGCGCGCTGCGGTAGTTGTTCCGGGTGTACACGGTGACCTGGTGTCCGCGGTCAGCCAGCCGTGAGCCGATCTCCTCGACGTGGTGCTCGACGCCCCCGATGGTGGCCGGCACGCCGCGCTGACCGATGAAGGCGATACGCAGCCGCCTCACGCGGCGCTCGCGGGGCGGAGGCTGACACCGGCATCGACGTACGCCTTGTCGATGCGCTCCAGGTGGCGCTGCGGGGAGAAGTCGTAGGCAACCCGCTGACGCGCGCGCTCGCGCATCGACATCCCGTAGCCGGGATCGGCGAGGAACGGGGCCAGCGCGCCGGCAAGAGCGACGGGATCGTTGGCCGGCACCAGGTCGCCGGTGGCGCCCGGCTCGATCATCTCGGGCAGCCCTCCCAGCGCGCTCGCCACGACGGGTACGCCCCGAGCCAGCGCCTCGAGCACCACCATAGGCTGGTTCTCGTACCACCGTGAGGGCACGACCACGACCGACGCCGCCCGCATCGCGCGGTCGATGGCTGGCTTGTCGAGCAGCCCGTGGAAGCGGACTCGGCCCGGCGCCACACGCTCCGCAAGGGCGCGGAGCCGCGCCTCCTCAGGCCCGGTGCCGGCGATGTCGAGGATGGCCCCGTCGAGCATGCCCACCGCGCGGACGGCGACGTCGACACCCTTCTCCGGGGAGAGCCTGCCCGCGACGAGGATGCCACCGCCCGGTTCGTCCTTGAGAGCGAGCGGCGCGTAGTCGATGAAATGGGGCACATGGCGAAGCCGGCGCACGAAAACCCCCGCCTCAGCCATCTTGTCGGCAAGGAAGCGGCTGGGACAGACGAACACTCTGACCGGCGCATACGCACGGGTTGCAGTGTGTATGAACAGCTCACCCGCAGCCGCTGCGCTGGCGGCAAGGGAGCCGCCCTTGCAGCGGCGTAAGACGGCGTTGTGGAACTTTCCGCCGAGGCACGCCTCGCAGATGTTGCCGTGGTCGAGGAACTGGTACGTCGGGCATGCCAGCTTGTAGTCGTGCAGGGTCATGACCGCGGGCAGGTGACGGCGCGCCACCGGCCGCAGCACCGAAGGCGAGAGCTGGTGATAGATGTTGTGCAGGTGCACGACGTCCGGCTCGAAGCGGTCGATGACGGCGTTCATGCCGCGCGCTGCCGAGGTGGAGTACACCATCCGCGCCGCGCCCCTGACGCGCCCGCTCAGCGTGGTGGGCGGCGGCTCCATCTCGATGTGGCTGGGGAAGAACTGCTGGTACTCGAGGTGCGTGTTCAGCGGGTGCTGCATACCGAAGAACGCGACAGCATGACCGGCAGCCATCTGCAGGTCGGCCAGGTCCTCCATGTACGCCTCGGCCCCTCCACGTCGATAGAGGAACTTGTTGACGTGGAGGATCCTCATCAGAACGCCGCGAGCTGAACTCAGGCGCCGTGGGGCGCCGGAAGTGGCCGGAGGTTGTCGAGCGCGGCAGGCTCGTCCTCCTCCGCGGGCGCGGGGAGCCCGCGGAGGAGGGCGTTCTGCTTGTATTGCGTGACCGCGAAGGCCGCCGCGGCGAAGGCGACGTAGTACCAGAGTACGATCACCTCGCTGATGACGTTGGAGACGATGCTGATCAGCACGAAGGCGATGACGCAGCCGGCGAA
Organism: Candidatus Dormiibacterota bacterium; assembly: GCA_030948845.1. GTDB lineage: Bacteria > Chloroflexota > Dormibacteria > Aeolococcales > Aeolococcaceae > Aeolococcus. Next base: position 7,226 of record JALYZN010000117.1, read on the forward strand.
GCCGACGGCGATCGACCGCTCGTAGCTCGACGGTCGCCGCTTGGTGAACCGTAAGGCGTGTCGCGCCACCACCACCATGCTGATGAGCAGCGCGAAGTAGGCGACGGTGCCGACAACACCGGTCTCGACGTACGCTCGCAGGAAGTCGTTGTGAGGCTCCTTCTGCTGGTTGGTGGCGAAGGAACTCATCTTCAGCCCGATCCCCGTGATGGGGTCCTTGGCGGCGAGGGGCAGCACCTGGCCCCAGTAGTTGAAGCGCCACGTCAGTGAGTTGGACGCCGTCCCCGACGGGTTGGTCGACTGGCCGAGGTCGGCGAAGCGCGCCGCGATAGTCGGCACGGCGACGAGCGATAACAGCATCGCCCCGATCATGATGGCGAGCATCGCCCGTCGGCGGCCGAGGTACGCGACCGCGAACAGCCCCACCACCACCGCGATCCACGCGCTGCGGGTGTAGGTGAAGTACAGGCTGATCACACTGCAGATCAACAATGGACCCATGGCCAGGCGCTTGCGAACGCTGAGGTGCGGGAACAGCGCGGCTCCCATGACGATGAGCATGGTCAGGTAGATCGCGAAGGGGTTGGGCTGGGAGAACGTGCCCTGGTACCGGTCGAAGCCGCCGCTGGTGAATTGCGCGCGGTGGAACACCACGTTGAACATCGTGAGACCCACGGGCAGCAGCGCCGATACGTAGATCGCGCCGATCAGCCGCTTGATGCTCTCCCTGTCGACGAGCATCACCTCGAGCACCGCGAGCATGACCACCACCGCGGTGACACGGATTGCCTCGAGGAAGCTGACCGAGACGCTGGCCGAGTCGATGATGCTCAGGAACCCGGCGGCGGCGAACAGCCCCAGGCAGATGCGGTGGATGGAGGCGGGTGGTGCCACCCGGCCCTCCCGCTTGCGCGTGAGGTACCAGAAGAAGGCGACGAGGATGAAGATCACCGCCAGTCCGCCGGCGGGGTCGAGCCCTGACGCCGACGCGGTGGCCACCCCAGCGGTTCCCGTGCTCGTCGACGACGGCTTGACGACGTCCATGCTCGCTCGCAGCACGATCGTCGCGTACACGAAGGCCTCGAAGTTGACTACCCCCAACAACGCCAGGGCGAGCCCGGCGACGAGCGCGATGGGCAGGATGACGAGCAGCTTTGAGCCGCCGGTGGCCGCGACCATGGTGCTCTCCACCGCGAGCACGACGATCACCACCCCGCAGAGCGCCATCAGCAGACGCTCGCGGGAGCTCGACCGCGGCGATCCGGGCCGGAGTCGGGAGTTGCGGATGAGGGTTGCCATCAGTGTGCTACCGGTGCGTGAGCCCACGGGCTGTGGATACCGTGCACTGCCTCATGACCCAGGGCAACCCGACCTTGCCGAGGGCGATCACAGACGCCGATACGCCTTGCATTGTAAGGGTAAACGTTGGTCATGACAACCTCTCAGCGTCGGCTTGGAGCGCCGGTGTCGCCGGCCGTCTCCGCAGCGAGCGCCAGGTCGTGGAAAGATCCTTGCCGGCGAAGAGCAGCATCGCCAGGGCGAGGATCGCGACCCCGCCCAGCCCGGTGACCGCGGTGCGGAGAAAGAGCGTGCCGGTCGAAAGGGAGTCGTCGAGCTGGAAGAGCAGGACCGCCCCCACCATCGCTGCTCCACTGATGACCGAAGCTGCGACGAGCCGCGGCGCCAGACGTGCCAGGCCCCGAGCCGGTGAACCGATCGCGCGACGCAGGCAGTACCAGGCGTGGGTGACGTTGACGAACTGGGCCAGCGAGTACGCAAGCGCGATCCCGATGATCGCGTTGCGGTTTCCCCACCCGAATGGCAGGGTCAGGAGAGGCAGGAGAGCCAGGTTGGCGAGCACGCCGTAGACGGTGTTGCGCAGAGGCGTGCGCGTGTCCAGCCGCGCGAAGAACGGCGCCAGCAGGACGCGCTGCAGAGCCGATCCGACGAGGCTGATCGAGTACACGGCGAGAACCACTCCGAGCAGCGAAGCGCTGGCCCGCGTGAAGTTGCCCCGCTGGAACACCGTCAGCGCCGCGGGCTCGGCGAGGACTGCCATGAAGACGGTGAGTGGCACGCTGAGCGCCAACATGATGCGCAGCCCCAGCCCGGTGATGCGAAGCGTCTCGCGGTTGTCGCCACGGATGTGAGCCTCGGTGAGGCGGGGAACGAGGGCGACCACGACAGACCGGAAGAAGATGGTGCCGCCGACGGCCGAGATGAGCCGGTAGCCGTAGTTGAGGATGGTGATGGAACCCACCGGGAGAAACGACACCATCAACTGTTCGCCGAGGCGGGCCAGCGGGTTGCAGCCGGCGGCGAAGAACGGGCGCACCGACAATTTGCCGATGGCGCGCAGCTCTTGGTTCTTCAGGTCGAGCACGGGGCGCAGGCGCAGCCCGCGTCGCACCGCCATCGTCGTCATAAACGACACCTGGCCGACGGCGCCGGCGAGGTAGCCCCAGGCGACGACGGTGATGGCGTGCCGCGGCCCGACCAGGATGACGGTCGCAGCCACACCGCTCAGCACGACGTTCATCAAGGCGGGCACGATGAACGCGTAGCGCGCGTTGCAGAACGCCCGCATCACCTCTGAAACAGCCACCAATGGCACCATCGCGAAGACGATGGGAACCATCGTCGCAGCGGTCGCGACCTCGCTCGAGGAGATGCCAGGTGCGGTGATCCGGATCAGCGGCGTGGCCAGGAGAGAGGCGACGAGCACGAATGCGACGCCGGCGACGATGACGATGCCGACGATCCGCGAGACCAGCCGGCCGGTGGCGGCGTCACCGTTGCCCGTCAGCGACGTTCGGAACGCGGCAACGAGGGCCTGGTTGGCAACCACGAGTACGACGGCAACCAGGCCCAGCGGAATCCGCGCGGCGACGAAGAAGGCGTCGGTGTTGCGCCCGGCGCCAAAGCGCGCGGCGATGGTGATGTCCAGCAGCAGTCCGACCCCGACGCTGACAGCCGCCGCGACGCCCGTGAGCCCCGACTGGCGGATGACGGCGCGGTCCGAGTGGTGTCCGGCGGTGGCCGCCGGGTCCCCCGGACCCCGGCTCACGCCGCCCACTTCCGCCGCTGCTCGCGATGCACGTCGTCAAGGCGGCCCGCCAGCTGGTCGCAAAGGGCCCGCACTCGCGGGTCGACGTCCAGACGCGGCCGGTGCCCGGACGACGGCGATCGCAGGTGAGCGACAAGCCCGGGACGGTAGGGGAGATCAAGGAACGAGCAGAGGGCGCCCATGGCACCCGGCGGGTCGTGCAGGAGGTCCTGATAGGAGGCGAGCATCACATCGTCGCGCCGCTCGAGCCCGAGCTCGAAGTAGAGACCGTTGCGCATCCACCACATGAGAGCGGCTGCGCTCTCCGGGGTCATCGCCCGGTAGTCGAAGCTCGAGAGCACGCCGAGGGTTTCCGCGGAGAGCCGCTGCGCCTGCCACATGTCGGAGCCCCTGCCCGCGGCGATGTCTCCAAGCACGAGGAGGTTGTTGCGGCCGAACTTGCTCACCGCGGACCGAACCCGCCCGTCAACGTCGCGGTACGCCCAGATGGCGCGCCCTGCAGATGGAGTGCTCACGTCGTCGAGGAGATGATCGATCCGATGGGAGTCGCAGAGTGGTTTGAAAAGCACGTAACGGTGCCGGCTGGCCAGCACGATGCGCTGGACCACCTCATCGGAACGCAGCTGGAACAGGTGGAATGCGGTGCGGTCGTTCTCGTTGCGCACCTCGAACTCCGGCGCCGTGTCGAGACCGCGCGCCAGCATATTGGTGCCGGATCGCTGCAGGCCCACCAGGTAAACGGGGATGGCGCGGCCCGCCGGCTGCGGGTGAGCCCGGCGCCAGCGGCGCTTGTCAGCCGCCACCCGGGCGCGGGTGATGGGGTTGAGCTCGTCCTCCTCGACGAGGCGACCGAAACCCTCGGTGCGTCCCCAGCGGAGATGGCGACGCACCTTGCGGACCAGGCGCCCGGTGGGGCGCTCGTTCGCCGGCGCGCGGTCGAAGATGGTCTCGGCGGCGGCGGAATCGACGGCCGGGGCGCGGGGCGTCGTCAACGGGTAGCCGTACCGCAGCAGCAGCGGAGCGGTGGTCACCGCCACGAGCCGCCGATCGCGGCGGGGCATGTCGGTGAGCCAACGTGTGTCGGCCCGCAGGTGAACGATGCCGTTGCGCAGGCGGTCAGGATTGCCGGCGACGCTGTGGTTGCTGTTGAGGTGGATCGTGCCACCCATCATCGTGGGCGTCTGCGCAGGGTCGGTGCCAGCCATGGCGAGGATGCGCGCCAGTGCTGCAGCCGGGTCGGCGACGAAGTCCTCGTAGCGCAGGCGCAGGTAGCTGTGCGACCGCGTGTCGAAGAGCACGCCTGCGGCGACGTTCCAAACGTCCCATAGCATCGAGCTCTTGGCGGGACCGAGGTTCTCCATGTGCGGGCGGCTGGCGCCGTCGGTCAGCGCCTTGCGGCTTGCCCAGGAGTGCGCCGCCCCGCGAGGGTCGCGCACCAGGTGGACAACGCGCAGGTCGATGCCCGGCGTGGCTGCGAGCAGGTTGGCGTAGGCGGGCAGCTTGGACGAATCGACGATCACCCGGCTCGAGGTGACCTCGGCGATAGCGGGATACAGCGCCGCCAGCGCTTCGCGTGCAGGTGCAGCGGCGGGCCCTCGGGTCGGGTCGAGGCCGGGCAGCAGCCGTCCCGACACCATGCGCGGGAGGTGACGGATCCTGCCGGTGTCGCCGAGCCGGCCGACCATCGCCTGTGGGTCGATCGCCGCGCCGCCCCGCGCCGCCGTCGCTAGGACCGCGGTCCACACAGGGCATTCGGCAACCGGGATGCCGCACCCGCAGAGGCGGTTCTCGATCAGGCCGCGCTGCCACAGGAAACGAACCTCGCCCGCGGCGAAGAACCCATCGACCTCGCCGAGAACGTTGGCCAGCACGGTGCTGCCGCTGCGGCCGGTACCGGCGATGTAGAGGACTGTTGTGGACATGTGCTCGTCCGGGCGGGCCCGCCCATTGGCGGGCGGGCCTGCCCGGAACCTGCTACCTACTGGCGCTCTGGCGGCTCTGTTCGGCCAGCTCGCCCTCGCCACGCACGTCCGATGCGTTGTCCGGGACGGCGGACGCAACAGCGCCGTTCTGCGCAGGTGGCATGGTGGGCGGCTGAGCCGGCCGTGGCACCGCCCGTCGCCTGAACCTAGTACCGATGAACCCGGTGGGCACAGCGCCGACAGACCCGATGCGGCTGTCCGCACGAGCGTCGCTGCTCGAAGCCCCGGTGCTCACGACGGCGGGCCGTCGGGCGCGCAGCAGCTCCTTGAGGAGGATGAGCGCCAGAGCGAGGATGAGCGCTACGGCTGCGGCGATGGCGGTGAACCTGAGGACGTCACCCACCCGGGACACCTTGCCGAGGTTGGCGACGCTGATCGTCTTGGGGTCGTGGTTCGCTGTCAGCAGGGCCTGTGCGTCGGCAAGCAGCTGCTGGTCGTGGGACAGGACGGTGAGGGATGCCTGGCGCTGCTCGGTCAGCGAGGTGTACTGACCGACCTGTGTGGCCAGCGTTGCCAGCTCAGCCTGTCGCTGCGTGATGATCGCCTGCAACGCTGCCGCACGCTTGCTGTCGCCGGCTATGTTCGACTGCTGCAACTGGAGGAGCAGCTGCGACAGTTCGGCCTGCTTGATCTTGAAGTCCTGGTCAGGGAAGAGCAGCCCGGTATTGGTGGTGTACTGGGTGATCGCAGCGTCGGCCTTCGCCAGCGAGGTCTGCCCAGAGTTGAGCGCATTCTGGGCCTGCACCAGTTGCGGCTGGGCCACGGTGTCCAGGGTGGCGACCGTCGCCGCCCTCACAACGTCGGCCACGCTGCTCTTGACCGGACCGATGTAGGTGACGTGGATGATATTGCTCGATGCCGTGACCGTGGTTGCGGTCAGGCCGCCGACCAGGTCCTTGATCGGGACCTTGGTCGCATTGGAAACCGCCTGCACCAGCGGCTGGGAAATGAGCACGTCCTTGAACGTCGCCACGTACTGGGCGGCGGCGCTCGTCGAGAAGCCCTTGGCGGCGACCGCGGGCACTACGACAGTGGCGTCGGCCTGGTACTTCGCCGGCTGCTTCAGCATCAGCGCCCCAGTTGCTGCCCCTGCGACCAAGGGCATCACGACAGGCAGCCAGAGCCACCGCCTGATCGCGCGGAGGTAGTCTCGGATCTCCATGGGTCAGGGAACGATGCGCTCGCCGCCCTTGCGGCGTGCGCCGGCGACGATGAGCCCGAGACCAAGTGTTACTAGCGCCAGACCGCCCGCCGCGGGCCCGATGAGGCCGGCGCCGGTCGATGGCGTCGCGGCACCGCCGGCGGCGATAGCCTGGACGC
>JALYZN010000118.1 GCA_030948845.1 Candidatus Dormiibacterota bacterium
GTTCTGCGGGTGCCCCGGTTGCCCCAGGGTCGAAGGCCGCAGGAACTTCAGCTGCTGATTCCATGCCCTTCGGGCTGCCGCTTGGCCTGCTGACGGCTCCGGCCAACGTCGGGATCGAGAATCCCGCCCTGCACCACTTCGTCCTCGTGCCCGCGGCCGGCAGTGCGCCGGGTAGGCCCAGCGCGCCGGCTCCTCCGGTGTTCGCGGCCACCCCGCTCGGCGCCTTGAATGTGCCCGTGCCGCTGCTCGCGTCGGTCCTGGTTCCGTCGCTGCTCATCACCGTTGGTCTGATCCTGGCCCGCCGCCTCGTGGCGGTCCGTCTCCGTCGACTGATGGAACTGACCGCGGTTCCGTTTGCGACGGCGGCCGCGCTCAGCCTTCTGCTGCTGGTGCCCAAGGTGGTCCCGTCGGCTACAGCCGACCTCGCCGCGGGTCCGGCGGCCGTCAGCACCGCACCGCCGACAGTCGTCAAGGTCGTCAGCACGGTGCCCGCGGGCTCGACGGCGTGGCGTCAGCTCACTGCGATCGAGCGCTCCGTGACCGGTCTGGAGAACCAGCTGCAGAATGCGCCCACGGTCACGCCCCCGGTGGGTCAGGAGGATCGCCCCCCGCATGCCGTGCAGCTGGCCAGCACAAACATCGCCGCGGCCCCGCCGAGCGCCGCCGTTCAGCTCGAGAACGCGCTGCAGACGGAGTACTCCTTCTACGTCAGCCTGGTGCAGCACCCCGACCAACAGCGGGGCCTGATGTCCGATCTGCAGACCGCGTCGGCCGGCATCCGTGACGTGGTCGTGTACAACCTCCAAGCCGTGCAGACGCAGCTCGCCCAGGATGCCGCCATCCAGTCGGCGCAGCAGTCCGCTCTCGCCGGCGCGGGACCCGTGCCCACCACGCTGCTCGCGCCCGAGGTGGGGGCGATCACCCAGGGATTCGGCTCCACCGATTTCGCGATGGAGCCGCCGTTCACGTTCGGTGGCGTGACCTACCCGCACTTCCACACCGGCGTAGACATCGCGGCTCCGCTGGACACGCCGGTGGCAGCTGCCGCCGACGGGGTCGTGGTCATCGTCGGCGCGAGCACCGACCTCCAGGGCAACCTGGTGGGCTACGGCAACTACGTGGTGATTGCCCACGCCGGCAAGATGGTCACGCTGTACGGACACCTCGACAGATTGCTTGTCCATGCCGGGCAGCCGGTGCACGCCGGCGACGTGATCGCTCTAGAGGGCTCGACGGGCAATTCGACGGGACCGCATCTGCACTTCGAGGTGCGTGTTGACGGCCTGCTCGCCGACCCGACCCGCTACCTCGGGACGCAGATCCACAAGAGGTGATCGCGGACTGATGGGGGCCGGCGCGCGGCGGCGCACCGCGGACTCGCGCGTAGCTCGAGTGTTGCTCGCTGCGGGGGTGGGCGCGACCCTGTTCGCCGCTCCAGCAGCGGCCCGTGCGGCCGCCCCAAGTCACGCGTCCGCCTTCGGATCCGGGCCGGTGGTGATGGCTCGCGCCTCGGAGCCGGTGGTCATCAACGGCAGGGACATCCCCAGCTGGAGCCGGTTGGCGGCGACCGGGGTGGCCGCTGCGTTCCCGTCAGGCGTCACCAACGCGGATGGCGGCGACAACGTGCGCTCGGCGCATAACGGGACGCTCACCGTTCCGCCCGATCCCCGGACCGGTGTCAACCCGGATCAGATCGCCGCATACCGCTTCGACGGCAGCTCGTGGGCCGAGGTTCCGGTGCAGGTCGACCAGATGTACCTGTACCACCTCGCCAACGGACACTCCTCGTTCAGCGTTTACTCCGGCACCGACCAGGAGCTCACCTACGCCTGGAACCCGACCGCCCACGCGGTGGGGGAGGAGGCGTGGAAGAAGGTGTTCGGTGGCATAAGCGGCATCACCAACCCGGCGTACACCGATCCCAACCCGTGCACTGCGCGCTATCAGCTCCCCGGCGCTGCCGGCCAGATCGAGTTGACCCGAGCGATCGCCAATGGCGTGGTGTCCCCGCCGAAGTCGCCCGGCATCCCGGCTGACGACTACACCCAGGCCATGCAGGATCCTGTCAACACCGCGGCCGGGACGCCACAGCTGAACGACGACGACCAGATCGCGATGATGGCCGGCGATGCCGGCGTGCAGGCGCCGGGTGGCACGCTGCAGCCGACCGGCACCGTGGCCAACAACGGCCAGGAGGTCACCATCCTCGACCCGACGTCGAGCGCGGATGGCAGTGCCCAGCTCAGCTACATCTACCTGTTCCTCCAGCCCGGTGGCTCGCACTTCAACTCGTCGAACGGCTACGTGCAGATGACCCGCGGCGCCAACGCCGACCAGTGGATCGACCGCTACTCGTTCTCACCCGCGAGCACGGAGAAGCTCGGCGTCAGCAACACCAGCTACGGGGCGAACCTCTCGGGCCAAGTCTGCGTGACTGCCGCTGACAACGACGCCAATCCGAAGATCACCACCGCCAACGGGCAACCGCGCGCTTCGATCGATCGACAACCGAGCGACGCCGTGACCCTGACGACGCCGACCTACGCCGTGGATGCCAGTGGGCGGTGGATGGTTCGCAAGCTGCGCGTGGTGAACCCGGGAACCACCACGTATGGACCGAACCTGATCTCGCGGTGGAAGGGGCGCGCCTTCCAGTCGAGCCCGAACTCCTCTGTCTCCGTCGTCGGGTTCGAGGACGAGCAGGTCAACTGGGAGCTCAACTCCGCCTTGCTCGGCTGGCGGGTCGGACCCGTGCGCGCCATCCGCGAGGTGTGGGGTGCGGACTCGGGCACGAACGTCACCAAGGTGGAAATCTATTACCGCGACTCGTACACGTTCCAGTACCACGTCCGCGTCCATCCGATCCCCACCGACGGCCTGTACACGTCGTGGGACTTCAACTACGGGCAGGTGTCCACGTACTACAACCAGTTGCACGCGGCTGGTGTGCCCATCGACGGGACCAACAGCCACAGTGTCGGCGAGGTCGACTCGCTGCCGGTAACCAACCAGCCGGCGTTCGTCAACAGCTGTGACCCGACCTTCGACCTGTGCTCCGCGCTCAACAACCCCGAAGAGATTGCCGGAACCCACGGCAGCCTCGTCTACGTGGCGGCGCCACTGTCGAGCCAGAACAACTACCTGCCCGACCAGGCGCTGCTCCCGCAGTTCTCCACGCTGGTCAACCCCGAGGTCGTTCCTTATTACCGCGACGATGCGTGCTTCGATGATGGCACCGGTGATGGGCCCGTCCCGCGACCGTACCCGGGCGATCCCTCGACCGACGCCAAGGTGCAGAACGGGTACGTCGCCTACTGGAAGGCCCACGGCGCGCCGTCGTCGATCCACTACAGCGACCTGAAGTGCCAGCCACCGGCGGCGGCATCGCCGGGGTACCAGCAGCCCAGTGGCATCACCTACCAGACGCTGCCCTTCCAGGGCGCGATCGGCGAGATGGGACTGCACTTCTTCTTCACCGCCGACAGCGACAACGCCTTCGGCCCGGTGCCCATCGACGAGATCGACGCTGAGCAGCAGGTGTATCCGGTGCCCTCGGCGGGGCCGGCGAACCTCATCTCGGCAACCGCCTCGGCTGCCGGACATGACTATGGGCTCAACGTGGTGGCGCCTTTGCAAACGCTGGTGAGGCCGTTTGGCGCCCTCGCGGCCGCGGCGCCCGAGGCGCCAATTTCGGCTCTGCTGCCGGTGATCGCGGGCCTGGTCGCGGTGCCGGTGCTCCGCCGCCGCTGGGTGCGACGGCGAGCCTGACGCTGGATCGCCCGCCGCCGTGGCGGAGGCGAGTTCAGCCCTTGGAGCGGCGGCGGCGGCTTCGAGAAACCGCCGTAGCGACGGTGCCGGAGACGATCAACACGCCGGCGGTAATCCAGGGGATGTCCGCGCCGGTGAGCGGGGTGGTCTGGTCAACTCCGCCCACATTCTGCCCCTCCACGTTCTGGCCGCCGAGGTTCTGGCCGCCGAGGCTCTGGCCGGGTGGGTTGGTGCTCTCACCGGGGCATGAGCGCGTGGCGGCGGACGCGAGCACGGTGGTGAGCAGCGCGCCGGCGAGGACGACGATCGTCAGTGTCGACACAACCGTGGCTGCGAGGCCGCCGCTCCGGCGCCGGTAGGCGAGAAAGCCCAACGCGCCCAGGGCCGCAACGATCAGCAACGCCGGCCCCGCTGGCGACTCGGGCACAATGCTTGCCGGACAGTGGTTCGCGGTGGCGGCGAGGGAGCGCACCGGGTGGGCCAGCATGGCGATGACGACACCGGAGCCCGCGGCAATGCCGATGCGAGCTCTCATTGCCGCGCGGACCCCGGACCTGCCGAGGCTGGGAGGACAGGGTGCGGCGAATCAGAGGTGATCGACGTCACCGACTGTTCGCCTCCCTTCCAAAAGGTACGTCGGACTGTCACCGTGCCACTGCTGTTA
>JALYZN010000013.1 GCA_030948845.1 Candidatus Dormiibacterota bacterium
GTGGTGGCGGCGGCGTACGGCGCGGGCCGCCAGGAGCGCTTCCTCCGGGACCACCTCGAGGCCATGCACGGGCGCGTCGGAATCGGAGTCGGTGGAACCCTCGACTACCTGGCCGGGACCGCCCGCCGCGCCCCTGCGCTGGTGCGGCAGGCGGGGCTGGAATGGCTGTGGCGGCTCGGCCGCGAGCCGAGTCGGTGGCGCCGCCAGCTGGTCCTTCCTCAGTTCTGGTTCCTGGAACGCCGCGAGGCGCGGCGGTGATCAGCGTCGTCATCCCCGCCTACGACGAGCGCGAGCGCATCCCGGCCACTCTCGAGCGCATCCGCGAGTACCTCGACAGCGCCGGTGAGCCGTACGAGGTGATCGTCGCGGACGACGGCAGCAGCGACGACACCGTCGCCTACGTGCGTGCGGCCAAGGAAACGTGGCCGCAGCTCTCGCTGGTTGCGCTGGAGCGCAACCAGGGCAAGGGCGCCGCCGTGCGCGCGGGCATGCTGCTTGCACGAGGTGAGCACCGCCTCTTCACCGACGCCGATCTGAGCACACCGATTGAAGAGCTGCCGCGCCTGCGCTCGCGCCTTGGCGGCGCCTGCCACGTTGCCATCGCCTCGCGCGCGGTCCCTGGCGCCACCATCGACGTCCACCAGCCGGGACGGCGGGAGATGATGGGCCGCACCTACAACCGGCTCGTCCAGCTGATCGTGCTGCCCGGGCTGCACGACACCCAATGCGGGTTCAAGGTGTTCACCGCGGAGGCCGCGGTGACCTGCTTCGAGCCGCTGCGCACCAAGGGTTTCGGCTTCGACGCCGAGGCGCTGCTGCGTGCCCGCCGCAAGGGCTGGGAGATCGCCGAGGTGCCGGTTCGCTGGAGCCATCGCGAGGACTCCCGGGTGAGCGCGCTGCGCGACTCCGGGATGGTCCTGCTCGACCTCATCCGGCTGCGCTTCATGCGTCGCTGAAGCGGTCGACGCAAGCAGTTTTCGTCTGTCCGCTGCGCTGCGGCGCTCCCTGCGGCGAAGCTGTAGAGTGGCGGGCGGCCTCTGGGATTTCGGATGTTCTGCGCGCACCAGATGTGCCGACGACGGAGGTTTCCATGACAGCGACTCGTTTCCGCAGGGCACGGTGCGGAATGCTCATCACCCTGGCCGCGGCCAGCCTGGCCGGGACCGCCCTGACCGCCGCCGGCCCTGCCGCTCTTCACGCCCATGCGGCCACAGCGTCCAGCGTCGGCAACACCGTGTCGGAGGCGATCGACTCAACCAGCGGCAACACCTACATCGCCGCCCAGGGACCGGGCAACTCGCTGTATTTCTACTGGAACCTCGCGGGCACATGGTACGGGCCGCTGATGGTGGGAGCGCACGGTTCCACCTTCTCCGGACCTTCGCTGGCGATCGACAGCAACCACAACGTGGTGATCGCCGCCCGGGGGCCGGGGAACAGCATCTGGTTCTACTGGAACGTCACGGGTACATGGCACGGACCGCTGCAGATCCTCCGGGCTGGGTCGGCGATATCGACCCCGTCGCTCGCGCTCGACCAGGACGGCAACCTCGATGTCGCCGTGCAAAGCCCCGGCCAGATCACCTCCTTCGTCTGGGGCGTCAAGGGCACCTGGTACGGTCCCGCGACGCTCGGTTCGGCCGGCATGTCGCGGAGCGCTCCATCGGTCAGCGCGGGGATCGACACCACGCACCGCCTGTACATCGCCACGCAAGGCCCGAACAACTCGCTGGTGGTGTTCGAGAACTCGGGCGGCGTCTGGGCCACCCCCGCGGTGAGCAACCCGCAGACGACCTTCGCAGCGCCGGGCAGCTCCCAGGGCTACTTCTACGTCCAGGGCGCCGGCAACGACATGGACAACTGGCTGTGGTCCATCGACACGTCCACCAACACTCCGTACGTCTACGGTGACTGGCCCATCGCTCCGGGCGGCAGCACCCTGGCCGCGCCGGTCGGCAACGCCGGAAATGCCGCGATTGCGATCGGCCCGTCGAACTCGCTGTTCTTCTACTGGAGGATCAGCACCTGGCATGGTCCGCTGGCCCTCGGTGGCGCCGGCGCCTCGTTCTCGGTGCCGTCCATGGCTTCCAAGGCGGGCGACGGCTCCAACCCGGCCATCGCCGTGCAGGGTCCCGGGAACTCGCTCGACGTCTATTGGAACATCACCGGGACGTGGTACGGCCCCGTCGGCGTCGGTGGCGCGGGAACGACGTTCTCGTCCGCCAACTGACCACCAGTGATGGCAACCGGGTCGGCACCGCGCGGCCCGCTCCTCGCCGGCTCTGTGGCGAGCGGCGTGGCGGCGGCGTAGACTGACGGCGCGCCATCGCTTCAATCAGTTCAGGAAGGTTGATCGTGACAGCTGAGCTCTCGGCGCCGCCGTTCACCCTCGACGTGCGGGTGGCGAGATCGCCCCTTGTTGGGCTGCGCTACGGCGTCGACGGGCGGGCCACGGACATCGATGACCTGGTCGGACGTCTCGAGGCCGCTCATGCCGCGGCCGGCGCCGAGCGCGACGAGGTCCGCACCCGGCTCAAGCCCTACGACGCCAACCACCAGGCCATCGTCCGCCGACTCACCCGCGGAAGCGGTGGGCAGTATCGCCAGCGTCTCGAGGAGGGCCTGGAGCTGCGCACCGAGCTGGCCGCGATCGACGAGCGCATGGTCTGTTTGCGCGGGCGCATCGACGATCTCCGTGAGCAGCGCGCCATCCTCGCCAAGCTGAAGAAGTCGCTGGCGGGAATCGCCAACCTCGAGGGTGCGTCGATCGACGGGCCAGGCGCCGCCGCCAACCAGGCGGTGCGCCAACTCTTCCACCTCATCGACACGGACCACGACAGCACCGCCCAGGACATCTTCGAAGGTCCGATGCAACTGCTCGCCGACGCCGCGTTGCACACCGAGCTGATCGGCCACGCCGTGGCCCGCGACCCGGCCGCGGCCCTCGCCGGCGCCGCCAGCTGCCGCCGCTCCACCGACGCGGCGCTGCGTCAGCTCCAGCGGGTGGTGTTCCGGCTGCACCCGGACGAACTCAGCGAGGAGGGGCTGGTGGCGTCACTGCGGCGGCTGGTTGGCGATCTCGATGCCACGGTCAGCGCCAAGATCGTCGTGCTCGGCGCGCCCCGCCGCACCCGCGCTGGTATCGAGGTGGCGCTGTTCCGGATCGTCCAAGAGGCTCTCACGAACGCGCTCGCTCACGGTCACGCGAGCACCGTCGAAGTGGCGCTGCTCTTCCAGCCGCAGCGAGTGGCGGTCGTGGTTCTCGACGACGGCGAGGGCTTCGACGTCACCGCCACCGAGGCACGGCTGGGGCGCAGCACTGGGCTGGGACTGCTGACCATGCGTCAGCGAGCCGAGATCGAGGATGGCCACCTCGAGGTGCGCAGCGTGGTGGGCGAGGGCACCGAGGTGCGCGCTGGCTTCCCAGCGCCCGATTGAGCTAGCGCGCTCCGCGCGCCGCCTCGTGGACGAGTTCGTGGTGTCCCTGTATGTTGCAGTAGAGCGGCGCCTCCACCGAACACGCCGGGCACTCGGGCTGCACGGTGACGTGCTCGATGCCGAACTCCTCGCAGAGGACGAGCTCGACTGAGCGGATCATGGCGGTGACCTCGCCGAGCGAACGATCGCCGACGATGACGTGCGCGGAGAGCGCCCGGTGCTCGCGGTCGAGTGACCAGATGTGGAGATCGTGCACGCCGTCGATCCCGGGCAGCGCCGCGATCCGGGTTCGCACCGCCTCCGGGTTGAGGTCGCGCGGCGTCCCCTCGTTGAGTATGTGCAGCGCCTCGCGCAGCAGTCCAAGGGCACCGACGAACACCAGCGCGGCGATGAGCACGGAGACCACAGCGTCGGCACGCGTCCAGCCCAGAAGAAGGAGCGCGAGAGCGCCGACCACGACCGCCGCATCGGTGAGCACGTCGGCGATGACGTGCAGCGCGGCGCTCTGCACGCTGAGCCCGCCACCGGCACCGCGTAGCACCGCGGCGATGGCCAGGTTGCCGGCGAGAGCGAGGGCACCGATCACCAGCACCGGGATTGCCGCCACGGCTGCGGGGTGCTGGAGGCGGCTGATGGCGCCGGCGGCGATGACCGCAGCGATGACCACGAGCACGGCGCCGTTGAGGGCGGCGGCGACGATGCCGCCGCGGTGGTGCCCGAATGTGTGTCTGGCGCCGGCGGGACGGCGGCTGCGCGAGACCGCGTACCAGGTGAGCCCCAGCGTCGCCGAGTCGGTGACCAGGTGGCCGGCGTCGCTGAGCAGCGCGAGGGAGCCGGCGGTCAGTCCGCCGGCGATCTCGGCGACCGCGATTACGGCGACACCGGCAATGGCGAGGCGGACTCGCGACAGCGTGCTCGAGGTGGTCGGCTGGGTCATGGCTCGATTATCCCCCTCGCCGCGCCCTCGAACCCTTTGCAGCGATCGGGTCAGTGGACGGCCGCGACCCTCTTGCGATGGCGCCCCAGCTCGGCGTGACCGGTGCGAGATCGCTTGAGCTCGAAGAGGCGGGGCTCGACGAGCACGGGCAGCACCTTGTCCCAGAGCTGGCCGGCGTCCACGCCGATGATCCTGGTGTCGACGATGGGGCCAAAGAAGGCGGCGCTGCCGTCGATGCTGAGCGTGGGCACGCCGAAGGCTCCGCGCTCGACCGCGGCGGCGTGCTCGGCGAGGAGCTCGTCGAGCGTGCTCGGGTCGGCGACCGCCTCGTCGGCGAGGCCGGGCTCGAGGCCTGCAGAGCTGACTGCCGCCCGGAGGACCTCGATGGCGCCGAGGTCCTCCGACCGCTCGTGCTTGGCCTCACCGAGGGCGAGGTAGGTGGCCCGCACGGTCCTCTCGCCGCCGGCGCGGCGGGCGGCGACCATGACCCGCAGGGCGTCCTCGCCAGCCTTGAGCACCGCAGCGTGCTCTGCCTGTGCCTGGGCGCGATTGATCTCGGCGAGCGAGAACAGCTTGGTGGTGATGGTCATCGCGCGCACCCGCTCGACCTCGAACAGCCACAGAGCTGTCAACCAGCACCACGGACACAGCGGGTCGACATGGATCTCGACCTCCTGGTTGCTCATGCAACGACTGTACCGGGCGTGTTGCTTTCGACGTCCGCGCGCCGGATCGCCCCTACCATCGGGCCGATGGCACAGCTGTACCGACTGGAGACCGAGACCGGCACTGTCGTCGCGGAACGCGTCGAAATGGCCGACACCCTCTGGTCGCGCTTCATGGGCCTGATGTTCCGCAACGAGCTGCCCGCCGGCCACGGTCTGGCGATCCGGCCGTGCAATTCGATCCACATGTTCTTCATGCGCTTCGCGCTCGACGTGGTGTTTGTCGACGGCGATGGCCGTGTGGTGCGCGTGCTCGATTCGATCCGACCCTGGCGAGCGAGCAGCCTGGTGCGCGGTGCCAAGGCTGCCATCGAGCTGCCCGCGGGCACCGCCGCGCGCTCCGGGGTGGCGGCGGGGGTTGTGGTGCGCATGGTGGAGGCAGGTCCTACTGGCGCCTGATCGTCTCGATTGCGGTGTCGGGTCCGTAGGATGGGCGGATGATTCCCACCCGCGGCTACGCCGCGACCGACCCGAAGGCACCGCTCCGCCTCTTCGACTTCGAACGGCGCGACCCACGCCCGCACGACGTGCTCATCGACATCCTCCACTGCGGTGTGTGCCACAGCGACATCCACCAGGCGCGCGACGAGTGGGGAGGGTCGATCTTCCCGATGGTGCCGGGGCACGAGATCGTGGGGACGGTGGCGAGCGTGGGCTCGGACGTGAGCCGGTGGCGCGTGGGGGAAACCGTCGGCGTCGGCGTGTTCGTCGACTCCTGCGGCACGTGCGAGGCGTGTCTGGCGGGGGAGGAGCAGTACTGCCTCGAGGGGATGACGGTCACCTACAACGGGCTCGAACGCGACGGCCGAACCCCGACGTACGGTGGCTACTCGGAACGCATCGTGGTCGACGAGAACTACGTGCTGCGCATCCCCGCCGGCATCCCGCTCGACGCTGCGGCGCCGCTGCTGTGTGCTGGGATCACCACGTACTCGCCGATCCGCCACTTCGGAGGCGACCAAGCCCGCGAGGCGGCGGTGCTGGGTCTCGGCGGCCTCGGCCACATGGGCGTGAAGTTCCTCAAGGCAATGGGCGCGCGCGTCACCGTGCTCAGCCATTCACCGGGCAAGAAGGACGACGCAATGCGGCTGGGCGCGGACGACTTCGTGGCCACCGCCGACGATAACGTCTTCGAGACCAACGCGGGCCGCTTCGACTTCATCCTCGACACCGTGTCGGCATCGCACAACTACAACGCGTACCTGCGACTGCTGCGCCGCGACGGCACCATGGTGATCGTGGGGCTGCCCGATCCTTCCCGGCTGGAGCCGGGAGCGCTGATCAACAAGCGCCGCCGTCTCGCCGGCTCGGTGATCGGCGGGATCGGCGAGACCCAGGAGATGCTCGACTTCTGCGCCGAGCGCGGCATCGCCTCGGACATCGAGGTGATCCCCATCCACGACGTCAACGAGGCGTACGAGCGGACCATGCGCAGCGACGTGCGCTACCGGTTCGTCATCGACCTGGCGTCGCTGCGCCAGGGTGAGGGCTGAGCGGGGGCTGAACGTCCAGCTGGAGCGGGAGCTGAAGGAACTCTGCGTAGCGCTCGGCTGCGCTCGCGAGTGCCGTCTGGCCGCGCTTGGTGAGCCGCTGGAATGGTGTGACCGTCACTCGCACGGTGGCCTTCTCGACGGCGCGGGCCCAGCTGCCGACGACCCGGCCGTTGACGACGAGGACGTTGTTGGAGATGACGTCCATGCGGCTGGGCATGTGGTGGAGATCGGCTGCGTCGATGAGATGCGTGCGGTCTGCGTAGGCCACCGTGTACTCGTCGAAGTCGGGGAGGAGGTGTGCGGTGGGGACGGCCCCGCTCGTCGTGTGCGCGGTGGGTGCGAACCAGTAGGTGCGGCCTGCGAGGTCGGTCCTTTCCAGCCGCGGCTGTGCGGTGTTGGTGCCGGTGCTCGCGTCGGCGGTGGACAGGCCGGACCACCACGCGAAGTCCTTGATGGTGGCGGGTCCGTGGCTCGTGTAGTAGCGGGCGGCGAGCTCGGCAAGCGCGACCGCGCGGTCCTTGGCCGCGGCCGGTGGGACAACCTCGTCGAGCAGTGCGTAGGTGTGCTGCTTGCCGCGCAGCGGCCCGTTGCAGACGATTCCGTCGAGCTCGGCGCCGATCATCAGGTGAGCCAGCCGGTTGTCGACGCGCGGCTCGATGCCCTCGCCCCGCAGCGCGTCGCCCAGCTCAATGCGGGTGAGCGGGCCTCCGCGCAGCGCCGCGGTGACGACGTGGTTGCTCTTGGCGAGCATGGCGTCATCGACTCCGGATCGGCGGTAGCCATATGCCATCAGCGCTTTCACGCGCGGTGCCGTGAGGGCCAGCATCCAGCGGATGTCCTGGGGCGCGACGAGGTGCCAGGTGGGGCGCAGTACGTGGGTTCGCAGGATGGACCGATTGGTGAGCGCGTCGTCGACGTCTGCGCCGCTGAGGTTGGGGGTTCGCTGGGCAACGGCCCACCGGGCGGCGGGGTAGTCCTGCGATTGGACCGCGCCAAGGTGGAGCACGACGTCGGCCGCGGCGGCCGGCGCCGGCACGAGCAGGTGCTGGCTGCGGAGGCGCTCCTGGAGGATGTCCATGGCAGCGACCGGTATACACGCACCAGGGCGCGATTGGCGGCCACTCCGCGATGATCGCCAGAAGACTCATGGCAAAAGCACCGAGCGCAGGCGGGGATGAGCGTGAGGGAGTTCGGCTCAGCCACCTCGACGACCCTCTGTTCGAGGGCGCGAACGCCACGAAGCGTGACCTCGTCGACTACCTCGACGGTGTGGCCGATCGCATTCTCCCGGTGCTGCGAGACCGGGCGCTCTCGGTGATCCGCGTGCACCGCGGGCAGGAGGCGTTCATGCAGAAAAACCTTCCGAGCTACGCCCCGGAGTGGATCGAGCGGGTCAGCACGTGGGCGGAATCCTCCAAACGGGAGGTCACATACGCGCTCTGCAACGACCGCCGCGCCCTGCTGTGGTTCGCCAATCAGCGTGCCGTCGAGTACCACCCCGCCCTCACCACGGCCGCCGATCCCGACCGCGTGACGCACCTTGTTCTCGACCTCGACCCGCCCGACGCCGATTCCTTCCCCATGGCGGTCCGTGCTGCGCACCTGGTTCGCCAGGCGCTCGCCGACAGCGCGCTCGGCGGAGCCGTCAAGACCAGCGGCGCGAAGGGCGTGCACGTCTTCGTGCCGATCGCCGGTGGGGCACCGGTCGATGAGGCGGCGGCAGCGACGCGCGCGCTCGCGGTACGGGCCGAGCGACTCGATCCGAGCCTAGCCACCACGGCGTTCATGAAGGAGGACCGCGGCGGCCGGGTCTTCGTCGATGCAACACGGGTGGGTGCGGCCACGGTGGTGGCCGCGTACAGCCCGCGATTGCGGGCGGGGACCCCGGTGTCGTTTCCAGTCGACTGGGATGAGCTTGATCGTCTGGCGCCGGGCGACTTCACTCTGCACACGGCGCTACGGCGCCTCGGAGAACGCGATCCATGGGCGGCGACCATGCCCCCGGCGCAACCGTTGCCGTCGGGGCTCGTCGAGGAGGGGAGGGCGATCCCATCAGGCCGTGTGCAGGCGATGCACGAAGGACGGCGCCGCTCCCGTGCCCGGCGCGGCTGACGGGCAGACGGCACCTCAACCGTCGCGGTGATGCGACGCGGCTTCGCGTGAGGCAACCACCGAGTGACGGTGACCGCTTCCTGGCTAGCGAGGCAGGCTTCGCAGGTGCCCTGTGGAGGCGAGGACGATGATCCCCGCCCCGCAGACCGCTACGGCTGTGCCTACCCAGAAGAAGGGGATCGTGGATGGGTCGTACGACACGGCGGGGTCGCGGTTGGTGAGCGCGTCGCTCAGAAACCCCGCGGCGCAGGCTCCCATGCCCAGGAGGAACCCGCCAAGCGAGAACCAGCGTTGCCGATGTGCGTGGCGAAAAAGCAAGAGAGCACCCAGCGCGGCCACGACGATCCCGTAGTACGCCTCGAGGGCGATGAAGCCGGCGGCGCCCCCCGCCACGGCGCTGCCGAAAACGTAGACGGCGGCCGGTGCTTGGGGTCCGTGGACCCGCGCGTTGCCACGTTTTCTCGCTCGGAGCACCAGAAGGACGATGAGCGCGACGAGTAGGGGAAGCAGGAGCATCATTCGAGCACCAGTCGCTTCCTGCTGTGTCGGCGTGGGGCGGTCGCTCCCTTGCCGAGCAGCCTGTCGCTCCAGGGAGCAGTCTCCGTGAGCATCGCCACCAGCGCCTTGGACCCGCTGGTGTCGCCGCCCCGCATCCGAGCGACGATTTCGAGCCCCATGTAGAGCGCGATCACCGCAGAGCCGATGACGCCGGGGTCGAGCATGCCGGCGAGCGGAGACCCGGCGACGATCCGTCGCGCAAGCTCCTCGGCAAATGTCATCCACGGCTGCATGCGACTGACGATCTCCGCGCCGAGCGCGGGGTCGAACGCCATCGCGCCGACGATCTCCTGTACCGCTGTGAGCTGGCCGAGCTGCAGGTCTTCGCCGTACAGCTCCTCCATCGCTGCAGCCAACGTCGCCAGCGACGAGACCTCGCCCAGTCGTGCCCGGTAGCGGGCCAGCCGCTCGCCGCTGATCTGATCGAGGACGGCGAGCAGCAGGGCGTCGACGCTGCCGAAGTGATAGAAGACGAGCGCGGGGCTGAACGCGCCGGTGGCTGCGATGGCGCGGACCGAGACTCCTGCGTAGCCCTCCTTCCTCACCGTCTGCAGAGCCGCGTCCACGATGCGCGCGCGCATGCGGTCTCCGGCTTCGTTGCGGCGGTGACGACGAGCGCGGGTGCCGGGCGGCGACGCAGGTGCGAGGCGCGCGGGCGCCGGCGTCGTCCTCCCCGGTCGCCGGCGCAGACCGAGCGGCTTCGTCGCGGCCGGATCCTGACCATTTGATCTGATCATTCGCTCAGGTTATCATGGATCGCCAGCGACCGTCGATCCACCGCCGCGGTGGCCGGCTCATTCGCCACAGTCGAGAGCAGCCAACAGCTCCCGCTCGCGTGCCGCGCTGAGACCCGCCGAGCGGGGCCGGCCCAGACCCTGCGACCGTTCCCAGGCAAGCAGATCTGTGAGCAGCTCGCGCCGCGGCCGATGGTGCAATCCGGCAGCCGCTGCGGCGGCACCGGACCTCGCCATGAAAGCCGTCCATTGTGGATCAGCAAGCCACATCGCCAGCGACTCCCGTCCCATGTATTCGACCACACCGTGCGCGAGCAACCAGTCCGGATCCGCACGGATGACTGAACCGGTGTGGCCGCCGGCCGCACGGGATTCGTCGATCCACGCCTGCAGCGGCAGGACAGGACCCACAGCATTGAAGGTGCCGGTCGTGCCGCGTTGTGCGCAGTCGAGAATCCAGTCAATGAGGTCGCGCACATCGACCACCTGCGTCGCCAGGTCTGGTGAATCGGGGACCAGCATCGGCGCGTTGTCGCGGGCCGCCCGAGCCACCCAGTAGCCGGTGCGGTCAGTGTGGTCGCCGGGGCCGCCGATGATGCCGGCTCGCGCAGCCAGCAGCCGATCGCCGACCGCTGCGAGCGAGGCCAGCTCGCAGGCGACCTTGGCCGGCCCGTATTGGTCCGCGCTCACCTCCCGATGTTCAGTCGGCTCGAGGACTCGCGCCGTCTCGTCGGCGCCGACCTCGTTGTTCGCTGCGTACACGCTGGCGGAGGAGACATAGGTCCAATGGTCCGCACGATCGCCGATCGCGGCCAACGCATCGCGGACGAATCCCGGTTGCCAGGACACCTCGGCGACGGCATCCCAGTGACGGTCGCGCACCGCGTCGTAGGCGTCGCTCCGGCGGCGGTCTGCGGCGATCAACTCGGCACCGTCGGCGACGGATCCGCTCTCGCCGCGCGCCAGGCAGGTGACTGCGTGGCCGCGCTGGAGCGCCTCGCGGGCGAGCTCCCGTCCCACCCACGCGGTGCCGCCAAGTATGAGGATGTCCATCGGGTCCCTTCTGTAAGTCATCCCGACCGGCACGACCTCTAGATGGTGAGAGATGCAGCTGATACGCGGGTGGCCCTGCGTTGCACTGGCAGCCGGCGCTGCCACCGTGGTGGCGGCGTGCGGCGCTTCGGGCGCGTCCACGTCCGCAAGCCGTGGGGGCAGCCAGGCAGCGGCAGTGGCGTCCGGTTCACCGATTGCGGTGCCTTGGGCCGATCAGCCGTTCCAACCGTACACGCCATCGCCACTGCCCGCTCCCACCGTCACGCCGGCGCCGCTCTGTCGACTCCAGGACCTCACGGAGCAGCCCGTCACCACTGAAGAAACCATGGGCAACGAAGCGATCGTCTTTTCCTTCACGAATCACGGCGCGCAGCCGTGCCTCGTGGGCGGCTACCCACGAGTGGTGCTCAGCCAGCCAGGCGAGGCGACGCTCATCCCGTCACGAGGTGGCTTCTGGGACCAGTTTCCCGCCTCGTCGGATCTGCCCCGTGGTGCCACCGCCACCTTCTCGGTGGGTTTTGCCCTTGGCTGCGGGAAGACCGGCGGCACTCAACACGTCTACAAGCACTTCGTGGTGACCCTCCCCGGCGGCGGGACCTTCGCCGAAACTCTCACCGGCACTGCGCCATACAGTTCGGGAACCCCGCTCGGCGTCTTCGCGCTGTGTGGGGTCACGCTCAGCGAACTCTCCGGACCGTTCGTCCCGCCGGTATATCCCAGGGATCCCCTCGCCGGCCTGACTGCCACGATCCACGCTCCGGTGACCGTCGAGGCCGGCACCACGATCACGTACTTCATCACGCTGGCCAACCCGTCGGCCGTGGCGATGGCGCTGGTTCCTTGCCGCGGTTACCTCCAGACTCTCGACCATACGAAGACTCCCGCCTTCGCGTACGAACTTAATTGCGCCGCAGCGCTGCCGATCGCTCCGCTGGGAAGCGAGAGCTTCGTCATGAAGATGCCCATGTTCGATGCCAGCCCGGGAGTGCACACCGTTTGCTGGAGCCTGGACCTCGCGAGCACCTCTCGGCCGCCGACGTGCGCGACAGTTCGCGTCACAACGTGAGCCATGCGAAGCCGCCCGCGGCGTCGCCGGCCCTGCGGCGTCGCTAGCGCGTGCTGGGTCGACGGCTCTCGTAACGCGCGTCCGCGCGCTCAATGGGATCCGAGCGAAGTGCAGCAGCGGCAGCCGCCGAGAGCGGCGGCGGCGCGGGGGAGATCGGGGCCGGCCGGCCGGCTCCGGCGCCGCCGGGGTCATGATCCGGGCCGTCTGTCCGGGAACTGGGGATCACGCGCCGAAAGGACTGGCGCACCGCGCCGGCGAGATGGCGGACGCTTCGCCACCACCGGCGCACCCGCGCGTGCCGGACGGCGGGGAGCCACATCGCCGGTTCATGGCTGAACTCGCTCTGCATGGCTTCCGGATTGTGCGCACGAGCGAGCCGCGCGGACCAGCGCGGGACTATACTTACACATAAATGTATGAGTTGATGTTGCGCGCGCGGATGGCCGTCCTCGATAGCGTGGCCCCACTTCGCTGCGCAGGCTGCGGCGAGACAGGCCATGTGCTCTGTGAGGCGTGTGCGGCCTTCCTGGAGGCCATCCCGCCTCCGCTCATCGCCGGAGCGCGCGCGGCCTTCGTCTACGACGACGAAGTCCGCCAGATTCTCCACCACGGCAAGTTCCGCGACTGCCGGACCGCTCTGCGTGCCCTTGCATGGCTCGGCGCCCCCCGGCTCACGCCACCGATCGGTGCCCTCGTCGTCCCTGTGCCGCTCTCCAAGCGGCGCCTCGACGAACGGGGCTACAACCAGGCGAGGGTGGTGGCCAGCGCCTTCGCGGACTTCCACCGGCTCGCGGTCGCCGACCTGCTGGAGCGGACCAGGGAGACGCCGCCGCAGAGCACGCTCGACCGCTCGGCGCGCCAGACCAGCGTGGCCGGTGCGTTCGCGGCGATCGCGGACGTGGCCGGGAGGCGCCTGTGGCTGGTCGACGACGTGCTCACCACGGGGGCGACGTCGACTGCCGCCAAGGGCGCTCTCCTCGACGCCGGAGCGGCCCACGTGGAGGTGGCGGTTCTTGCCGCAGTGCTGTAGCCGGCGCGCTCGCGCGCCGATGGCCTGCGAGAATTGAACTCCTGATGCCCGTCCTCACCAAGATCCTCGGCGACCCGATCAACCGCGAGATCAAGCGCCATCGCGGCGCCGTCGACCGGATCAACGCGCTCGAGCCCGAGATGCAGGCGCTCAGCGACGCCGAGCTGCGCGCCAAGACCGACGAGTTCCGGGCTCGCCTCGGCGTGGTCGGACCGGACCACACCTTCGGCCAGACCTTCACCCAGGGGCTCACTGGCGACGAGGAAGAGGACGTTGAGGCGGAATACGCCCGCAAGGAGGCCGCCGAGCGTGCCAGCGAGCGGCGCCGCGGGCTCGACGACGTTCTCCCCGAGGCGTTCGCGGTGGTTCGCGAGGCCGCCCGGCGGACGCTCGGGATGCGCCACTACGACGTGCAGCTGATCGGGGGCATCGTGCTCCACCAAGGGAAGATCGCGGAGATGCGCACCGGCGAGGGCAAGACCTTGGTGGCGACGCTGGCGCTGTACCTCAACGCGCTGGAGGGGCGTGGCGCCCACCTGGTAACCGTCAACGACTACCTGGCTCGCCGCGACGCGGGCTGGAACGCACCGCTCTACACGGCGCTCGGGATGTCGGTCGCGGTGATCGTGCCGGGTCCCGTCGACAACCCGGACTTCGGCTACATCTACGATCCCGAATACCTCGACGAGACCCACCCCGACTCGCGGTTGCAGCACCTGCGCCCGTGCACGCGCCGCGAGGCATATGCCGCCGACATCACCTACGCGACCAACAATGAGCTTGGCTTCGACTACCTGCGCGACAACATGGCACAGTCGCTCGACCGCTGCGTGCAGCGCCATCTCCACTACGCGATCGTCGACGAGGTCGACTCGATCCTTGTCGACGAGGCGCGCACCCCGCTGATCATCAGCGGGCAGGGCAGCGAGCCCACCGACAAGTACTACATGTATGCGCGGCTGATCCCGCGCCTAGTCGCCGAGGACGATTACACCATCGACGAGAAGTCGAAGTCGGCCGCGCTCACCGACGAGGGCGTTGCCAAGATCGAGAAGTGGGCGGGCATCACCAACGTGTACGAGCTCGAGCACGTCACCGAGGCCCACCAGATCAACCAGGCGCTCAAGGCGAACGCGCTCTACCTGCGCGACCGTGACTACATCGTGCGCGAGGGCGAGGTGATCATCGTCGACGAGTTCACCGGGCGCACCATGCCCGGCCGCCGCTGGTCGGACGGCCTGCACCAGGCGATCGAAGCCAAGGAGGGCGTGAAGGTCCAGCAGGAGAACATCACTCTGGCCACGATCACCTTCCAGAACTTCTTCCGCCTCTACGACAAGCTCGCCGGCATGACCGGGACGGCGCTGACCGAGTCCGAGGAGTTCGACAAGATCTACAAGCTCGAGGTGGTGCCGATCCCCACCAACCAGCCGATGATCCGCGACGACGGCACCGACCTCATCTACAAGAACGAAGAGGCGAAGTTCAAGGCGGTTGGCGACGAGATAGCCGAGCGCAACAAGATCGGCCAGCCCGTGCTCGTCGGCACCACCAGCATCGAGAAGAGCGAGCGGCTGTCGCGGCTGCTGGAGAAGAACGGCATTCCGCACAGCGTGCTCAACGCCAAGTTCCACGAGAGCGAGGCGCAGATCGTGGCCGATGCCGGCCAGCGCGGTTCGGTGACCATCGCGACCAACATGGCCGGCCGTGGCACCGACATCGTGCTCGGTGACGGCGTGGCCGCCGCCGGCGGCCTGTACATCATCGGCACCGAACGCCACGAGTCGCGCCGCATCGACAACCAGCTGCGCGGGCGTGCCGGTCGCCAGGGCGACCCCGGCGAGACCCGCTTCTTCCTCTCCTTCGAGGACGACCTCATGCGCGTGTTCGGTGGCGAGCGGATGCAGGGGATCATGGACAGGCTGCGCATCGAGGAAGACGTGCCCATCGAGAACCGGCTGGTGTCGCGCCAGATCGAGGGCGCGCAGTCACGTGTGGAGGGCCACAACTTCGACGCTCGTCGCTACGTCGTCGAGTACGACGATGTCATGAACAAGCAGCGCGAGATCATCTACGGCGAGCGTCGCAAGATCCTCGAGGGCACCGACACCCGCGAAAACCTGATGTCGATGCTGCAGCAGACGGTGCGTCAGGAAGTGCCTGGCTACTGCGAGGGACGCCACCGCGAGAACTGGGACCTCGAGGGCCTGTGGGAGCGGATGCGCCAGATCGCGCCGCTGCCCGAGCTGGCGGCGATCAACCTCGACAGCCTTGGCGACACCGTCGAGGACATCGAGGACACGTTGATCAGCGAGATGACCGCGCTCTACGAGGAGCGCGAGCAGCAGTACGGCGAGGAGCTGATGCGCTCGGTCGAGCAGTCACTGATGCTCAACGTCATCGACACCAAGTGGCGTGCGTACCTGACCGACATGGAGCACCTGCGCGAGGGGATCAACCTGCAGGCATATGGTCAGAAGGACCCGCTGGTGGAGTACAAGCAGGCGGCATTCGAATCCTTCCAGGGGCTCACCGCCGACATCCAGGTGGACATCGTGCGCCTGCTCATGCACGTCCAGATTCAGCGCGTCGAGACGCCGCCGGAGGATCCTACCCAGGCCGCCAGTGAGGCGGCCGCTCCGCGAGCGGGGCGTGCGGACAGCGCAGGCGGACAGATGTCGGAGGACGTTCCGCCCCCCGCGCGACCCGCGGCCGCCGCCGCGAGCGCTGCTCTGGCACGTGCGACCGGAAGCGGCCATCCGGCGCCGCTCAGTCCGCTGCTGCAGCCGACAGTGACCAATGTGGTGGAGAGTTCGGCGTCGGGCACCCGTCCGCTGGGCGGCGGGAATGGCAACGGCAACGGACGGGGCAGGGAGGCAGGTTCCGGCGTGCCGACAGGCGGCGTCGGAGTCGGCGCCGGCAAGCGCAAGGTGGGGCGCAACGAGCCCTGCCCGTGCGGCAGCGGCAAGAAATTCAAGATGTGCCACGGCCGCTAGCGCGGCGGGCGGTCAGGGGCCCGAGCGGCCCCGCATGTAGAAGAAGCCGGCGATCAATACGACGATCACGACGATGTAGACGATGATTTCCTTGGTCCCGAAGATGGCAAAGCCGAGCATCTGGTACCTCCCTCACTGGTGGCGCGCCCGGCTGCGGTCGCCGCGCGTTGCAGGGCGAGCTTAGCGTAGGAACGGAGAAGCGGGCGCACTGCAGGCAGTGCAATAGCCGCGTTCGCCGCAGAGGCGCCACTTTTCGAACGGCGCTCGGTACTCTGGCCGCTCGGTGAGTAACACATCTGGGAGAACGGGGTCTCTCACTCTGTATGACCCCACCCGCAGCGATGCGCGTGCTCGCGGCTGATCAGTGGGAGCGCCGGGCGGCGCTCGAACACCTGGTTGGCGCACAGCAGAGGCGCCTCTTTCACATCGCGCTCGCGATCCTGCGTGATCCCGGCGAGGCAGAGGACGCCGTCCAGGAGAGCTTCCTGCTCGCGTGGCGGAAGTGGGATGCGGTTCGCGAGGAGGTCAAGCGTGAGCAGTGGCTCACCACCATCTGCGTACGCCAGAGCATCCGGCGGCGCAGGGGCCTGCGCCGGTGGACGGTGCGCGAGCCAGACGCCACCGCCGCGGGCGCCGAGCACGTGCGCTTTCAAGGGCGGCTGCTCGACCTCGACCGCGCCCAGGCGAAGCTCTCGCCGCAGCAGCGCGCGGCCCTTGTCCTGAGCTACCACCACGGCTACTCAGCCGACCAATGCGCCGCGCTGATGGGGGTGGCGCCGGGAACGGTGCGCAGCCATCTAGCACGCGCCCTGGCCTCGTTGCGCAAGGAGATGAGCGATGCCTGATCGCGACGACGACCTGGCCCGCGAACTGCGCCAGTACTACCAGCGCGTGGCGCAGGAGCCGGCGCCCGATGTCACCGGGAGGGTGATGATGTCCGCAGATGACCGCGCCACGCGGCGGCGTCGCCTGGCGGCGATCGGTGGCGGTGTTGCCGCCGTGGCCGCTGTTGCGGCGGTGATCGCAGTGGCACTCGTCAACCACAACACCTCGCCAACCGGTGTGCCTGCGCAACCCGGCGCGCCCAGCCCAGTGGCAACGGCGGTGCCCAGCCCGTCATCCAGCGCCACGCCATTGGTCCGCACCGCGCCCCCGCCGCCAACCCCGCCCGGCGGCCCGGTGCCGGCCGGTTTCACCGCTGTGTCGGCGACATTCACCTCGCCCAGCCACGGCTGGGTGCTCGGCACCGCAGCCTGCGCGAAGCGGCCCTGCACCTCGGTCCTGCGAACCCTCGACGGTGGCATGACATGGCAGGGCGTGCCCGCCCCGCGCATCGAGTTGGCGAACAGCGCCCCATTCGGGATCATCCGCTTCGCCGACCCTCTGGA
The DNA here is from genome assembly GCA_030948845.1 of Candidatus Dormiibacterota bacterium. GTDB lineage: Bacteria > Chloroflexota > Dormibacteria > Aeolococcales > Aeolococcaceae > Aeolococcus. Next base: position 17,531 of record JALYZN010000013.1, read on the forward strand.
TGGCTGGGTCGCCAGCGGCTCCCAGTTGCAGGTTACGCATGACGGGGGCGCCAGCTGGAAGGCCGTTTCCCTACCGGGGGTCGAGGCGAGCGGGATGATCAGCGATGTCGAAACCTCCGCCGGGGTCGTCGACGCCTGGGCGGTTTTGCAAACGGTCAGCGCGGGCCCCGCGACAGCCACGCTATTTCACGCGTCGATCGCCAGCGACTCCTGGAGCAGGGCGGATGCGCTGAGCCAATTCTCCGGGGTTTACGGCCACTTCAGCCTGGTCGGTTCCCACGGGTGGTTGGTGGTGGGATCCAACCAGGTGTACAGCACGACCGACGGAACCAATTGGACAGCGCGCCCGTCACCATGTCCCGCCCAGCAGCCGGTGGGGATTGCCGCGGCCAACGCCAGCATCGTGTACGCGAGCTGCACGGTCAGCGGGTCCGCTGGTGGGTCGATGGTCACCCGTACGATGAAGGTGTCCCACGACGGCGGCGCCAGCTTCCAGGCGACCAGCCCTCCGCCGCAGAGCGGGGACTTCAATGGCATCGCCGCGACGCCCAATGGCCGCACCGTGGCACTCGCCGTCAGCACAGCCGGTCCCGGGTCGATCCAGCTGAGCAATGACGGCGGCGCGCACTGGAAGATTCCCTACAGCGCCGATCAGACTGGGGGAACCGGGTTTGCCGACCTCGGGTTCACGACCGACAGCCAGGGCGTGGTGGTGCTCGCACCGGGCCAGTCGGGCGTCCTCTTCCTGAGCCGAGACGGCGGCCTGACCTGGCGGGCGGTGCGCTTCTAACCGTCCGCGTGCCGCGCCGCTTGCGGCGCGCGGCCCTGGGTACACTCGACGCCATGGGTGAGCTGGCGACGCGCGCACAGGAGGTCAAGGCCCGGGCAGCCGATCTGCTCGGCCATCTTTGACCTCGACGCCAAACGAGCACGCCTGCGCGAGCTCGAAGCCCTGATCAACGATCCGTCCCTGTGGGATGACCCGCGCAATGCGGCCTCGCTGACGCAGGAGGCTTCGAGACTGCGCGAGGAGATCTCGTCGGTGGCCGACATCGAGAAGAGGACGGCCGACGCCGTCGACCTCGGCGAGATGGTGGAAGCGGAGCCCGATGAGGGGGTGACCGTCGAGGTGTCGGCAGAGCTCGACTCGCTGGAGAAGGAGCTGGACCGGCGCGAGCTCGAGCTGCTCTACAGCGACCCGTACAGCGACAATCCCGCGATCCTCGGCATCCACGCCGGCGCCGGCGGTACCGATTCGCAGGACTGGGCCGAGATGCTGATGCGCATGTACCTGCGCTGGGCCGAGGAGAAGAAGTACACCGTCGAGTTCATCGACGAGTCACCGGGTGACGAGGCCGGCATCAAGTCGGCGACGCTGCGGATCATCGGCCCGCGCGCGTTCGGACTGCTCAAGTCGGAGCGCGGCGTGCACCGGCTGGTGCGCATCAGCCCGTTCGACTCGGCGGCCCGACGCCACACGTCGTTCGCGCTTGTCGAGGTGACGCCTGAGATCGAGGACGCCGTCGACATCGACATCGACCCCAAGGACGTGCGCGAGGACGTGTACCGGAGCAGCGGCGCCGGCGGGCAGCACGTCAACAAGACCTCATCGGCGATCCGGCTGACACACATCCCCACGGGAGTGGTAGTGACCTGCCAGAACGAGCGCTCACAGCACCAGAATCGCGATGTGGCATGGCGCGTGTTGCGCTCGCGGCTGCTTGCGTTGAAGCAAGCGGCGCACGCCGAGCACGTTGCCGAATTGCGTGGGGAGTCGATGCCGGCGGAGTGGGGGAGCCAGATCCGCTCCTACGTGCTGCACCCGTACACGATGGTCAAGGACCACCGCACCGGCGTTGAGGTCGGCAACGCGCAGAGCGTGCTCGACGGCAACCTCGACCCGTTCATGGAAGGCTACCTGCGCTGGTCCGCGCGCGAGGCGGCCGCTTAGGAGGCGCTCAGCGCCACTACAGGCCCAGTGGGAACACCTGTTCTCTTGATCTGCGACAGCACGACGCACACCACGCGAACGCGTCGAACTGTCGCCACAACGCGTTAGCGCATGTCGCGGACATGTCGCATTCACAGGAGCAGATCGGGAGCCGGTCGTATACTCGGCCGCGTCCCTTCACCGGTCTCAATTCGCTCCACGTCGCACGCGAACCGGGCGGGACCTCCCACCGTTCCACCCGGCTGGGCGGGAGTGGAGTAGGGCCTGCCGGACGCTGGGATTCCCCGCTGTGAACCACCTCGACGCCGACCCGCGTCTCGTGCACCGGCGGTCGACGCTGCCCGCGGTGGTCGCGGCATGAGCGTGGCACTCGCGCAACGCCCGGCACTGGCCAGCGATCCCGCACTGCGCCCGGTGATCAGCTTTCATGGCGTTGGCAAGACGTACCCCAGCGGCACCGTCGCCCTGCGCGACATCGACCTGGCCATCTACCAGCGCGATTTCGTGTTCCTGGTCGGAGCCAGCGGCGCCGGCAAGTCGACGCTGGTGCGTCTCCTGATCCGCGACGAGGCGGCCAGCAGCGGACGCATCTTTGTGGATGGGCAGGAGGTGACCCGGATGTCGCGTCGCCGCTTGCCCAAGCTGCGTCGCAAGTTCGGGATCGTCTTCCAGGACTACAAGCTGCTCCCCACGCTGACCGTCGGCCAGAACGTGGCGTTCGCGTTGCAGGTGACCCGCCCCGGCCAGCGTCACATGCGCGAGAAAGTGGAGGAGACGCTCTGGATCGTAGGTCTCGAGGACAAGATCGACAAGTTCCCCGACGAGCTGAGCGGTGGTGAGCAGCAGCGCGTCGCGATCGCGCGCGCCCTGGTGACGCGGCCACGCATCTTCCTCGCCGACGAGCCCACCGGGAACCTCGACCCGGACACGTCGTGGGGCATCGTGCAGCTGCTGCTGCAGATCAATCACCGCGGCACCACCGTCCTGATGGCCACACACAACCGCGAGGTCGTCGACCTGGTGCGCCGGCGGGTCATCGCCATCGAGGGCGGGCGCGTGATCCGTGACGAGCAGGAAGGCCAGTACCTGCGCGAGGGCGAGACCACCGTATGAGGCGCTTCGTGTCGGCGTTCTGGTTCGCAGTGCGCTCATCGATGCAGAATTTCCGGCGCAACCTCGGCGTCTCGCTGGCCGGCGTCTGCACCATGGGCCTGATCCTGGTGCTTGTCGGGGCGCTGGCACTGGGCACGCACCTGCTCACCAACGTGCTGCACGACCAGGAGTCGCGGGCCAGCAAGCTCAAGATCTACATCCAGGACGGCGTCTCACTGGCCGCCATCGTCAACTTCCAGCACCAGCTGCAGACCGATACGCGCGTGCACGCCGTGGCCTTCGAGAACAAGGACCAGGCATTCCAGGAGGCGGCCAGCAAGGGCACCGACATCGCCACCGCGGTGACCGCGCTCGGCAGCAACCCGCTGCCGGCCTCGCTCAACGTGGACGTCAAGCAGCTGCGCTATCTGGTCCAGCTTGACCAGGTCGCGCGCGGCAACCCGATCGTCGACTCCACCCAACCCACCGACTACAACCCCGACGTCACCCCGAAGATCCAGGCGGCCATCAACATCATCGAGGGCGTGGTGGGATTCGTCTCGCTGATGCTCCTGGTGGTGAGCCTCGTGATCATCATGAACACCATCCGCACCGCGGTGTACGCACGCCGCACCGAGATCGAGATCATGAAGCTGGTCGGTGCCACCGATTGGTTCGTGCGCTGGCCGTTCTTGCTCGAAGGGATCTTCGGCGGAGTGCTGGGCGCGATCCTTGCCGGGTTGGTGGTGCTGGGCGTGTACCGCCTGGTGGTGTCGCTCACCTCAGGCGCGCTCTTCGCGATCCCGTTCGACGGACTCTTCACGCTGGTGGTGCTGTCCGGTCTCTTCGTCGGCGGAGCCATCATCGGCGCGCTGGGCAGCTACCTGGGGGTGCGTCGCTTCCTCGCCGCCTGACGGCGAGCCCAGAGCGACACCAGGCCATGCTCTCCTCCGCGCACGCGCCCGTGACGCCGCAGGTGCGGCACCGGCGCGGCCTGGTCACGCGCTTGGTCGTCGCCGTGGCGCTGGGCGCTGTGCTCGTCATGGCCACGCTGGGACCGGACCAGCACCACGCGACCGCCGACGCGATCACCGACAAGATTGGCAACGCCAAGCATGCCCTGGCTGCTGACGGGGCCAACATGACCCGGCTCAAGGCTGAGCTGGCTGCCGCTGCCAACCAGGAGGCGGCTCTGCAAAAGGCCATCGGCGAGCTTGACACCCAGATCTCGCACACCCACGGCCAGGTCTCGGACGCGCAGAAGCAGCTCGATGCCATCGTGCTCCAGCTCGCCAACGCACAGGCCAACCTGGCCACCACCCAGGCGCACCTGGCGTTGGAGAGGCGTCAGCTCAACCTCGAGATTGTGGTCATGTACAAGGCGCAGAACGCCTCCAACGACTTCACCAACTTCCTCAACTCCGGTGATTTCAACAGCCTCTGGCAGCACGTCCTCGACGTCCACCGCCTCGGCACCAGTGAGCAGCATTTGATCGTCACGATCACCACGGACGAGCAGACCATTCAGAACGACGTCGATCACATCGCCACCGAGAAGACCCAGCAGTCGCAGCTGCTGGCCACGCTCAAGGGAATCGTCGTGCAGCTGAACGATGCGCTCTCCACTCGTCGGAGCGCCCAGACACAGCTGGTGGCGCTGCAGGCGCGCGACCAGCAGCAGCTTGCCGCGATGGAGAAGGCCACCAAGGAGCTGAACGCGCAGATCGCCTCGCTGCAGGCCCAGGAGGCGGCGGCGCTCGCCGCCGGTGGCGGCAATGGCCACTTCGCTTGGCCCCTGACCGGCGAGATCACCCAGGGCTTCGGTTGCACCACCTACCCGTTCGAGCCGTACGACCCCAACTGCTCGACCCGGCACTTCCACAGCGGCATCGACATCGCCGCGGCGTGCGGGACCAACATCGGCGCCGGTGACAGCGGCATCGCCCACACCTATTACAGCGACTACGGTTTCGGCAACCACGTCATCATCGTCCACGGCCACGGCTGGGTCACCGTGTACGGGCACATGGCGTCGTTCGCCATCTCCGATGGGCAGGTCGTCCATCGCGGACAGCTCATCGGCTACGAGGGCAGCACCGGCAACAGCTCAGGATGCCACCTGCACTTCGAGGTGGACCTGAACAACAACCCGGTCAACCCGTTCGCCTATCTCTCGTGAGCGCACCACCGGGCGCCGGAGCTGAGCCGGGCGCGCCGGACGATCGGTCCGCTGAGCATCAGGCGCGCGGGCGACGCTTGCGCCGGCCACCGGCCACGGTGCTCAGCACGCTGGGTGTGGTGACGGCCTGCTACCTGACCGCGCTGCTGGCGGTCAACCTCTCCACCTCGTCCTACGCCTCGTTCATCAATCGGATCTTTCCGCACATAGGCGCTGGCACGTCCATCGACCAGACCAGCATCGCGGCCGAATGGCAGGCGATCCAGCAGAACTACGTAATCCGGGGCGTGCCGCTCGCGCAGGGCACCCAGGGCGCCGAGCAGGGCATGGTGCAGGTGCTCCACGACACCTACAACGACCGCTTCTCAGCCTACCTCAGCGCTGCTCAATATCAGGAGTTGAGCTCGACGCTGGGTGGGCGGCGTGACGGGAGCATCGGCATCGCGGTCGAGCCGCGCTGCGCCGGCGGCACGCTGTGCCCGGCGGGGGGCACGCCCGACCGCGCGGTGATCGAGAACGTGCTCGTAGGCCAGCCCGCCGATCGCGCGGGAGTGCATCGCGGCGACGAGCTGATCGCGGTGGACGGCGTCACCCTCGCCTCGCTGGGCAGCGACGAGAACACACGGATCACCAGGGCGGCGGCCCTGGTGCGCGGGGCGGTGAGCAGCACTGTACGGCTCACCGTGATGCGCGGCGGAGCCCGGCTCACCCTGGTGGCGACGCGCGCCAACCTGCAGATTCCCTCTGTGTACAGCAAGCTAATCGGCCACGTGCTCTACATGCAGGTGACCGGTTTCGACAGTGACACAGGCTCGGTCGCGCGCACCCAGCTGCAACAGGGAATCGCCGGCGGAGCCGCGTCGATCATTCTCGACCTGCGTCAGAACGGTGGCGGCTACGTCAGCGCCGCGCAGTCGTTGGTCAGCGAGTTCGTCCAGCCGACGGCCACCCATAAGAACGTGGTGGTGCGTCGCGGGCGGCTCAGCGCGAATGGCACCCCGAGCAGCGCCGAAGAGGTGTCCAACGACACCATCCAGCCCGGCGGTGTGGCGCTGGACCAGCCCATGGCCGTGCTCGTCGACGGCGACTCGGCGAGCGCCGCCGAGATCACCGCCGCGGCTCTCCACGACTACAAGCGAGCCACCGTCGTTGGCCAGAAGACGTTCGGAAAGGGCTCGGTGCAGGTGGACTTCCCGCTGCCCGACGGTGCCGACCTGCACCTCACCGTGGAGCGTTGGTACGCCCCCAACGGGGAGAGCATCGAGGGGAGTGGCATCACCCCGGACCAACTGGTGTCCCTGCCCGGCCCCGATGCGCGATTCCAGTTGCAGGCGCAGTCGCCGCCGCCGAGCGGGGACGCGCAACTGCAGGCTGCGCTCACCGTGCTTGGTGCGTAAGCGCGCACACAGGCGCATCGCAACCGATACCGTGCGCGCGGCCCGACGCCGGGCTACAGCAGGGCTGGCACGACACGATCGCCGGCAGCTTCGTGGTATGGGGCGGCCGGCGGCCCTGATCCACGCACCCACCGCGGCCACTGGTCCGCTCCGACGGGGCTCAGGTGTGGGTGGGGCAGACCTATACTCGGCCGCGTGCCAGAGCGCTTTGACGTGGTCTTCCTGGGCGGGGGCTCGGGCGGTTACGTCGCGGCCATCCGCGCTGGACAGCTGGGCCTTCGCACCGCCGTCGTCGAGCCGGAGAAGGTGGGCGGAACCTGCCTGCACCGCGGTTGCATCCCCACGAAGGCTCTGCTCCAGAGCGCCGCTCTTCTCGACCAGCTTCGCGACGGCCACCACCTCGGCGTCAATGCCGGCGAGGTGAGCTTCGACTATGCGATCGCTGCGGCTCGCCGCGATGACGTGGTGGGCACCCTGTACAAAGGCGTCCAGGGCCTGCTCCGGAAAGCCAAGTCCACCGTGGTGCAGGGCCGCGGCAGAATCGACGGTCCCGGACGGGTGGTGGTCTCCACGGACGGCAGCGGCGAGCAGGTGGAGCTCGAGGCAGCCCACGTCGTTGTCGGTACCGGTTCACGCGCGCGGCAGCTGCCTGACGTTGCCACCGACGGGAAGCAGTTGCTCACCAGCGATGACGCTCTCTTTCTCGACAGGGTGCCGCCGAGCGCGATCGTGCTCGGCGCGGGCGCGGTGGGCGTGGAGTTCGCCTCCTTCTGGCGCAGCGCGGGCAGCGAGGTGACCGTCGTCGAGATGGCGCCGCGGTTGGTGCCGCTCGAGGACGAGGCGATCGGACGCGAGCTGCGCAAGCAGTTCGAGGCGCGCGGCATCCGCTGCCTCGTGGGCATGACGCTCGACCCGTCCACTGTGGAGCGCAACGAGGGTGGCGTCTCAGTGATCGTCCGCAGCGACGACGGTGAACAGCGCCTCCAGGCCACGGTGCTGTTGGTGGCGATCGGCCGTGCCGGCAACGTCGAGGACATCGGCCTCGAGCAGGCTGGTGTCGCCGCCGAACGCGGCGCCATCACCGTCGACGGTGAGCAGCGCACCAGCGCGGCCGGCATCAGCGCGATCGGCGATGTCGCGGGCGGTTTCCAGCTCGCCCACAAGGCGATGCACGAAGGCGTCATCGCTGTCGAGGCGATCGCCGGCCGCCATCCCCACGGCCTCGACCCGCGACTGGTCACGCGCACTACCTATTGCACACCGCAGATCGCTTCGGTGGGCCTCAGCGAGGCCGAGGCGCGCGAGGCCGGTCACGACATCAGCGTCGGTGTGTTCCCCTTCCGCGGCAACGCACGTGCGGTGGTGTGGGGCGAGACCGGTGGCTTCACCAAGGTGGTCGCCGACACAGCGACGAACAGCGTGCTCGGCGTCCACATCATCGGCCACGAGGTGACCGAGCTCATCTACGGCCCCGCCCTGGGAGCGCTGCTGGAATCGACACCCTTCGAGATGTCGCGGGCGGTGGCCCCGCATCCCACCCTCAGTGAGTCCCTTGCCGAGGCCGCGCTGGCGGTGTCCGGTGAGGCCCTCCACATCTAACAGGAGCAGACCAACGTGGCAGTGGCGAAGACCGACCCGGTGAACAGGGAGAACCTTGACGCCGACACGCTGCGGAGCATGTTTCGACACATGCTCCGCTCGCGCGTTCTCGACGAGCGCATGTGGGTGCTCAACCGCCAGGGTGTCGCTCCCTTCTGGATCAGCGGCATGGGCCACGAGGCGATCCAGGTGGCGGTGGGGATGAACATGGTCCCCGGCAAGGACTGGCTCGCCCCCTACTACCGCGACCTGGCGCTCACGCTGGTGTTGGGGATGACCCCGCGCGACCACCTGCTCTCGGTGCTCGCCAAAGCGGAGGATCCCAACAGCGGCGGCAGGCAGATGCCCGCGCACTATGGGTCGCGCGCGCACAACATTATCAGCACCGGCTCCCCGGTGACCACGCAGCTGCTCCATGCCACCGGCATCGCACTGGCCATGCGGATGCGCGGCGAGGACGCGGTGTGCGTGACCGCCATGGGTGAGGGAAGCACCAGCGGTGGTGACTTCCACGAGGCGCTCAACTTCGCGGCCACCCACAAGCTCGGCGTGGTGTTCGTGGTGGAGAACAATGGCTACGCCATCAGCGTTCCCGTGGAGAAGCAGATGCCCACGCCCAACGTGTCGGATCGGGCGATCGCGTATGGTATTCCCGGTATCAGCGTCGACGGCAGCGACGCTATCGCCTGCTACCGCGTCGCCCACGAGGCCGTGCAGCGTGCTCGCAGCGGGGAAGGCCCCAGCCTTCTGGAGGCCAAGGTGCACCGGCTTACGTCGCACAGCTCCGACGACGACCAGCGCCGCTATCGCAGCCCTGAAGACCTGGAGGCGGAGCGCCTCCAGGACTGCCTGCCCCGCTTCCGCGTGATGCTCGAGGACCTCGGCGTGCTCGCACCGGGCGACGCGGACAGCATGCGCACCGAGCTGGTGGTGGAGCTCGACGAGGCGACCAGTTACGCGGAGCAGGCGCCCACCCCGCTTGCCGAGACCGCAATGCTGCACGTGTTCGGCGAGGAAATCTGATGCCCACAAAGAGCTTTCTCGAAGCCGTCCGCGAGGGCATGCGTGACGAGATGCGTCGTGACGAGCGTGTGATGATCCTCGGGGAGGACGTCGGCGCCAAGGGCGGCGTGTTTGGCACCACCGACGGGCTGCAGAAGGAGTTCGGCGAGTGGCGCGTCATGGACTCACCGCTCGCCGAGTCGTGCATCGTGGGCGTGTGCATCGGAGCCGCCCTGTACGGGATGCGCCCCATCGCGGAGATCCAGTTCCAGGACTTCATCATGCCGGCGGTCGACCAGATCGTCAGCGAGGCGGCCAAGATGCGCTACCGCAGCAACGACGCCTGGAGCGTGCCGATGGTGGTGCGCGCGCCGTTCGGCGGCGGTGTGCACGGCGCCCTGTATCACTCGCAGTCCATCGAGGCGATGTTCTGCGGCGTTCCCGGGCTCAAGGTGGTTGTGCCGAGCACGCCGTACGACGCCAAGGGCCTGTTGATCAGCGCGCTGCGCGACCCGGACCCGGTGCTCTACTTCGAGCACAAGCGCGCCTACCGGTCGATCAGGGGTGAGGTGCCCGACGACGAGTACACGGTGCCACTCGGCAGGGCCGCTGTGGTGCGCGCGGGCGCCGACATCGCTGTCTTCACGTACGGGATCATGGTGCACACCGCGCTGGAGGTTGCCGAGCGGCTCGCCGCCGACGGCTTCGAGTGCGAGGTGGTCGACCTGCGCAGCCTGCGACCGCTGGATCGTGAGGCGATCATCGCCACTGCGCGCAAGTGCGGCAAGGTGATGGTTGCGCAGGAGCCGAACCTGGCGGTGAGCATTTCGTCCGAGGTGTCGGCGATTGTGGCCGAGGAGTGCTTCGAGTACCTCGACGCACCGGTGATGCGCATCGGTGGCCCGGAGATCCCGGCGATGCCGTTCGCGCCCGCGCTCGAGGAGTTTTACCTGGTGACGCCCGACAAGCTAGAGGCTGCACTGCGCAGATTGGCTGCATACTGAGGGCATCACCATGGCCATGACAGTCACGATGCCGCAGCTCGGTGAGAGCGTCACCGAAGGGACCATCGCCCGCTGGCTCAAGCAGCCCGGCGAGCTGGTGGCCAAGTACGAGTCGATCGCCGAGGTGGTGACCGACAAGGTCAATGCCGAGATCCCATCGCCCGCAGAGGGGAGCATGGGCGAACACATCGCGCAGGAGGGCGCGGTGGTGGCCGTCGGCGAGCCGATCTGCACCATCGAGACCGTCGAGCAGGGCCGGGCCAACTCGGCGTGGCACCAGGGCGACGAGGCTGCGCCCGCCGAGGCAAGCAAGGTCAGCGTGGTTGAGCACCCGGCGCCGACGCCGGAGCAGCCCGCGGTCGCCGAGCCGGAGGGCCAGCCGGAGGTGGTCCAGCAGGAGGAGCCGCAGCGTTATGCCGTCACCGCGGGTGCCCAGCAATCGGCAGCGCCCGTGGGGCAGGTCCAGGTGGCGCCGCCGGCGCCCGCGCAGGGGAATGGAAACGGGAGTGCGGGTGCGACGTACCACCTAACCCCCGCGGTGCGCATTCTGGTCCGTGAGCATGAGGTGGACCTCGCGCAGGTGCAGGGCACCGGGCTCGGGGGGCGGATCTCCAAGAAGGACGTGCTCGACTACGTGCAGCGACGCGAGGCCGGCGGCGGTGCGCCATCGCCCGCGCCGGCACAGCCCGCGCAAGCGGCCACGCAGGCGCAACCCGCCGCCGGCGGGCAGGCGGCACCGTCCATGCAGCCGGCGCCGGCTCCAGCCGCTGCAGCGCAGCCGCAGCGCTCCGACGGCGACGAGTTGATCGCGCTGACGCCGACACGTCGCGCCATCGCCGAGCACATGGTGCGCAGCCGCCACGTCGCCCCGCACGCGTGGATGATGATGGAGGTCGACATGTCACGCGTGGCCAAGCTGCGCACGACGCGTCGGGCCGAGTTCGAGCAGCGCTATGCCGCCAAGCTGACCTACCTCCCGTTCGTGGCTCGCGCGGTGTGCGACGCGCTGCGTCAGTCCCCCACGCTCAACTCATCGTGGAGCGACGAGGGGATCATCGTGCACCGCGACCTCAACCTCGGCATTGCCGTGGCGCTCGAGGACAACCTCATCGTCCCGGTGATTCGCAACGCCGACCGGCTCAACATCGCCGGCCTCGCCGCCACGATGCAGGACCTCGGTGACCGGGCCCGTGCCAACAAGCTGAAGCTCGATGAGATCCAGGGCGGCACATTCACCCTCAACAACACGGGCGCGCTCGGCACCGTGCTCACACAGGCGATCATCAACCAGCCCCAGGCCGGGATCCTCGCCATGGACGCGGTCATCAAGCGCGCCGTGGTCGTGAACGACGCCATCGCGATCCGGCCGATGATGAACATCGGGCTCAGCTTCGACCACCGCATCAATGACGGCCTGCAGGCAACGCGGTTCGTCAAGAAGGTCAAGGAGCTGCTCGAGGGCATCGACGACAGCGGGGCGCTGCTCTAGCGGGGCGACGCGGGCATGACCATGCTGCGGGTGGGCCACACCGCCGAGATCGGCGAGAGGGCCCTGACCGGGTCCCGGGAGTTGCTGTACGCCGTCTTCGACGATATGACCGAGGACGACTGGGAGCATGCGCTCGGGGGCGTGCACGCGGTGTTGTGGGAGGGCGACGAGGTGATCGGCCACGCGTCCGTGGTGCAGCGACGCCTGATGCACGGCGGGCGCACCTTCCGCACCGGCTACGTCGAGGGCGTCGGCGTGCGCGCCGACCGGCGCGGCCTCGGCCACGGCGCCATGCTCATGGAGGCGGTGGAGGAGGTCATCGCCCGCGCTTTCGAGCTCGGCGCGCTCGGTGCCACCGACGACGGCCTCGGGTTCTACACGAGCCGCGGCTGGCAGTCGTGGCGCGGTGTGACCTCGGCCCTGACGCCGACCGGCGTGGTGCGGACGCCCGACGAGGACGGGTTCATCCTTGTGCTACCGGTCGCCGGCGGCCTCGACCTCGACGGGGAGATCACCTGCGACTGGCGCGGCGGCGACGTCTGGTAGGCGTGGCGTCAGGGGTCGAGCGCAGTGCCGACCAGCTCAACCAGATCACGATCGGATATGTCCGCGGCGGCCTCCGGGGTCAGCTTGATCGTGCCCTTGCTCGTCTTCAGCTCGGGATGGCGCGTAAGGAAGCCGGCGTCGCGGTCGGCACCCCAGCCGTAGAGCGACAGCCCATGCTTCCACACGCCCACGAAGAGGCGGCGGCTGCCGACCTTGTATGCCGGGATGTTGTACGAGAGCACCACCTCGGCACCGGGATGCTTGTCCAGGATCAGCGTCTGGAGCCTGTCGAACAGCGGCCGGTGCTGGGCCGGGATGGCGTCGATGTAGGCGGCCAGCTTGTCGTCCATGAGCAGATTGTCACGAACGCCGCGACCGCCTGTCTCCGTCAGTCCGGCTGCTGGTGCGGGTAGCGCCAGTCGGTCGGCGGGTTGAACGTTTCCTTGATGGCTCGTGCCGAGACCCAGCGCAGCAGGTTGAGCGGCGACCCCGCCTTGTCGTTGGTGCCGCTACTGCGCGCCCCCCCGAACGGCTGCTGACCCACCACGGCCCCGGTCGGCTTGTCGTTGATGTAGAAGTTGCCGGCGGCATTGCGGAGGACGCGCATCGCGACGTCGATGGCGCCTCGGTCCGCGGCGAACACCGCACCGGTCAGCGCGTACGGCGAGGTTCCGTCGACGGTGCGCAGGATCGTCTCCCAGTCGCCCTCCGGATACGGATGGACGGTGAGGATCGGACCGAAGAGCTCGCGCTCCATCAGGTCATGATGCGGATCGGCCGCCTCGAAGATGGTGGGGCGTACAAACCAGCCCTCACTTTCGTCGTACTCACCGCCGGCCACCAGCGCGATGCTCTCGTCGTTGCGGGCCGTGTCGATCGCCGCAGCGTGGGTGCGGAAGGCGCCCTCGTCGATGACCGCCCCCATGAAGTTGCGCATGTCCGTTGGGTCGCCCACGGGCAGCGACTCCGTTGCTGCCGCAAGTGGTCCGCGCAGCTCCTCCCACATCGCCTTGGGCACGTAGGCGCGCGACGCCGCCGAGCACTTCTGCCCCTGGTACTCGAACGCGCCGCGGAGCAAGCCGACAAGCAGCGCGTCCATCGACGCCGACTCATGGGCGACGACGAAATCCTTGCCGCCGGTCTCGCCGACGAGGCGCGGATACGTCCGGTAGCCGTCGAGGTTGTCGCTGACAACCGACCAGATGTTGTGGAAGGTGCCGGTCGACCCCGTGAAGTGGATGCCGGCGAGGTCGGGGTGGGGGAGGGCGGCGGCGGCGACCCCGCCGCTGTGGCCGGTGACCATGTTGATCACGCCGGGGGGAAGGCCTGCCTCCGCGAGCACCTGCATCAGCGCGGTCGCGGCCAGCTGCTGCGTCGTGGCCGGCTTCCACACCACGGTGTTGCCCATGATCGCCGGCGCGGTAGGCAGGTTGCCCGCGATCGACGTGAAGTTGAACGGCGTGATCGCCAGCACGAAGCCCTCGAGCGCGCGCAGCTCCAGGCGATTCCATACACCCGGCGGCGAGATCGGCTGGTCGTCATTGAGGTGGGCGGCGAAGTGGACGTTGAAGCGCCAGAAATCGACGAGTTCGGCGGCGGCGTCGATCTCCGCCTGGTAGACCGTCTTGCTCTGGCCGAGCATCGTCGCCGCGTTGACCCGCGCCCGCCACGGCCCGGCGAGGAGGTCGGCGGCGCGCAGGAACACGGCGGCGCGGGATTCGAACGACGCCTCGGCCCAGTCCCGGCGGGCGCGCAGCGCGGCGTCGATGGCCGCGGTCACCTCCGGCTCCGTCGCGGTGTGCCCCTCGCCGAGAACCAGCTGGTGGCGGTGTGGCGCGGTCACCGTGAACGGCTTGCCGGTGCCCTCGACGTCGTTGCCGTCGATGTGCAGCTGGAGGCTGTGCGGGGCGCGGGACGTGATGTCGTCGATCGCCTCGCGGACAGCGGCGCGCTCCGGCGAACCGGGCTGGTAGTCGAGGACTGGCTCGTTGCGAGGCGGCGGGGGTTGCACGGTCATGGCCGGATTGTGGCTCAGCGCACTGGCGGTGCTGCGCCGGTCGCGGCCAGGTGCGTTGTACAGTGGAAACGCATGCGCGAGATCCCGCTGACATCAACCCCGCGCGCGGCCCCGCCCGTCGACAGCCGGCCCATGCACCAGCGGCTGCTCCCTGAGGGCGTCGAGCGCCGCCCCGAGTGGCTCACCGTCAAGCTCCCCGCCGGCGAGGGCTACACCGAGATCAAGAGCCTGATGCGCGGGCTCGACCTTGTGACGGTGTGCGAGGAGGCCCGCTGCCCCAACATCGCCGAGTGCTGGGGCCACGGCACCGCCACGTTCATGATCCTCGGCGAGGTCTGCACCCGCGCCTGCGCCTTCTGCGCGGTGACCAGCGGGAAGCGGGGTGGCGACGTCGACGCCGACGAGCCGCGCCGCGTGGCCACCGCGGTCGCCCAGATGGGCCTGGCACACGCGGTGGTGACCTCGGTCGATCGCGACGACCTGCCCGACTTCGGGGCCGAGATCTTCGCGGAGACCATCCGCGAGATCCGCCGGCAGTCGCCGGGCACGACGATCGAGGTGCTCACCCCCGACTTCAACGGCAGCGTCGACTCCCTCCGTGTCGTGATGGCCACGGTGCCGGAGATCTTCAACCACAACCTCGAGACCATCGAGCGGTTGTACCCGCGCGTGCGTCCCAAGGCCGGATACCAGCAGAGCCTGTCCCTGCTCCAGGAGGCCAAGCGCCTCGAGCCGCGCAGCCGCACCAAGAGCGGGCTGATGGTGGGCCTCGGCGAGGAGATGGGCGAGGTCGAGCAGCTGCTCCGCGACCTGCGCGCCCACGACGTGGAGATCGTCACCATCGGCCAGTACCTGCGCCCCTCACTGAAGCACCACCCGCTGATCCGCTTCTGGACGCCGGCGGAGTTCGCCGCTCTCAAGGCGTACGGCCTGGCGCTGGGCTTCAGCCACGTGGAGAGCGGGCCGCTCGTGCGCAGCTCGTACCACGCGCACGAACAGGCGGTGGCGGCGAGCACGGTGTGAACGTGGCCACACTCGAGTACCTCTGGCTCGGACGCGTCGGCTACAGCGAGTGCTGGGCGCTGCAGAGGCAGCTGGCTGCGGCCCGGGCGCGGGGGACGATCGGGGACCTGGTGCTCCTTGTGGAGCACCCGCCCGTCTACACGATGGGGCGCAACGGCTCCATGGACCATGTGCCCAAAGGGGTGGCGCATCTGCGCGGGCTCGGGGCGGAATACCTCGATGTGGATCGGGGCGGCTCGGTCACCTTCCACGGCCCGGGGCAGCTGGTGGCGTACCCAATCCTGCAGATCGCCGGCGTCTTTCCTCTGCCGGACGCTGCGGGCCTCGGTGACGTCGTGGCCCACCTGCGTGCCCTCGAGGAGGCACTCATCGCTACTGCGGCGGTCTACGACGTCGTCGCCACTCGCCGCCCTCCCTACACCGGCATCTGGGTGAGGGAGGCGAAGCTGGCGGCGATCGGCGTGAAGCTGGCGTCGGGGGTGACCACGCACGGCGCGGCGCTCAACGTGACCACCGATCTCAGCTGGTTCGGCGAGGTGGTGCCATGCGGCATCGCCGGGGCCGGCGTGGCATCGCTCGCGTCGCTCGGCGTGCGGCCGGCGCCGCGACTGCACGACGTCGCGGTGCGCTTCGCGACCGAGTTCGCGCGGGTGATCGGACAGCAGCCTCGGCGGGCCGGTGAGGCGGTTCGGGCGGCGATCGCGGAGGCGGTTGCGGTCCCGGTCTGAGCGGTCAGCCCGGTAGTCACACAGGCTTGACGATTTGTCGCCGGATGACCAGTTCCTCGCCAACAAGCCGGTGCAAACCCACAAACCTCTGGTCAAAGCGCGTCGATACCGCTACCATGCGGCTCCAGGATCGCCCACCCGCTCGGTTCGTTCTCTTCACGTCACTCCCACCCCCCGAGTGGACGCGCTTCCCGAGGGATCCCGCCGATGGCCACCTTCGTCCGCAATCGTGTGCTCAATCAGCTGACCTGGGCCGAAGAGGAGGACGAGAGGCGAGCGTCTCGCCGCGACGCGCTCTGCGAGCTCGACGGCCTGCTCACCCAGCTCGAGGAGGCGAACCTCCGCGGCGTCGCCGTCCCCAGCCGAGTGCTCATCGCGCTGCGCCGCCGGGGAGTGATCGCTCGGCCCGGGGTGAACCCCGCCGAGCTCATCGAGGCGATCTTCGGCGTGCAGGAGGCTTTCATGCGCCAGCCTGACGGCGCCGACCAGCTGATCGCTTTCGAGGACCTGCGCCGCCGCATCGCGTAGTTTCCCGGTGCGGCGGCTGCTAGCCTGCCGCACCATGGACCAGGAGGCCGCCAAGCGCGCGGCGGGGGAAGCCGCGGCGCTGCTTGTCGAGGACGGCATGACGCTGGGCCTCGGGACGGGGACCACCGCACGGTGGTTCATCGAGGCTGTGGGGGCGCGGGTGGCCGATGGGCTGCAGGTGGCTGCGGTGGCGACGTCGCTGGCCAGCGCCGCCCTGGCCGCGCGCCAGCGCATCCCGCTGATCGAGCTGGGCGCCGCCGGCGTGGACCTGGCGGTGGACGGAGCGGACACCGTGGACCCCGACCTGCGCCTCCTCAAGGGGATGGGCGGCGCTCTGGTGCGCGAGCGGATCGTGGCCGCGGCGGCGTCGCGCTTTGTCGTCGTCGCCGACGACAGCAAGTTGCGCTCGCACCTCGCGGGGTTCGTGCCGGTGGAGCTGCTCATCTTCGGCTGGCACCACACCATGACGCTCCTGGACCAGACGGGCGCTGTTTTTGCGCTGCGCCTGGACTCTGCCGGGGAGCCGCTGCGGAGTGACAACGGCAATCTGATCGCGGATGGGGCATTCGAGCCGATCGCCGACCCCGAGGGGCTGGCGGCACGGTTCGACGCGATCCCGGGGGTCGTGGGGCACGGCCTCTTCCTGGGGATGGCCGACCTGGTCATCGTGGCCGGCCTGGACGGGGAGCTGCGCCGGCTGGAGCCCGCGGGTGGAGTGCCTGCGGCCCTATCCTGAGCAAGGGATCGGTCGAATTCTGGAGGTGGCCGCGTGGCCGGAGAGACGCTCGCCTGGAGGGCCATCAAGCCGGGCCACAAGGTGCTCGACCGCGACGGTGGCGAGATCGGGACGGTGACGCGGGTGCTCGCCGACGAGGGCGCTGACATCTTCCACGGCGTGGCGGTGCGCCGCGGGCTGCCGCTGGTTGGGGAGGACTACGAGGTTGTGGCGGCGCAGATCGCGCGCATCGACGAGGACGCCCTGCACACGACGCTGGCCACGTCCGAGGTGGACGCGCTGCCCGCTCCGCGCTAGCGGCCCATGCCGGCTGAGCGGCGCTACAGTGCCGCCCTGGGCGGGTAGCTCAGCTGGTCAGAGCGTCTCGCTTACACCGAGAAGGCCGCGGGTTCGATCCCTGCCCCGCCCACCGCGCCCCACAGGGTTGCACCCCTTAACAGGCGTCAACAACTTTCCGCTGGACGCTGCCGCCGAAGTTGCCTAGCTTCGCGCTGCAGCGGGAAGTCCGTGGGGAGGGAACCCCGTGACCTCCCAGGAGGGTCGCGATGGACTGAAAAAAGACCCCATTCCCGCGGCGTCTCCGATCAGGACTTCATCAGCAACTCTGAGGAGATCTCAACATGTGGCGCGCCAAACCTGTGAAATTGGTATGCCTTTCGCTGCTGACCGTCCCAGTCAGCCTGGCGGTCACGGCTACTCCGGCGTCCGCGTACAACTACTGTCAGCCCGGCTATATGTACCAAGTCAGCAGCCACAACTACAGCTTCATGGCCAGCAGCAATTACGGGACCGCTGGGGTGTACAACGACACCGGTCAATGGAACACGGAGTCGTACACGTTCTCGTCGAACACCAACTGGACCACCAGCTGGCAGTTGAGCACAAGTGCCAGCGTCAGCGCCTCGATATACATCATCGGCATACAGGCATCGACCGGAGTCTCCGTCTCGACCTCGGCGTCAAAGGGCACCGGGTGGAGCCTCACCGCAAGCGTATCCACCCCGCCGTATCAATGGGCGTTCTTCCAGCCTGGCTTCTGGGGTGAGTTCACCAAAGGCACGATCTACTACGTGTACTCGAACTGCACTGAGACATACCACGGGACCGTCTATTACGCCAACGCTCCCCACCCTGGGGCCGCGGCCATTCACGCCTACCACAGCTAGCGCACGGCCGGCTGCAGAATGATTCCCGGCCGCCGGTCGCTTGACCGGCGGCCGGTTGTCTTCGGGCCAGCGCCAGGCCGCGGCTCCAAGCCGCGCTCGGCGGCCGGCCACGCACAAGCGCATGCGCCCGCCTGCGCGAATCCAGGCGGCTGGCACATACTGGTAGCGGTGTCGCCAGGCCGGACGCCGATCCTGTCGGACAGGCGGCGGGAGGCCAGACTGAGGCGGCCGCATGGAGGAGACGTGCCGTGAGCGAGAGCCGCCGCAACCTGACCAACCGGCAGGGACACCCCGTCTGGAACAACCAGAGCCAGCGCACCGTCGGTCCGCGTGGCCCCGCGACGCTCGAGAACTACCAATTCCTCGAGAAGATCAGCCACTTCGACCGTGAGCGCATCCCTGAGCGGGTTGTGCACGCGCGCGGCACCGTCGCGCACGGGTTTTTCGAGGCCTACGGCAAGATCGGCGACGAGCCTGCCTCGAAGTACACGCGTGCCAAGCTGTTCCAGGAGAAGGGCAAGCGGACCCCGCTGGCCATCCGCTTCTCGACCGTCGCCGGCGGCCGCGACTCGTCGGAGGTGGCCCGCGACCCGCGCGGCTTCGCGGTGAAGTTCAAGACCGAGGAGGGCAACTGGGACCTCGTCGGCAACAACCTTCCCGTCTTCTTCATCCGCGACGCCATCAAGTTCCCGGACCTCATCCATTCGCAGAAGCCGGACCCGGTCACCTTCCAGCGCCAGGATCCCAACCGCGTCTTCGACTTCATCGCGGCGTCGCCGGAATCGATGCACATGGTCATGTTCGTGTTCAGCCCGCGCGGGGTCCCCAGCGACTACCGGCACCAGCAGGGCTTCGGCGTCAACACGTACAAGATGGTCAACGCGACAGGCGAGAGCGTGCTGGTGAAGTACCACTGGCATCCCAAGCAGGGGGTGCGCTCGCTGACGGCGGCGCAGGCGGCGTTCGTGCAGGCGACCGAGCTGGGCAGCGCCACCCTCGACCTCCGCGACGCCATCGAGCGGGGCGATCACCCGGAGTGGGAGCTGCTCGTGCAGATCATGAGCGACGACGAGCACCCCGAGCTCGACTTCGACCCGCTCGACGACACCAAGGTGTGGCCGGAGGACCAGTTCCCGCTGCGCCCGGTGGGCCGCATGGTGCTCGACCGTGCAGTTGTCGACAATTTCGTCGAGAACGAGCAGATCGCGTTTGGGACCGGTGTCCTCGTCGACGGTCTCGACTTCTCCGACGACAAGATGCTGGTCGGGCGCACCTTCTCGTACTCGGACACGCAGCGCTACCGGGTGGGGCCGAACTATCTGCAGCTTCCGGCCAACCATCCGGCCGAGGACGTGCCCGTCAACACCAACCAGCGTGACGGGCAGATGGCCTACAGCGTCGACGGGCACACCAACCCGCACATCACCTACGAGCCCTCGCTGCGTGGTGGACTGTCCGAGGCGGAGGGACGCGGACCGGCGGAGACCGGCCCGGTGGTCAGCGGTCGCCTCACCCGCGCCAGCATCCCGCGCCGCAACGACTACCAACAGGCGGCCGACCGCTGGCAGACGATGGAGGAGTGGGAGCGCGACGACCTCGTCCGCAACCTCTCCGACGCGCTCGGCCAGTGCGAGAAGCTCCTCCAGGAGCGGATGGCGTGGCACCTGCTGCTCATCGACGACGACCTTGGTGGTCGGGTCGCCGACGCCATCGAGGTGTCGATCGACTCCGTGCGCAAGTTGCAACCGCTGGCCACCCAGGAGCTCACCGCGGAGGACCACCGCCGTCTGGCCAACCTTGGCTCGGCCGGCCCGCGCCCGTTGACGACGAGGAAGGTCACCGGATCGGTGCCCAACGAGCGTGCGGAGGTGCCCGACCTGGCGGCCGCCGACGCCCGGGAGAAGGCGGCAAGCCGCTGAGACGCGGGCGGGGACAGCCGGTCCCGCCCCTCTCCGCGGGGCTCCCGCCCGGGCGGCGGTTGGGCGGCGAACGCGTCAGTCGCGTCGCCCAAGGGACTCTCCGTCGCCAGTTTGTGCCATCATCAGCCTAAACAAGGAGGTTTGATCATGGCGCGCGGAGCACTGGCGGGGATCGCAGCGGGAATCGCGGTATTCGGCTTCGACGCCGACCCGGGCGTCGCTCCGAGCCGCGCACTGCAGGTGCTCACGGTGCGTCGCGGCCTCCCCAGGGGCGACGTGGAACCGCGCGAGCGCTTTGCCTCAGCGGCGGTGCGGCTGGCGGCATCGGCCGGGGTCGACCTGAGCGCAAAACGCGGCGGACGCAGCGATCGCCTTCGTCTGGTGGAGATCGATGACGAGCCTGGCCGCGGCGCCCGGACCGTCACCGCGTGGTACTACGCCACCGCGCCGGCTGGGGATGTGTCCGGGTCGGGCGCCTGGTCGGCAGCGGGGAGAGGCTTGCGGCTCGAAGCACGGGACAGCGCCGCGCTGCGCCAGGCGACCGAGCGGCTCAGGCAGGACGCCCGGCAGGTCGCCGGCGCGGCCGCGCTCCTCGGCGACGTCTTCACAGGCGACGATCTGCTGCGCGTCCACGTGGCGCTCCACGGCGGCCCAGAGGGCAGCGATCGCACGTTCCGACGTCGCATCCAGGAGCTGCGCGACAGTGGCCTGCTGCGACCTGTGGCCGACCGCGAGGTCGCCTCCCTGCGGGCCAGGGTGCCCAGGTTCCGCTCCCCAGCCGGGACAGGCGGCCGGCCTCCCGAGCTCTTCCGCTACGCCGGCACGGGTGGCGAGAATGAGCAGCTGGTGTCGCTGCGGGCGCGCCGCGGCAGCTGAAGGGCGGATTAGCCGGCGTCGGCGTTCCAGGGGTCCTCACCGCTGCTCAGGACGAGCGTCACGGGACCGTCGTTGACTAGCTCCACCTCCATGTGGGAGCCGAACCGACCCGTCTGCACCTGGAGCCCGCGATCGCGGAGGGCGGCGACGAAGACGCCGTAGAGGCGCTCAGCCTCCTGCGGTGCCCCAGCCCGGATGAACGAGGGTCGGTGACCCCTGGACGTGTCGGCGTGGAGCGTGAACTGGCTCACCACCAGCGCCGCTCCACCGGCCTGGCCCAGGTCACGATTCATCCGCCCGGCGTCGTCGGGAAAGACGCGCAGGGTGGCCACACGGCTGGCCAGCCGCAGGGCGACGGCGTCGTCATCCTCCGCACCGACGCTCAGGAGGACGAGCAGTCCCGCGCCGATGTGCCCGGCGGTCGAGCCCTCGACCCTGACGGCGGCGCCAGCGGTGCGCTGCACCACCGCCCTCATGCGCGATCGTCGGACGGCAGGGCGCGGAAGCCACGGAAGATGCGCATCGCCTCAGCCTCAGCGTCGAGGAAGGACTCATCGACGACACGGATGTCGTGCACGATGAAGCTCCAACTATTGTCCCCGTGGTCGCCGATGCGCTGCCCGAACGCGGAACCCCGCCCGTGAGGCGGGATCATCTCCATGCGCGATCCATCCGGCATGCGCCGATAGATGACGCGGCGCACGAGAATGCTTTCCAGCGGGCGCCCGTTGCGGAGGCGCCCGTTGCCGAGCACGACGTGGCGCAGCTTGGCGATCGGGTTGTCCGGGTCGCGCAGCTCGACATCCGCTGCGAGGCGCTCAGACACGTCGCGGACGATGAACGCGAGCGCAAGAGCATCAGCCTCGTCACCGGCAATCCTCACGAACCCTGCGGCCGACAGCGGGCGCTCGTCCCCCGCAACTCGCGCCTCCTCCTGCGCCTTGTCGAAAAAGAGCTGGGACAGAAGGTCGCGCGAGAACGGATCGGCGAGCCAGGGCGTGCCGTCACGCCACTCACGGCCGCCCACCAGCCCGCTGAATCGCTGGTGCAGCAGTTCACGCGCCTCGAGGGGAACCCCTCGTACCCGCACCTGGATGACCCTGCTCATCGCTCGATTGTAGGAGGGCCACCCGCCTGCAGCCGGTCGGGTGGGGGAAGGCGAGGTGACCCCCGCTAAACTACCCGCTCGCGCCGAGGTAGCTCAGTTGGTAGAGCACAGGTCTGAAAAACCTGGTGTCGACAGTTCGATCCTGTCCCTCGGCACGCTGCGACCTGATGCGTCAGCCGACCGGGAATCCGTTCCGCACAAAGACCATCAGGCTTCCCGCCCTCACGCTGCTGAAGTCGTCGGTGATTTCGGCGCGGAGGGCTGCCACTAAAGGGATTCTCCCATTGCGGAGCGAATACACCACCAGGTAATCGGCGTTTTCGATGGCGTGCTGCCACACCGCCACAGCGGCGGGCGTGTGGCCACCATTGGAGATGGTGGTTCCGTACGGGTCGGTGATGTTGTCGGCACAACCAGGGCGGCTCGAGACGAAGCGGTTGATCGTGATCAGGTATGCGGCGCTGTCCGACAGGGCGCACGCCTGCGGGGGGATCACAGCGCCCACCGTGGAGGTCAGGTCCGTCCCGCGGAGCCCGCTCACCACGCGCACCTGGTTGGCGGCAAGCGCGAGGACGGCGAATGCGGCCGCGGCCATCAGAACGCGGGGAGTCGGGCGCGCCGCCACCAACCCCACTCCGCAGCCCACCGCCATGGCCAGGAAGGGTGCGAAGAACGCCGCGTAGTGATCGTAGAACTCCGCCGGGGCCATGAGCAAAACGCCGATTCCAATCATGGATCCGAACACGAACCACTCGAAGATTGTCGGAAGCCCGCCACGCCGCACAGCGGTGGCGATCGTCAGCGCGATCAGCGCCGCCAGCAGGACGATGGCAACCGCGAGGCTCGACCCCGCGTTGGGGGTGAGAGATGACGATCCGGTGAGGTCGCCCAGACGAGTGCCCGCACCGACGCGTCCGGATCCCGCGATCCGTGCCAGCTGGGTCGACACCACCTCGCGATAGAACGACGCGGGCGCAAGCAGCACAAACGGCAGCGTGGGAACCGCAAAACCGAGAGCCACGCCGCCCAGGAACGGCATGAGCTGGCGGCGGACCTGCGGGAGACAGAGCACGATAATCGCCAGGACGGGGATCAGCGCCCAACCTTTGATCGTGCCCGCGAGGCCGAACGCCACCCCTCCGATGATCAGGCTCCGGGTTCGAGTGGTGAACCGGTCGCCGTCAAAGACCAGCACAGCGCCCAGCAGGCAGAAGAGATCGAGAAGCGGCTCGAGAAGAAGAGTATGTGTTGCATGAATCTCTGCCGGAAAGACCGCCATCAGCCCGGTCGCCACCAGGGTTGCGACCGGACCACGGTGGCGTACCAGCAGTGCAATGAGCACGACGTTGAGCGTGGCCACCAGCGGCATGAACAGCCGCGCGGTGGCCAGCGAAGCATCGGTCCCGATCAGGTGCGACAGCAGCGCGACCGGACTCGCGATGAGCATGAAACCGGGTGGCTGGACCAGCACAAAGTCGCGATACGGCAGGGCGCCGTGGACCAGGCGGAGCGCCGAGCCGAAGTACGCGCCGTCGTCGTACTCCGTGACACCGAAGAGCATGTTCGGGCGACTCAGCTGGTACAGGCCCAACGCCAACGCGAGCGCGGCCATGGCCACGACGATGCCCTTGGTCAGCTGGGCGCTGCGCTCACGTGGCCTCTCGGACATGGCCGCAGGGTTGCCGGCCGGGCGAGGTTCGATGGCGCCCTCCACGCTAGTTGCCCGCACCGACCGCGACGTGTGAGGCCACCGCACCCGCCTGGGCAGCAGCTTCGGCCTTCCCCGTCGATATCGGCGCGCCTTCGCTGAGGATCATGCGGGCCAGCGTAGCCGCGACGGCAACCGCGAACACGACGTTGAATGCGACCGGTTGGACCCCAAATGGATGGAAGTGGGCGTTCACCAGCATGCCCGCGAGGGTGACCTCAGCGATCAGCAACCGCGCCGCCCGGGAGCGGCGCCCGGCGCCGACGATGATCAGGAACGGCAGCGGCCAGATGAGGTACTGCTCAATGACCTGCTTGCTGAGCAGGAGGAACGCGACCAGGGTCGCTGCCGCCGCCATGGCGAGATCGTCGACCAGCGCGATGGCGACCGCTGCGACCACGAAGACGCCGAGCAGGACATCGCCCGTGCCCACCTGGAGCCCGGCCGGGAGGCCGTGGAGAACCACCTGCCAGGACAGTCCGCCGGGGAGTTTGTCCGCGCTGTAGAGGAGATCTGCCCGAAACGAAGCCGGACTGCTGATGATGTATGGCGCCCCCACCACGAAGAGGACGCCGGCGACCGCGACCAGGGGGCGCGCGATTGCGCTGCGGTTGTGCCGGACGAGCCAGGGTAGGAGGAAGATGGGAAAGGTCTTGGCCGCGATCGCCAGCGCGTACCAGATCGAGAAGCGCCACGTTGTCGACCGGTCCGCGCGATAGGCGCGGAACGCCACCAGCAGGAGCGCCACGCAGACACTGTCGAAGCGTCCATAGAAGGCGCCGTTGTAGAGCACCAGCGGATTGAGGAAGAACACCGCCGCCGCGATGGCCTGCCTCCGCACGCCGACGTCGAGGCTCTTCAGCTCACTCACGATGAGCAGGGTGGCCAGCAGGTCGGCAGCAACGATCGGCAGTTTGCCGAGGATGGTGAACGACACACCAGTGTGCAGCGCCAACCACTGCATGGGCAGTTCGACATAGAGGAAGAGCGGGAAGTACGGGTACGGCCCCCCGCTGTACGCCGGGTGATGGGCGTACACGTTGACCCCGTCGAGGGTCGCGCGCGAGGCGAGGTCCCAGACCGTGAAATCGGATCCGTGGGTGATTGGAACAAGGACGGCTCGCGTCGCCAACCCCACGATCAGCACAGCCGGCACAGCGCCGATCCGATGGCCCCGCCGCAGAGTGGATGCCACCATCAGGCGCACCCGGGAGCGATGTACAGAGAGCGCGAGGCGCCGAGGTCCACGACCACCGGGTACCGCCGCGACACCCACGCTGTGAAGCCGGGGAGGTGCGCGAATCGCCCGCTCGAGAACAGTACGGCGCACACGGGCCGTGCGCCGTCGGTGACAGCCTCCAGCCCCGGCAGCGCGCCCGGTTCCGCGTACAGCCGCGTGTTCGAGGTGTCGACGAACCCGGGGGGCGCCGCGCGACGGGCGAGTGCCTGCGCGTACTGATCGTCGCCGACAAGCTGCGCCGACGCGGACGTGTGCGCAGCCAGAGCGCTCGCCAGAGGGCCGAAATCGGTGGTCGCTTGCAGCCCGCGGAGGCCGGACCAGAGGAAGAGCCCGGTGGCCGCCATGAGCCCCGCGGCGAGCGCGGCGGTGGCGGCGCGGACGTCGCGACCCGTCAGCTGGCGGACCCACTCGAATGCGGCCGAGACGCCGGCGGCGCAGAGCAGCGCGTAGCCCGGCGACATCACCAGCGCGTGGTGGGGCCACAGGGGATGCGTGACCGACATCGCCACCAGCGCGCCGATCAGCCACACCACCCCGGTGGTCACCAGGAGGCGATGTCGTCGCAAGCCGATCACCGCCCCCGCCAGCGCCAGCGCGGCAAGGTGCCAGCGAATCCGCAGGGCGTCGAGCACACTGATACCTGAGGTCGCGGATCGAGTGTCCAGGTGCAATCCCACGGACTGGTTCCACATCGCCTGCCAGGCGTCGTGGAGTGGGAGCAGGACCGCTGCGGCCGCGAGCAAGCCCCCGGCGACCGCGGCGGGCAGCAACCGGCGCCCGGCGCCGCGACTGGCCAGCACCAGCAACAGGGGCGGGACGATGGCGACATCGAGGAGCTTGGTGAGGAAGCCGAGCGCCAGGGTGGCGCCGGCCAGCGCCGCCGCCAGAGTGCGCCAGCGCGCGCTTGTCGAGGTCAGGGCGACCGCGCCGAGGGCGACCGCCACCAGGCCCAGCGCGGTCGCCGGCCCGTCAGCCTGGAGTACCACGGACTGCCGGACCATCATGGGGTCGACCGCCAGGGTCACCGCCGCGGCCAGCGCCGCGATCCGCCCCTCCAGGCGCCATCCGATCACGCCGCCGGCCACCACCGCGGTCGCGCCCCAGGCCAGCATGACCGCGCGCGCGGCGGCGATGCCGCCGCCCAGCAGCGCCCACGGCGGCTCGGTGAAGAGCAGGAATGCAGGAGGCTGCGAGCTGTACACCGATGCGTACAGCGCATGACCGGTCTGCAGGGTTTGCATCGACAGCCAGTACACCCCCTCGTCCCAGTCGATCTCGCCGACTCCCAGGATGGGCAGGCGACTGGCCACGGTGACCACCACCACGACGCCGATACCCAACAGCGTGAGCGCCTGCGGCCGATTCCGGTCGAACCAGGATCGCATCAGCGGGAATTGCCGGCAGCCACCTCGGCGCGGTCGCGAACCGCGGCCCGCACCAGGCCGAAGCGCAGCTTCAGCACCATGATCATCGCCTCAGGGATCATGCCGATCCGCATCTTCGACAGCCCGTGGGCGCGATCGTTGAACGTGATCGGAATCTCGACGACTCGCTGGCCGGCTCGTTTGATCGCCCAGTCGAGCTCGATCAGGAACCCGTAGCCACTCGACCGGATCCGGCTGAAGTCCATCACCCGCAGCGCCTCGGTGCGCATGCAGCGATAGCCGCTGGTGCAATCGTGGATGGGCAGACCGAGCACGGTGCGTGCCCAGATGCAGGCGCCGGCGGTCAGCGCGATTCGCCAGGCGGGACGACCGACGACAC
Organism: Candidatus Dormiibacterota bacterium; assembly: GCA_030948845.1. Classification (GTDB taxonomy): domain Bacteria; phylum Chloroflexota; class Dormibacteria; order Aeolococcales; family Aeolococcaceae; genus Aeolococcus. Next base: position 44,603 of record JALYZN010000013.1, read on the forward strand.
GACCACCCGGGACGCGACGCGAGCCGATCGCCACGTCGGCGTTGGCGCACGCCGCGATCAACGCGGGGAGCGCCTCGGGGGGATGCGACAGGTCCGCGTCCATCTCGATCGCCAGCTCATAGCCGCGTTCGAACGCGTGCGCGTAGCCGCGGAACAGCGCGCTGGCCAGCCCCGCCTTGCCCTCGCGGTGGATCACGTGGAGTCGCGGGTCGCGGCTTGCGATCCGGTCGGCGACCACGCCGGTCCCATCGGGCGAGTTGTCATCGACGACGAGCACGTCGATGTCGGTCGCGGCCCAGATCCGCTCGAGGACGATGGGCAGGTTCTCGCGCTCGTTGTAGGTTGCAAGCACGACCAGCGCAGTCCGCCGCTCACCGGACCGCCCTGCCTCGCCGCCCAGATCCGGCTGCCCCGTCTCCTCGCTGGGCGCGGTCAACTGTCCCCGCTCGCTCGACGGCATGCGGCGACTCTGACAGGTGATCCAATTGCCTTGGCCCTCGGGCGCGGCTCAGGCGGAAACGGCCACCTCGCCAGCAGACGCGCCCGCGGCAAGCTCACGTGCCCTGGCCAGCGCGGTGTCGATGCCGCCGCCGAGCGGGGCCACGCCGGCGCGCAGCGTCTCCTGAAGGCCAAGCCTGCTCATCTGCTGGAGAAGCCGTCGCGCCGCCACCTGTCCGGACGCGACACCTCCGTCGCGGATGAGCAGCGCGGCGGCGCCCCCCTCGAGGATGGTCACGGGCTCGTTGGCGCGGGCGTAAGCGATCACCAGGGCTGCATACCCGGAGCGGGCGCTCGCGGGGATCGACTCGTCGATGACGAAGAGGCAGCAGGCCCCCTCCCCGGTCACCGCCTCGGCCGCGGCCAGGAAGCGATCGTGGCCGACTGCCCACGGCAGCTGGGAGATGGGCGGTAGCTCCATCGACGCCATCAGGTCAGGTCACCAGGAGGTCGGCGCTCAAAACGTTGAGCGCGGCCATCCGCGAAGCGGGCGCGCTCGCCGCGCCATGGGACCAGCTGATCAGCAGGCCGACGGCGTCGAGAAGGTCGCGCAGGCGCAGTGGCTTGGGCAGCGCGCTGACACCGTCTCGCATCACGAGCGGGTGACGCAGCGACCCGCTGACGAAGCAGATGCCGCTGCGAGTCGCTTTGGGGTGGACGATGAGCTGTTTGGCGAGCTCGATGCCGTGGATGTCAGGAAGCAGGCCGTCGAGGAGGATCGCGCCGAACCGACGAGAGCCGACGGCACGCAGCGCGTCCTTGCCGGTTGCGCACGCATCGACGTCACCATAGATGCTGGCGAGAGCTCGGCAGAGGAACGAACGGACGAGGTCATCATCCTCGACAACCAGGATCGGCGAACTGTCCACGTCGATGATCCTACCGGCTCATTCCTGCCGATGCGGGCAGGAAACCAGATTGTGATGGCATCCGCACTGCGGTCGATACTCATCGATTGCGATCTCGCCGTCGGACATAACGATGCCCGGCTGCCCTGCTGCCGGAGCAGCGCTGTGCGCCGCGAACACATACGCGATGCGGCCGTCGACCACCGTCCACGCGGGCATGTTGGGCACGCCGGCACGGATCAGGCGCAGCCCCGCGTCGACTGACCGCGCGTTGTCGATGTGGCGGTGGCCGACGGATGGCGCGTAGGTCGCCCCGGTCAGATCGATCGGCTCGCCGGGCGAATCTGTGAGCAGCCGGTTCACCGCCTCGCCCAGCACCTCGGTTCCCATCTCGCAGAGACGTCGCGTCAGCGTCCCCGACGTGTCGCTCGACAACACCTCGACGGTGCGCCGGGCGAGCATCGGGCCCGCGTCGACCTTGGGCACCGCACGGTGCAGCGTGATCCCGGCGATCGGGTCACCGTCGGCGATGGTCCAGAACACCGGCTCGGGGCCGCGGCGCGCCGGGAGCGCGCTGGGGTGGATGTTCATCCAGCCGTGCTTCGGGACGGCGAGGGCACGCGAGTGGATGATCTGGTCAAAGCTGGCCATGACCACGCCGTCGAGGCGCAGTGCGGCCAGGTCGAGGATGGAGTGCTCATCGTTGACGCGCCACGCGCGCAGAAGTGGGATGTCGAGGTGATCGGCGATCCTGCTGAGCGCGTTGTCGCCGAGAATGGCCTCGTGCGCGCCGGGCGAGGTGAGGATACCGACCACCTGCACGTCGAGCTCGAGCAGCGCGAGAAGGAACGCCAGGCTGTAGTCGGACGGAAAGCCGGAGAAGAGCATCCGCGCCTGCCCGGCCTGCGTGGCCGTGCCCTTCAGGGCAGGCATGTTGCGGTCGGGGATGAAGGAGAACTCCGTTCGCTCCCACAGTGTGCGCCGGACCTCGGCCAGCGCGGGAGAAGCGGTCGCCACCGTCGAATCCTACTGCCGCGGCGCGGATTCGCCCGCAATCAGCCCGTCAGCGACCAACCCCTCGAGTGCCGTGCGGATGCGTTCAGCCGTCGCACCGGGCACGGCACTGACCGCCATCGCCAGCTCGCCGGCGGTGGGTTGTGGGGTTCGTAGAGCCCGCTCGAGCAGCGCGCCGCGCAGCTGCCGGAGGCTGCCGCGGTACGGCGCCTGGCGTGGTGTGGCCGCGGTCACTGCCCGGCCACCTCTTCGCCAGGCGCAGGTCTCCGCGAGCGGGCACCCCGAGCAATCGGGCCGCGCGCGACAGCGCTCGGCGCCAACATCGAACAGCGCGTAGCTGTAGTCGCGCATCGACATTGCAGGCGGGCGGCCCTCGAGCAGAGCGGTGTCGAGCAGCGCCGGCGCCACCTCTTGCGGCTCGCACCCAAGGGCTGCGCGGGCGGCCACACGCGCGAGGTTGACATCGCGAGGCGGCGCCTCCGCCTCCACGCCGACGTCGCTGAAGGCCAGGAGTGCCCGCGCCGTGTACACCCCGATTCCGGGCAGCGCGCGCAGACCGGCCTCGTCGCGCGGCCAACCGTGCTCGCTGACCGCCGCGGCCACCAGCCACAGAGCCCGCGCCCGGCGTGGATATCCCAGCCCCTGCCACTCACGGAGCACCTCGTCGAGCGGACTGGCGGCACACGCCGGCGCGGTAGGCCAGCGCGCAATGAACCGATCCCAGCGTGGCAGCACGCGTGCCACGGCGGTCTGCTGGAGCATCACCTCGCTCACCAGCACCGCCCAGGGGTCCGTGGTCAGCCGCCACGGCAGGCCGTGACGGCCGTTGGCCTCGAACCACTTCTGCAACCCGGCAGTCCACATCGCCCGTCAGCGTAGGCGACTTCACGTCGCCGGAGCTGACACTCGCTGGGGTGTCCGAGGGGCGAACGCAGTTCCCCCCTCGCATTTTTGCGACACTCGGCCGCGAAAAATGACAAAGGAGGCAGTTCCATGGCGCGCCACACCATCACCCTGATCCCCGGTGACGGGATCGGTTACGAGGTCAGCGAGGCGGCGCGCCGGGTCATCGACGCCACCGGCGTGGACATCGAGTGGGAGGTGCAGAACGCCGGGCTCGACGTCGTCGAGGAGTTCGGGCAGCCCATGCCCGATCACGTCCTCGAGTCCATCCGCAAGAACAGGGTGGCCATCAAGGGCCCATTGACCACCCCCGTCGGCAGGGGCATCCGCAGCGTCAACGTGGCGCTGCGTCGCGAGCTCGATCTCTTCGCCCTGGTGCGTCCGTGCAAGTGGTACCCGGGGGTGCGCAGCCGCTACCAGGACGTCGACCTGGTGATCGTGCGCGAGAACACCGAGGACCTCTACGCCGGCATCGAGTTCGAGGAGGGTGAGAAGCAGACGCTCGACCTCATCGAGAACATCGAGCGCCTCGGCGCGCGGCGCATCCGCACCGACTCCGGGATCAGCATCAAGCCCATCAGCGTCATGGCCACGCAGCGCGTCTTCCGTTTCGCCTTCAAGTGGGCGATCGACAACGGCCGCCACAAGGTGACCGCCGTGCACAAGGCCAACATCATGAAGTTCACCGATGGGCTCTGGCTGCGCGTCGCCGAGGAGGTGGCCAAGGAGTTCCCGCAGATGGAGTTCGAGGAGCGCATCGTTGACAACATGGCGATGCAACTGGTGCAGAAGCCCGAGCTGTACGACGTGATGGTGATGCCAAATCTCTTCGGCGACATCCTCAGTGACCTCTGCGCCGGACTCACGGGCGGGCTCGGTCTCGCTCCCGGAGCCAATATCGGCGATGACATCGCCCTCTTCGAGGCGACCCACGGCAGCGCGCCGAAATACGCAGGGCTGAACAAGGCCAATCCGATGGCGATGATGCTGAGTGGTGTGCTCATGCTGCGGCACATCGGCGAGGGTGGCGCCGGTGATCGTCTCGAACAGGCGATCGCGCAGGTCAT
>JALYZN010000020.1 GCA_030948845.1 Candidatus Dormiibacterota bacterium
CTACGCCGCCCTTGCGGTCTTCATCACCTCGGTGTATGTGGGCATCGCTGTTGGAATCGGCACGCTTGTGGGCAGCGGTGGCAAACCGAACCTCGGCTTGTCGATTGTGGCCACGGCCATCGTCGCCATCGGATTCCAGCCACTGCGCGAGCGCTTGCAGCGCGTCGCCAACCGGCTCGTGTACGGGGAGCGGGCCACGCCATACGAGGTGCTCTCACAGTTCTCCGAACGCGTTGCCGAGTCGTATGCGAGCGATGACGTCCTGCCTCGGATGGCACGAGTCCTCGCGGAAGGCACCAACGCCGACCTCGCGGAGGTCTGGCTGCGCAGCGGTGACGTCCTGCAACGTGCGGCGGTCTTTCCACTCCAGCCGACCGTGCCCACGGCCGTACACGTCAACAGCGCTGCCGAACTCTCGATCCCCGCCGCTGACCGCTCGGTCGAGGTGCGCCATCAGGGTGAGCTGCTCGGCGCCCTGACGGTCACCAAGCGCCGCGGCGAGTCGCTTACGCCGATCGAGATCAAGCTGATGGACGACCTCGCCCACCAGGCGGGTCTTGTGCTCAAGAACGTGGGCCTCACCGCGGACCTGCAGGCGAGGCTGGACGACCTGCGTGCGTCCCGGCAACGGCTCGTGGCCGCACAGGACAACGAGCGACGCCGGCTGGAACGCAACCTCCACGACGGCGCCCAGCAGCACCTGGTCGCCATCAAGGTGAAGCTGGGGCTGGTGGAGATGCTCGCGACCAGGGATCCGGAGAAAGCCAGGGCAACCGTCGTCGCGCTTAAGCACGACGCGGATGAAGCGCTGGAAACCCTGCGCGACCTCGCCCGCGGCATCTTTCCACCCCTTCTGGCCGAGAAAGGACTCGCCGCAGCGCTGCAATCGCAGGCGGGCAAGGCGACGCTCCCGGTACACGTCGACGCCGACGGTGTCGGACGCTACCCGCAGGAGACGGAGGCAGCCCTGTACTTCTGCACCCTCGAGGCACTGCAGAACGTGCAGAAGTACGCGGAGGCTTCAGCCGCCACAGTGCGGTTGTGTGAGGATGCAAATCAGTTGCTTGTCGAGGTTACTGACAATGGATGCGGCTTCGATGTGACCACTGCCGCCCGCGGCGCAGGGCTGACCAACATGGAAGACCGCTTGGACGCCCTCGGAGGCACGCTACAGATCGAATCGACACGGGGGGTTGGGACGACGCTTCGTGCCACAGTTCCCGTCCCTGTGATCCTGGTGGCCAGCTGAGGCCTGATGAAAGTCGGGGAGACAGGACTCGAACCTGCGACCCCTGGTCCCCCAGTGCAGTGCTTCAGCGGCCGAGGGAATTCGAGTTCGGAATGACCTCATTTGTCGAGAAACGGTTAGGGAAACTGGTACACGGTGGGTTCTTGGACGACGCTGGATACCACTATTTTTTTGGGATACAGCAACGCCCAAGTTGCCGCGACACTACTCGCTGCGTCTCGGGCTCCTCCTGACCCGCTGCCGGTAGGAGCCATCAGCCAATCTGGCAGCGTCAGGCGAGCTCCATCACCACCGACAGGATACCTCGCTCCGATGGCGCGCGGGGTTGTCCCGAGTGACCTGGCGGGGTTACATGGTCAAGGCCATGGCAAGGCGAACGTCATCGCTTGGCGATGGCGTTCAGCCGGCCCGCAAGACGCCCAGCGAGAGGGCCGAGGTCGCGCGTTGGGCGACAATCGCGCGTGAGCGAGCTGAGGTCATGATCGACACGCTGCGGTACGCAAGTTGCTGATGCCGGCTTTGGGCTAATGCGCGCGGCCGCTTGCTCCAAAGTAGCGGAGACGAAATTCACCACTTGACCCCGCGGTAGTCCCAGGTCGGCCAGGTTTTGCGGACCTGGACATTCCTGCGCTGCCACCCCCCATCAGGCATGAGAAAGGAAGCTTGATCGGCGCTGGAACTCCTGCTCGTCAATCTCCCCTCGTGCCAACCGCGCCTCGAGTCGCGCGGGCGTGGTTCCCATTCGATGGTGCAGAAGGTTCCGCGCGACGCGCGACAAGTAGCACTGCGAACACGATGCCGGCGATGACCAGAGCTGCAAGTAGAGCCTCGCCGCCCATCATCCACCAACTGAATCCGCTTCCGTACCCGTTACCCCACATCATGGTTGTGATCCCCCTTATAGTGTTGTGATGGCATCGGCCTGACTGTCAGAAGGGGTGCCATCCGTTGCGCTATCGGTCGGTAATTTCGTCGCTATACCGCAACGTTTTCCTTGTGGCCGAGCCTGCGGACGAAGTGCGGCCGCACGAAGGGTCCCGAAGCAACGAAGCCCAAGCGGCCGAGGTGTGGGGTCAGCCAGCGATCAAAGCCCAGGCAGAGACCCGCCGAGCTGAGGAACAGTCCGACGAAGACGAGCGCGTAGATGATCGCGGAGCCGATGTCCGCCGACCCGGCGGCGTAGGGGCCGCCGAAGCCCTCGGCGGTCGTCCAGATCACCACCGTCAGCAGGATGCCGGCGATGTTGGTCAGGTTGCTCATGATCCCGAAGAGGAGGGCCACGGCGATCAGTGTCTCGCCAACCGCCACAGTATGGGCAAAGACGTGTGGATCGACCTTGACGATGTTGATCCAGAAGTTGATCCACCCCTGGATGAAGGCTGGCTGCCCGTCCTGGGCGCCGGTCAGATAGCCGGCGAAGTTGTTGATGAAGTCGGGCTGCCACTTGAACCAGGCATCAATACCCCACACCACGCCGAAGACAATGCGCAGGATGCCGATCCCCTTCAATCGCCAGGGAGCAAACGAGGCGCTGACGACCCCGGCCGTGCGGGCGCTGATGGCCTTGCCGATATGAGGTGGCGCAGCCTCACCAGGCGTGTCATTCTCGTCGACACTGGGACGGCTGACCTCACCGGGTCGCGTGGTGGATTCGTACTTGACGGACATGGCTTGGTCCTCCGATCGGACCGGGGATTCAATACCCCCGTGTGGGTAGGAGGGTAGTAACCGCTTTGATCGCGCGCCAGTGCCGATGGTCCCGAGTGTTGGTGGCACGTTTGGCGCCGCCTCTTGGGGTGGGAGTGGTTGGGCCCTTCGACCCTATCGGTGTGGCGGAGGAGCGCCAATACTCGAGGTATTCCTCGGCTCCAAAGTTCAGGAGAATGATATGACCATCGGAACTCTCTTCTTTATAGCTTTCATCATCGCTTGCCCGGTCGGCATGATGTTCATGATGCGCGGCGGCCACTCGATGGGTGGTGGAGGCGGTCACACGACGGGCGGCGGTCACGACCCGAACGCAGCGGCTCGCGAGCAACACATCGCCGAGCTTGAACGGGAGAACGCGCAGCTACGTGGCGCCGCGCCCAGGGCGCGCGTCCCCGAGCTCATCGGCCCTCGCAGCTGAGGTGACTGTGACGAGCAACGCGCGAGGTGAGTCATCCAAGCGCACGGCCGCGCGCAGCGTTGCTTGCGCCACGCGGTCGTTGATAGCACGCCGTTCACAACGTGCCTCACGAACCAGCGGTCCGAGGCTGGCTCGGCTGCTGGTCGGGGGTCTGACAGCGGCCACCGTTCTCGAGACTCGACGGATCATCCAACGCCGGGCGCTGCTGCAGTGGGCTGCCCCCTCCGGAGCAGTGACGCACGGCGCGCTCGCCGCGCGAAGCCTTGGTTCCAGCGGTCCCCCGGTCGTGCTGCTGCACGGCATGGGCGGCTCGAACATCTACTGGGGCGCCCAGTTCGACACACTCGCCGATGGCGCGAGGCTGGTGGCGGTCGACCTGCTCGGGTTTGGAGAGTCACCGAAGCCCGACGTGGGATACAGCCCGCGCCATCACGCCGATGCGTTGGCCGCATGTCTACGCGAGCTGGACATCAATGAGCCGGCCGTTGTCGTCGGACACTCGATGGGCACACTGGTGGCCCTCGCCTTGGCGACGTATCACCCCGAGTTGGTCGACAGTGTCGTCGCCATCGCGCCACCGATCTACGCGTCTCGCGTGGACGGAATCCGGCACATCCGTGCCATGGGAACCCTGGAGGGCCTCATGGCGTTTGGATCGACGTCCCGCCTGATGTGTGGCTGGATGTGCAGGCATCGAGAGCTCGCCGGCCGTCTGGCGCCGCTCATCGAGCCGAGTTTGCCAGCGCCCATCGTTCGAGCCGGGGTTCAACACACGTGGGCGTCGTACTCGCAGAGCATGGATGAATTGATCCTCGCCTGCGATGCAGCCGGTTGGCTGGTGAACCTGGCAAAACCCGTGCGTCTCATCGCCGCTCTCGACGATCGGGTGCCGGACATTCCGTTGCGCTCGCGTTTGCGCGAGCTGAACGACCTGGTCACGCTGGACATCTGGTCGCAGGGCGGACACCACTTGCTTCTGACAGAGCCAGCCAAATGCGTGGCCGCGATCAGGCTCGCGCTCGACGATTTCGTCCGGTCGCCTCGTTCGAAGCCAACGCCCGCGGGCGCACCGCCAGCACAGGAACTGATGCCGATCACCGCTCTGTTGTGCGAGACGGACGGCACGAGCGCGGTTGCTACACGCGATGCTGAAACGAGAGCACCTTTTTCTCGCCGCGCCCCTCTAAAGAGAGATGCCGGCAGCAGCCAGTAGCCCAGGTCGTGCAGTCTCGCCGGCTGATGTCGATGCGCTTGGGGAGGGTACGAAATGCCACCGCCTTTCCCGGCGATGATGTCTCCGCTGACCGGTGGCCATTGAAACGAGTGTTTTCACTCGTCGCGGGATTGAACGTGTAGCCTGCTCCGCGTTCGCGGAGGCGAGGCGAACGACCCTCCGCGTCGCCTCGGCAACGAAGTACATGCCTTGCAGCACTCGATGATGCTGTGGGGACGAAGCCTCGCCCTGGCTCCAGTCCACAGGATCCGTCCGTGGTCGCGGTGCGGCGCGTTCTGTCCTCGGTTACACTTCTCGTTATGTGCGCAGATGTGCAGTCGAAGTCGCTTACTGCAAGACAGGTGGACCAGGCGGCCAGAACGCTCGCGATGCTCGCCGATCCGACGAGGATTCGTCTGCTCTGGGCCCTGTTGGAGGGTGAGCTGTCAGTCCATGACCTCGCGTCCACCGCCGGTTGCAGCGCGACGTCAGCGTCGCAACATCTCGCCAAGCTCCGCCTGGCTGGCTTGGTTCGCCATCGCCGCGACGGCCGACGGGTCCTGTACCGCACCGAGGACGCCCACGTCCGCAGGCTTCTGCAGGAAGCGCTGTACCACGCCGATCACGCGGTCCAGAAACATCCGGATCACGCATGACGGCCGGAGCAACGGCAGTGCCACCGCGCCACGACGAGGCGGAGCATCGGCGCGGCGCCAATCGGGCGGTCGGCGTGTCGGCGCTCGGCCTGGCCCTCACCGGCGGCATCGAGCTCGCCCTGGCGATCTTCACCGGCTCCGTCGCGCTGCTCGGCGATGCCCTGCACAACCTCTCCGACGTCTCGACGTCAGCGGTCGTGTTCCTGGGCTTTCGCATCTCGAAGCGAAAGCCGACCGCGGGCTATCCGTACGGGTACGAGCGCGCCGAGGACCTCGCCGGTCTCGGTGTCGCACTGGTGATCTGGGGCAGCGCGGTGTTCGCCGGCGTCGAAAGCTATTTCAAGCTCGTCGGGAACGCGACAACAACCCATCTCGGCATCGGCATGGCCGGCGCTGTGCTCGGCATCGTCGGCAACCAGGTGGTGGCCCGCTACAAGTTGGTCGTGGGCCGGCGCATCCAGTCAGCGACGCTGGTCGCCGACGCCCGCCACTCCTGGCTGGACGCGCTCTCGTCTCTGGGCGCGTTGGTCGGCCTGGGCCTGGTGGCGCTCGGATATCGCTGGGGGGACCCAATCGCCGGCTTCGCGGTGACCCTCTTCATCCTCCATGTCGGCTACGAGGTGACCGGCGAGATTCTCCACCACCTCATGGATGGCGTTGACGCCGACGAAGTCGAGGCGGCTCGACGAGCCGCATCGGCGGTGACCAATGAGGACGCCAGCGTCCGCGGTCGCTGGATGGGACGCTCGCTCTTGCTCGAGGTCGAGGTGACTGTCCCCGCCGACGTGCCGGTCGGTGCCGCGGAGACCATCGATCGGCAGGTTCAGGCAGCCATCTTTGAAGCAGTCCCCGCCGCACGCCAGGTAACCTGCCGCATCTCGTCAGCGACTCCGCGCGTGAAATCGTGAGAGCCGGCACCTTGCGCGCGGGCCTAGTGGCACCGTGCCGATGACCGGACCCGACGAACATCGGACGCCGCCGCTCCATGACCGACCCCATGGCGATGGCCTGGATGCCCACCACCACCACGGTGAGCAGGTCGACGCTGGACTCGGCCTGGCTCGACGATGGATTGCAGTCGTGCGCGGGTTGTTCGTTCCACATAGTCATGATGCCGGCGACTCGATCGATACCGCTCTCACCGCCAGCAGCAGGGGCACACGCGCCCTCAAGGTCTCGCTTGCGGGATTGGCAGTCACCGCTGCACTTCAACTGGTCGTGTTCGCCTTCAGCGGGTCGGTGGCCCTGCTCGCTGACACCATCCACAATTTCGCTGACGCACTCACTGCGGTACCGCTGGGCATAGCCTTTGTGCTCGGCCGCCGAGCGGCCACCAAGCGCTACACGTATGGTTACGGGCGAGCCGAGGACCTCGCCGGTATCGTCATCGTCGCGGTTATAGGACTCTCATCCGCGGTGGCGGCCTGGGCGGCCATCGATCGACTGTTCCACCAACATCCGGTGCACAACGTGGCATGGGTGATCGTTGCAGGCCTCATCGGATTCGTCGGCAACGAGCTCGTGGCCGTGTATCGGATCCGGGTTGGCCGCCAGATCGGCTCGGCAGCTCTCGTCGCTGACGGCGTGCACGCGCGCACCGACGGACTCACGTCGCTCGCGGTTGTTGTGGGTGCGGTCGGCGTCGTGTTGGGATGGCAGCTCGCCGACCCCATCGTGGGGTTGGTCATTACCATCGCGATCCTGGTGGTGCTGCGGTCCGCGGCGCGCGACATCTACCGGCGGCTTATGGACAGCGTCGATCCTCAGCTGGTGGACGACGTCGCGCGGGTCATGTCCTCGGTACCCGGTGTCGAGTCTGTGGAGGCTGTCCGCATTCGCTGGGTGGGTCACGAACTCCGCGCCGAGGTCGAGATCGTCGCGGACGCCACCCTCAGCCTCGCCGATGCCCATAGCGTTGCAGAGGAGGGCCACCACCAGCTGCTGCACGACATCCACCGCCTGACGGAGGCCACCATACATGTGAGCCCAAGCGCCCTAGGCGGACGCGATCACCATGCGGAGACCGCGCATCACTTCACGACGGCAAGGACTGCATCACCAAACCAGCGCCCTCCGCAGTGAATGACTCTTGGCTGCGCGGGGGCCGCTGGCCGACCGCACCGATCGGCACGGTCGAGCGCGGCATCAGTCGAGGTTTGGGCCCACCGACCGCGTGTCAAGCAGCGAATTGTCGACCTCCCTACCCGTGGATCACTCCGAGCAGGTGCAGCAAGATGAGGACCACGATGACGACGGCCGCGAGAACGCCCACCACCAGGCCACGTCGACTCCGATCAGGGGGATGGTCGTTCTGTTCAGGGTGAGATTGCATCACGGCTCCTTCCGGGTCAGCCAACATCGCGGCGCGCGGTGGCGACAACTCCCGCAACCGTCGCCGCCGCGGCGTAGCCGACGATGAGCAGCGCGCCGAGCGCGGGGGCAAGTAAGTAGGTCGAGGTCTGTTCCAGGATCGCTCCCGCCATCGCACCGGCACTTGCTCCCGGCACAAACCTGCCGGCCGCGGGGAGGCTACCGATCACAGTCATCTCGATGAACAGCTGCCACACGACCAAGCCGAGGACGGCGCCGACCTGATTACGAACAACCGCGCCGACGCCAACTCCGATGACGGACCACAGCGCCGCCGCAACCGCTCCGCCCGCGAGCAGCTGGACAAAGTCGGAAGCGCTCGGTGCGACGTGGATGCCGCGGCCGGCAAGCGCCGCGCTGCCCACCCCGGCGGCCAGTACTTCGGCGAGAAGGCCGAATGCGGCGCCGGCCATCGCGCTGACGGCCACCTTGGCGGCGATGACGCAGGTGCGGTTGGGACTCGCCAGGAAGGTCGGGCGGATCAGCCCGTGGCGGATCTCGCCGGTGACCGACATCGCGCCCAGCAGCGAGGCGAACACCATACCGAAGGTGGTCCCCAGGCCGAAGATCTTCAGCTGACCCTCCCGGTCGCTGAGGTCGTGAGCTGGAATGGTGACCATGTGCAGAATCATCACGAGCGCCACGAGACCGACCATCGATCCGGCAAGCACGGCGTTGGTGCGCGTGGTGCGCTGCTTGAACAGCTCGGAACGCAGCTGCCTGCTCATCGTGTCCCCCTCGCCGTGAGCTCGAGGTAACGATCCTCGAGGGAGCGCTCGCCGTCAGCGATCTCATTGCGTTCGAGGGTGGCGACCAGGCGACCGTGGTTGATGATCACCACCGCATCCACCGTCTGAGCGACCTCGGCGAGAACGTGGCTCGAGACGAGGACGGTTCGTCCCTGCTCGACGAACTGTCGAAGGAGGCCGCGCAGCCAGTGCACGCCCTCGGGGTCGAGGCCGTTGGCGGGCTCGTCGAGAAGCAACAGCTCGGGATCACCGAGCAGCGCGGCTGCCAGTCCGAGTCGCTGGCGCATCCCCAGCCAATAGGTCCTCACCCTCCGACTGGCTGCGGTTCGAAGGCCGACGAGCTCGAGCACTTCGTCGATGCGTCTGCTCTCGACACCAATCGCGAGCGCGAGCGCACGCAGGTGATTGCGGCCGGAGCGACCGGGATCGAAGTCACCGGACTCCAGCACGGCGCCGACGCGTCGCGCCGGGCATTCGAGCTCCACATATCGGCATCCGAACAGGAGTGCCTCCCCTGCCGTAGGCTGGGCAAGCCCGAGCAGCAGCCGCAAGGTTCTCGACTTGCCGGCGCCGTTGGGGCCGAGAAAGCCGGTAATGGTCCCCGCCTCGAGTGCAAAGGTCAGGTCGTCGACGGCGATCTCGTTGCCATACCTCTTGGTCAGACCGCGAACGCTGACGACCGGCTGGGCGCCGCTCACCCGCCGTCAGCCACGATGGGGTCCGTGGGCGCGGAGGCCTCGCAGGCGCGCCCGAAGTGAGCCCCCGTGCTCGCCATGCCGGAGGCGGTCGAGCAAGCGATCGGCGTCGGTGCGGGTCAGGCTGCCGTCCGCGACAGCCTCGTCAAGCTGCAGCCCCGCATGTCGGACGCGGATATTCCGAACAGCCTGGCTGAAGCCCGTCTCGTTCGTGGCCGCACGCAGGTCCTGCGCTTCGCTCTCGGTGATGCGTCCGGACTCGACCATCCGGTCGAGGGCGCCGAGGATGCCGTCCCGTCTCCCCCACTCGACCTCGCCCTCGGCATCACTCTTCATGCGCGTGACTTTATCGATACAAGCTGTCGCTGTCAAGTTGCTGTGTATTCGCCAGCGTCGGAGCGTATACTGGCACCGATGCCGAAGCTGTGGACGGAGACCATCGAGGCCCACCGTCGTGAGGTGCACGACGCGATTCTTGATACCACGGCGAAGCTCGCGGCCCACCACGGGCTGCTCTCGGTCACCATGTCGCAGATCGCTGAAACCACCGGCATTGGCCGGGCAACGCTCTACAAGTATTTCCCAGACGTGGAAGCGATCCTAGTTGCCTGGCACGAGCGGCAGCTGAGCGGCCATCTCGACCAGCTCGCCAAGGTCCGCGACCGACCCGGCGAGCCGCGCGACAGGCTCGAGGCCGTCCTAGAGGTGTACGCGAGCATTCAGCACGCGCTGCACGCCGCCCATGACACCGAGCTCGCGGCGCATCTGCACCGAGGCAAACATGTCGCGCTGGTGCGGCGGCAGCTCCACGATCTGGTCCGGGGTCTGCTCACCACGGCAGCCGATGCCGGCGAGGTGCGGACCGACGTGGCGCCGGACGAGCTCGCGACGTACTGCCTCCACGCCCTCGCAGCTGCCAGCAACCTGCCGTCGAAGGCGGCGGTCCACCGGCTGGTACAGGTGACGCTTACAGGGCTGCAGCCGCTCGGCTGAGACCCATTCGAGCACCGCTGACGGGGATGCCTCGAGTAGTCGTTGCTTCGCCCGCCCCGGCTGCCGGGTTCCTAAGATGCGATCGCCCATGACCGCCACGACCGTCAGCCACCCCATCTTTGCCCGCTGCTGGGGATGGATGAGCCCGAAGATGGACGCCGGCGGGGCGAGCGACCATCGCCGAAGACTGCTCGCAGGGCTGACCGGTGAGGTCATCGAGGTAGGGGCGGGCAATGGCCTCAACTTTGCGTACTACCCGGCGCAGGTGATCAGAGTCCTCGCGGTGGAGCCCGAGGCGCACCTTCGCGAGCTGGCGGTGCGGAGCGCAGCCAAGGCCTCGGTTCGCATCGACGTCGTGGATGGCGTCGCAGACCGACTGCCGGCGAGCGACGGGAGCGCTGACGGCGTCGTGCTGTCGCTGATGCTCTGTTCCGTTCCCATTCAGGCCATAGCGCTGCGCGAGGCGCACCGCGTCCTGCGACCTGGTGGACAGCTGCGTTTCTTCGAACACGTGCGCGCTGAGACCGCCGCCCTCGCACGCGTGCAGCGGGCGCTCGACGCCACCGTCTGGCCCGCCCTGGGGGGCGGCTGCCACACCAGCCGTGACACGGCCGGGGCCATCGAAGATGCCGGCTTCGTCATCGAAGAGCTGGATCGGTTCCGCTTCCCTGATGTTCGCCTGTCGATGCCGACGTCGCCCCACATCCTCGGCGTGGCGAGACGCCCCTAGGGTGTTCGATACGGCAATCGGGGCTGCCGCCGCTCGCGAGGAAGGAAGGTACTGGTGACCGAGGAAGGCAACTTCACCGGGCGCTTGCGGACGGCGTTCTTCATCGCGTGGCGGAACCTCACTCGGGAACGTCGGCGCTGGCTGCTGAGCGCCAGCGCATTGGCGGTAGCAGCGATGATGGTCCTCTTCCTTCAGGGCATCTCGCGCTGGCTGGCCGTCTCCTCCACTGCCTACCTCGACCACAGCGGCGCCCAGCTTGTTGTCAGCGAGAAGGGCATCGAGGACCTGCTCTTCGCGCAGTCTGCGTTCCCGCCCGATGCGCTGACGCAGGTCAGCCGCCTTCCAGGGGTCCGCGCCGTCGATCCTGTGGTGGCGGTCAATGGCATCGTCGGGGTCGGCCACACCCACCTTCCCGTGTACATGGTCGGCTTTCAACCGAGCACGGGAGGCGGTCCGTGGGAGCTGGTCTCCGGCTCCGCCACGCCGCATGGCGATGAGGTGGTCGTCGACCGGGGCTTCGCTAGCATCGCCAACGTCACCGTGGGCGACACCATCAGCCTCTTCGGCCACGGTCTGCGTGTCGTGGGCATCTCGGCCGGCACCAACGCCGCCGGCGACTTCTTTCTCTTCGCGCCGCTCGACCTAGCGCAGCGTGTAGCGGGGACCCAGACGATCAGCTACGGCCTGGTACACCTCGATGCGGGCACAAGTGCCACAACGGTGACGGCGAGCATCGACCGGATCCCCGGTCTCGAGGCGCTGCCACGCACCACCGTCGCCAGCAACGACCAGGCGACGATCACCTCCAGCTTTGGACAACCCGTGCAGATCCTCGCCATCGTGGCGCTGCTCGCCGGAGTGCTGATCGCCGGGATCGTGCTGTACACCGCAACGGTGGAGCACACCCGCGACTACGCGGTCCTCAAGGCCCTCGGCGCGGGCCGACTGGTGCTGTACGGGAGCGCGCTGTTGCAATCGGTCGTTCTCTCTGTCTGCGGCATCTTGCTGGGGTGGGGGTTGGCAGCGGGCGTGGCCGCCGCATTGAATGCCTGGTACCCGGTGATCGCGTCCAACCTGGACTTCGATCTTGTGGCCGAGCTGGCAGGCATCATCATCGCTGTCAACTTGCTCGCCAGCCTGATCCCAGTTCGGCACGTGCAGCGCATCGATCCGCAGGAGGTGTTTAAGGCATGAGCGTCATCGAAGCGCGCGGGCTGAGCCGGACATTCGGATCGGGTGAATCGGCTGTAGCAGCGGTCACCGCGGCGAGCATGTCAGTCGAAGCAGGTGAGATTGTGCTGCTGCTCGGTCCTTCCGGCTCGGGCAAGACAACGCTTGTCTCGATGCTCGGCGGTCTCCTGGCGCCGACCAGCGGCACGGTGCAGATCGAGGGCGTTGGTCTCCTGCACCAGCGTAAGGACGTGGCCGGAATGCGCCTGCGCACCATCGGCTTTGTCTTTCAGAGCTTCAATCTGCTCGGTTCGCTCACCGCCGTCGAGAACGTCGCGCTCCCTTTGCGTCTGCTCGGGATGCGCACCGGCATTGCCGTCGATCGGGCGACCGCCCTGCTCAGCTCCCTCGGGCTGGCTCGCCGGCGGGACGCGTACCCGGGTGTGCTGAGCGGTGGCGAGAAGCAGCGAGTCAGTCTTGCCCGAGCCCTCGTCGCCAAGCCTCGCGTCCTGCTTGCCGACGAACCCACCGCGAGCCTGGACACCAACAGCGGACGGGAGGCGATGGAATTGCTGCGGCGGTCGGTGCATGACGGCGGCCAGGCATGCGTCGTGGTCACTCACGACACCCGCCTCATTGACTTCGCCGACCGGGTCATGGTGATTGAGGATGGCCGCATCAGCGACCGGGATTCGCCCGCCTCCAGCTGATCGCCGTCGACGCAGGCCGCGCGCACGAACTCAGAATCGTCAGAGTAAATCCGCACCCGCTGGCAGTCAGGCGCTGATGTTGACCGGCGTACCGATCGGGGTCCAGGAGAACGCCCACTCCATGACCGGCGTCGGCGTGTGAACACAGCCGTGGCTGGCCGCCTGCTGATTGTTCTCCCCACCTGGGCCGTATGAGTTGATGGACTCCCACGACGCGTCGTGGATGAAGTAGCCACCCGCGGCGAACTCCAATCCCCATCTGGCCGGCGTGGGGTTGTAGTAGAACGGCGAACTCTTCGGCCACGGCGAGATGAAGGTGAAGTTGCTCGGCTTGCTGAACACCGAGAAACGGCCGGCGGGCGTTCGCAGCTGGGGGCGGCCTGTTGTCACCGGGGTTGCCTTGACAACGCAACCGTCCTGGTAGAAGACCATTTCCTGCAGCGAGAGGGAGATCGTGATCTGCTTGCCCGCACCCACAGGGTGACCGCACTGGTAGGCGGCGAGGTCGGCCGCGATCTGACTCTGCAGTGAGGTGACCGCGGCGGCGACGGCGTTGAGCTGGTCCGGCGTCCGAGCCGCACGGAACTGAGCGCCGATCCCGGCCTGCTGAGCCGCCAGCGCGGCCGCCTTTGGGGTGCCCTCAGCCTGTGCCTGGTCGACACTCCAGAGGAGGGGCAGGACCTGGGCGGACACCTGGTTGTTGAGGTTGACCAGCGACTGCAGGCTGGCCAGCGCCGGCACGAGCTGCTCTCCGGTCGTCAGGGCGTCGGTGTTGTCGCCGGCGGCGATCTGGTTGCCGAGCTGAGTGGCGAGGGGGTCGACGTTCCCGGCGTCGAGGTTGGCGCTAGCCGCGACGGCCACGAGGCGGCGCGCGCTCGCCAGCACCGCCTGCGGACCCCCGGCGGACTTCAGGGCCTCGGCGAGCTTGGCCTGCTGGGCAGCGACGACAGCCGTGCGCTGCTGTGCGAGGAAGCCCTTCCACGACGTCGCCAGAGCCTCGATCGACGCCGGCGTCTTGGCGGCGCCGAGCTGATTCGACCATTGCGCAGCCGCCGCGACGGCGTCAGTCGTCAGCCACGAGGTCTGCTGCTGGTTGAACTCGTTCCACTGCGTGATCAGCGCCTGAGCCTGGGTGCGCTGGGCGTCGAGGGCGGCGCTCCAGGCCGCGGTGGTCTCGCTCTGCAGACGTCCGATGAGGGCCTGGCCGTCGTCGCCGAGCCAGCCTGGCGACCACCAGGCCGCCGTCGGCCGCTGGCTGGCCAGCTCGGTGCGCAGGGGTGCCAGGCTCGAGGCAGGGACGCCCTGGGCCTGGTCACGATCCCACTGGGCGCGCAGCTGGGCCGCGGCAGTGCTGAAGCTGCTCTGGCGGTCGCTCGCGGCGTGCACGGTCACGACGCCGGCGGCGACGACACACAGCAACAGAGGGGGAATCAGGTAGCGAAGGCGCATGGTGAGGGAGGCCCTGAGGTGGGAATGGTCGAACTTTACCCGTGATTCCGAGCCAAGCTGTCGCAAAGGTGAACTCGGCATGACCGACTGCCGTTACGGACAGGTCGAATGGACGCTAGGACGCCGGCTGTCACTACGGGTTTGGGACTACCTGTCGCTGAAGGCCGACGTCATGAATGGTCAAGGGCCGCGGACGCCGCCCAGAAGCAGGAGGGCCGCAAGAGCAACACTGATTCGGGCTTCCAGCGCTCTTGGTTTGGTCAGTGCAGACCAAACCGCCGTCTACACTGCACGCATGCTCACGGCAGCTGGCTGCGACGGCTCGTGAGAGCGGGCGGCGTGGGCCGCACTCGAGCTATGCGCGCAGAGATTGTTGCGCTCGTCTTGGGCGCCGCCCTGGTGATTGGCTTCGCACTGCACGTCTTGGTGCCGACGACGCCCGCGTCGGCGCCAGCGCCCGCGCCGACGGTCAGCGGGTCCGCAACTGCTGCTCCTGAACCGAAGCATGCGGAGGCCCCTGGCCCAGCGCACCTGACCGCGAACATCGGCAACCTGTACCCGATCACCGTACCGGTCTCGACTCCGCAGCGCACGCCCTGAGCCCCAACGTCACGCTGACAGCGGGATCGACAGTTGGCCGCCGCTGGGCAGGTCGACAATGACACTGAATCCGCTGAACGTGGCGCCCCCAATATCGAAGCACGCCGGTGTCGGAGCGGCCGGTGGCTGCGGGACCGCCGTGATACCGGCTCCGATCGCTTGGCACTCCTCTCCGCCCTCGATGGTGTCAGCGGATAACAGGCGGCCATCTGGACCACGCAGATGGAAAGCGGTTGCGGGCAGCAGCGTAGTCGCCCGGGCGGTCGCCTCCAGCTGGACGAGCACCAGATGAGTGCTGGGGTCGAGGGTCGACCCCGCAACCGCCGACGGGCTGAACGACGGGGCGACACTGATGACGTGGACGGTCAGGCCTGACGCGGTCGCGCACGGCGTGGGTGCACACCCGGGCGGAGTCGGTGCGGGTGGGGAGCTCGAAGGGGCTGTCGACGCAGACGAACCGCAGGACGCAGCGAGCAATGTCGCAGTGACGACCATGGAACCGCCCAGAGCGCGTCTAGCTTCGGTACGCACGATCAGGTCGCGCCAGCCTGGACAGACGGGCTGATCAACTCCGAGCGCGTCGGCACGTCAGGCGCTCCGTGCTGATGCGCAGCTGCGTGTCCTTGGTCACGCGCAGGTCCATTCATCTCGGTCAGCATCATGGGGCCGCCGGTCCGGAAGAAGCGCGCCAGCAGCACCGCGATCAGCGCCAAGAACGCGATGTTGAGGAAGGTGTTGTAGTCCCAGCTGATCCCGGTGTCGAAGAATGCGGTGACGCTGTGGTTCGTTGGCGTGAGGCCGGTTGCGTTGAACAAGAGCCCGACCACCAGCCCGGAGGCGGCCATCGTCAGGTACGACACAACGAAAAGGTACACGGCAGCCCGGCGCCCGTAGTACTTCCGATAGATGTTGATGATCGGGATGATGATGAGGTCCGCGAAGATGAACGCGATCACGCCGCCAAAGCTGATCCCGCCGCGCCAGAGCACGGCGGCCAAGGGGACGTTGCCGACGGAGCAGACAAAGCTGATCACCGCGACCAGGGGTCCGATCAGTGCGCCCCACACTTCACTGACGATGCCGTGACCCTGCAAGAACAATCCGGACCAGAACGAGTCGGGCACCAAGGCACCGAGCGCACCGGCGATGAGAAAGCCGAGCAGCAGGTCCGACCACAGGCTGTAAACGTTCATCACGAAGTACTGGCTGATCGAGGTGAACGCGCGCCCCGAGAACGCGCGCCGCAGCAGAGGGCCGTCGGTCACCGACATGTCCATGGCGGCATGGCCCTCCATCCTCCCGACCAGCCCGCGCTCGGCCTGGGCACGGGCCGCGTCGACGAGGCGGCGGCGGAGGGTCAGCCTGAAGATGAACGCCAGGAGCACGACCATCAGCACGCCGCCGGCAAGCTCGGCGCTGAGGAATTGCCAGCCGAGCAGGATCAGTAGCACCAAACCCAGCTCGAAGACGATGTTGGTCGATGCGAACTCGAAGATGATCGCGTTGCCCAGGGTGGCGCCCTTGCGGAACAGCGTTCGCGCGACCGCCACGGCTGCGTAGGAGCATGAGGACGAGGCGGCGCCGAGCCCGGCCGCGAGGGCGACGCTGCGCGCCGAGTCCTTACCAAGGGCGCGGGAGATCGTCTCCTTGGACACCAGCGTCTCCACCGCCGCGGAGAGCAGGAACCCCAGGGCGAGCGGCCAGAGCACCTGCCAGAACATGGTGAACGACAGCGACAGCGACTTGCCGATGTCCTGAAGAACCCACACGGTCAGCCCGCCAGGAATCGACCGATGGCATCGCTCAGCTCGCTTGCCTTGGCGTCGCCATTGCCGTTGCGCACCGCGTCGGTGACACAGTGGCGCACGTGGTCATCGAGTAGGCTCACCGCCACGCGGTCCAGAGCAGCCTTGACGGCGTTCACCTGGGTGAGGATGTCGATGCAGTAGCGCTCCTCGTCGACCATGCGCTGGATGCCGCGCACCTGTCCTTCAAGGCGGTTCAGTCGATCCTGGATGCGCTTCTTGTTGTTGATGTACCCCGGGGTGGCGACCGCTGGCGGGCTGGCGGGCTTAGGCGGCAAGGGGCATCTCCTCACGCAGTGCGCCGACACTGGCGGTTCGGCGGTGGAAGCGGCGCAACCGCAGCGCGTTGGTGACCACGGTGACACTGGAAAGCGCCATCGCACCGGCGGCGAGCATTGGGGTGATGACGCCAACAATCGCGAGCGGAATCATGACCACGTTGTAGGCAAAGGCCCAGACCAGGTTCTGGCGGATGACCGCGTAGGTTCTCCGGGCAATGTCGCGGGCGTCGACGGCACCCTCGAGGTCATTGCCAGGCAGGGTGATGTCGGCGGCGGCGATGGCGACGTCAGTCCCGCTGCCCAGTGCCACCCCAACGTTGGCCTGGGCGAGCGCGGGAGCGTCGTTGATGCCGTCGCCGACGAACATGACGCGGTGGCCCTGCCCCTGGAGGCGGATCACCTCGTTGACCTTGTCCTCCGGATACACCTCGGCAAGCACACGGTCGACAGCCACTTGGGCTGCGACGGCGTTGGCGGTACTCCATCGATCTCCGGTCACAATGGCGACCTCCAACCCGGAGCCGCGCAACCGGGCGATGGCCTCGGCAGCGCTTGGCTTGATCCGATCAGCCACGCCGATGATGCCGATGCACTGGTCGCGCCACACCGCGACAACGGTCAGCCCTGCCGCGGACCACTGGTCCGCGGTGCTCTGCAGTTCGGCTGGCAGTCCGTCGGGCCGGCCAACGGAGACGCCGCGCCCGTCGACGGC
>JALYZN010000034.1 GCA_030948845.1 Candidatus Dormiibacterota bacterium
CCCGCCGCCCCGGCGCCGGTGGTCGCACCGCGCACCCGCCCCGCACCGCAGCTGATGACGCGAACCGGCGCAGCGCTAGAGGGCGCCGAACCGCCCCGCCAGACCTCCCTGCTCAACCGCACCGGCATGGCCCGCGGTCCGCTCGCCAAGCCAGGCTCCGGCAACATGTACGCACAGCTGCGCAGCAAGGTGCACAGCCGCCTCATCGAGGAGCTGGCCGGCAGCACCGACAGCACTCCCTCCGACCAGGTGCGCCAGCGCATCGGCGAGCTCGTCAATGAGCTGGTCACCGAGCAGAACATGACCATGACGCGCCAGGACAAGCTGCGCGTCATCGACACTGTCATCGATGACGTGCTCGGCCTCGGACCGCTCGAGGTGCTGCTCGGTGACCCGGAGATCACCGAAATCATGATCAACAGCTCGCGGCAGATCTACGTCGAGCAGCACGGCAAGCTGAGCCTCAGCCCAGTCACCTTCGAGAGCAACGAGCAGTTGATGCAGGTGATCGACCGCATCGTCAGCACGATCGGCCGCCGCGTCGACGAATCCTCACCGATGGTCGACGCCCGACTCAAGGACGGCTCGCGCGTCAACGTGATCATCCCGCCGCTGGCGCTCCGTGGGCCCACGGTCACGATCCGAAAGTTCGCCAAGGAGGCGTTCACCGTCGAGGACCTGGTGGCCTTCGGCTCGGTCACCGACGACATGGTGCGCTACCTTCGGGCGTGCGTCCGCGGGCGGCTCAACGTCGTGGTCAGCGGCGGCACCGGTTCGGGAAAGACGACCACCCTCAACATCCTTTCCAGCTTCATCCCCGAGGATGAGCGCATCGTCACCATTGAGGATGCAGCGGAGCTCCAGCTGCGCCAGGAACATGTGGTCACCCTGGAAACCCGGCCGGCCAACATCGAGGGCCGCGGCCGCGTGTCGATCCGCGAGCTGGTCATCAACTCCCTGCGCATGCGCCCCGACCGGATCGTGGTCGGAGAGTGCCGTGGCGGCGAGGCCCTTGACATGCTCCAGGCCATGAACACCGGCCACGACGGCTCACTGACAACGCTCCACGCCAACAACCCGCGCGAGTGTGTAGGACGTCTCGAGACGCTCGTGCTCATGGCCGGCGCCGAGCTGCCGTCGCGGGCCATCCGCGAACAGATCGGCTCAGCGGTGAACATCATCGTGCAGCAGTCCCGCCTGCGTGACGGATCGCGCAAGGTGGTCAGTGTCACCGAGGTTCTCGGCTGTGAGGGTGGCGACGTGCAGCTCCGCGAGATCTTCACCTTCCGCCAGGAGGGCATCGACGAGGATGGCAACGTGATCGGCGCCTTCACCCCGACCGGCGTGACTCCGCACTTCCTCGACCACCTCGCCAGCGAAGGCGAGCCGCTCCCGCTGGACATGTTCCAGCCGGTGCCTGTGGGCGAGGGCTGAGGGCGGCCGACGCGCGTCAGTCCTGGAGCCCGTCCCAGGACCAGCGGGGGATGCGAAGGCCGCTGGGGACATCGTCAGCGGAATGGTGGTAGCGCGCCATGGTGGTTGTCGTGGCCCACGCGAAGTAGTCGTGAAGCACCTGGCGGAGGGGATCGCCGTCGATGAGTCCGACCTCCGTCAGGGCTTCGTCGAAACAGGCGACGGCACGGCGGTCCATCTCCTCGTGCTCTCCATTGCCGCTGTGCATCCGCACGACAGAGGTCTCGTCGCCCATGGAGTCGGAGTACGCGGTCGGTCCGCCAAGCGCCTCTGCCCAATAGGCCGCCAGCCGGGCGCTGTGGTCGGGGTGAAACCCATGGCTGAAGGCGTGGCTGACCACGTCGTCGGCCATGACCCGGCGATGCCAGCTGGCCGCCAGGCGACGCATGCCCGGGTCGCCACCGGCAGCGTCGTACACCGTCTGCATTCGCCAACTGTGGCAGACCCGCAATGGGCAGAACCCACGGTGCCGAGGAGAGGCAACGTGGCCGGTAGGCCGGCGTCCTGAGAGCCGCGGCTACCCCCGGCGCTGCTGCTGCTGCAGAAGTGCCTGCTGGGCCATGAGCTGGCGACGGTCGGGGAACAGCTGCGCCAGGCGCGGCGGCAGCGGCACACCCATGTCGAACAGCCTGTCGATGATCTTGGGGCGGATGCCGGTGGGGTTGAACTCGCCGATGATCTGACCGGTCGACGGATCGGCGCCCTTGGACTCGAACTTGAAGATCTCCTGCATGGTGATGGTGTCACCCTCCATGCCGATGATCTCGGAGATCGCCGTGACCTTGCGCGAACCGTCCTTGAGGCGGCTCAGCTGGATGACCAGGTCGATGGCGCTGGCGATCTGCTGACGGATGGCCTTGAGCGGCAGGTCCATGCCGGCCATCAACACCAGGGTCTCGAGGCGCGACAGCGTCTCGCGCGGGTTGTTCGCGTGCACAGTGGTCAGCGAGCCGTCGTGACCGGTGTTCATCGCCTGAAGCATGTCCAGCGCCTCGCCGCTGCGGCACTCGCCGACCACGATGCGGTCCGGGCGCATGCGCAGGGAGTTGGCGACCAGGTCGCGGATGGTGATGCGGCCCTCGTTGTTGACGTCCGAGGGGCGCGACTCCATGCGGCACACGTGCTCCTGGTGGAGCTGCAGCTCGGCCGCATCCTCGATGGTGACGATGCGTTCGTCGACGGGGATGAAGCCCGAGCAGACGTTGAGCAGGGTCGTCTTACCGGTACCGGTACCGCCGCTGACTACGATGTTTGCCCTGGCCAGGACGCAGGCCTGCATGAACGCGGCCGCCTCCTGGGTGATGGTGCCGAAGCCGATGAGATCGCTGACCTGGTACGGATCCTTGCTGAACTTACGGATGGTGAGGATCGGTCCGTCGAGCGCCACTGGGGCGATGGCCGCGTTGACGCGGGAGCCGTCGAGCAGGCGCGCGTCGCAGAGCGGGGAGCGTTGGTCGATGCGCCGTCCAACCGAGGAGACGATGGTGTCGATGACCCGGAGGAGGTGCTCCTCGCTGTCGAAGCGAACGTCGGTGAGCAGGATCTTGCCCTTGCGCTCGACGTAGACCATCTCGTGTCCGTTGACCATGATCTCGGTCAGGCTGTCGTCGTCGATGAGCGGGCGCAGCGGTCCGAGCGCCTCGAGGTAGCGCGGGTCGATGCCTTTGGTGGCGGTGGCGATGCTCACGCTGGGGAGGCTCCTCTGGATGTCGATGGACGGACCTGGGGTCCCTCCGGGATTCTCTCCCGCCTCAGTTCTGCCACGACCAGAGGGAACCGGTTCGCGACACGATCTTTTCGAGACGCGATGAGACGCGAGCGTACGATGGCACCGTCGAATCAACCTGGAGAGCACACGATGCCGACTGACGCGTCCGCTGGCCACGGCGACAACCTCCCGGTCGAGGTGCCCGAGGACGAGCTCACCTTCGCCGCCCACGACATGGGGCGGGGACGTGCCCCCGAACAGTCGCAACGCGATGTCGGCTTCGCTCCCTCAGAGACCGTCGCGACGCCCGCGTCAGGTCCTCCCCAAGACGACGGCTTCGTCATCCACCAGCCGCAGACGGTGGCACCTGCTGCCCCGGTGGACGCGCTGGTCGTCGGCGCTCCCGAGCCGGCGCCGGTGGCCGAGGCGCCGCCGCCTGGTACCGATGCATTCAGGATCAGCTCCGCCACCGCGGTGCTCGCCGCCGATTCCGCGGAGGAGCTGTGGACCAACCGCGAACCGGCCAAGGAAGCCGCGCCCGCAGCGCCGGCGGTGCCGTCGCGGCGCGGTTGGTCGACGAGACAGAGCGCGCTGGTCGACCGCTCCGCGAACGCCACCATGCTCCGCCTGCGTGAAGAGGCGGTCAACGTGAGCTGGAAGGCCGCCTGGATGGCGGTCACCTCGGCCAACCCCCGCCTGCTCCGCAGGCGCGGCGCTTCGCCCTCTTAGCGACCGCGGCTGCTGCCGGCGCGCAGCTGCATCGCCTGGTATACGGCATCGAGCGTGGGACGCTGCCCGGCGCGCAGGAGCTCGGCAACCACATCGGGATCGATGCCGCCGGGCGCCGCGAGCGCGGCGGCCTGGGCGGCGTC
Source organism: Candidatus Dormiibacterota bacterium (assembly GCA_030948845.1). Classification (GTDB taxonomy): domain Bacteria; phylum Chloroflexota; class Dormibacteria; order Aeolococcales; family Aeolococcaceae; genus Aeolococcus. The sequence continues at coordinate 4,054 of JALYZN010000034.1, forward strand.
CTCAGCCGCCGCCTTGGCGACGTGCAGCCTGTCCTTGAGTCGCTCGATGCGCGCGACCAGCAGGACGCAGAGCAGTGCCAGGAGCACAGCGGCCGCCCCGACCGCGATCACCGGCTGGGCGCGGACGCTGTCGATGACGTGCTGCAGGCTCACGTGGTTCGTTCAGACGCCGGTGAGCACTTCGGTTGCCCGGTAGTGCATCTCGCGTGCCATGGCTCGCACCACCGCGCTCTCGTGACCGGGGACCTCCATCGTGCTGATGGCGGCGATGGTGGCCACGAAGTCGTCAACGCCGGGTCGGGCCGCGCTGATGGCCTTGACGACAGGCGCGGCATCGTCCTCGCCGAGCCACACGGTGGCGATGTCGGTGAGCTCGGCGCGCAACGCATCGACGTCGATGTCCAGGCGAGCGGGCACAAACTCGGTCGCCTCACGCGCTTCGACGCCGGCCATCTCGTTGGGCTCGGCGGCGCTGCTCTCTGAGAGGTCGGCAATGGTGAACACCGCCGGCTCGAACTGCAGGTCGGCGATGGAGGCGTCGGGAACCGGCGCCTCGGTCTCGAGCACCTTGAACACGGGCTGCGCGTCGGCCTCTGGCGCAGCGTCGGATTCAGTGGCAGCCTCGGGGGACGCGTCTGCAGGGTCGTCTGCGTACGTCTCAGCGCCGTTGGTTGCCGGTTCCACCACTGCGAAATCGGCAACCTCGACCGCCGCGCCCGCGTCGGCTCCCGCGGTCGTCGCGTCAGAGGCGGCATCGTCTTTCCGAAAGGCCGCCTTCGCCCTGCCCTTCCTACCCCAGCCCTTCGTCGGCGCCGGGGCGGCGTCGGCCATCGGCTGGAGCGCCGCGGCCTCGCCGTCGGCGTCGACCGACCCGGTGTCAGCGCTCTGTTCAACCGCCGCGCCGGGCTCGTCCACAACCGTTGCCGACGTGTACCCGGTGGGGAGGATGGTGACCTGCTCGGCGGGAGGCGCAGGCGCGGCTGTGGCCTCCGCCACTGGTGCGGCAGGCTCGGGAGCCTGCGCCTGCGGAGCTTGCGTCTCGGGAGTCTGCGCGTCGGCGCCGTCCGGTGCCGATGAAGGCCCGGCGACGTCGCCGATCACGCTCACGCGAGCGTCGGGTGCGTGGAGAAGGCTGCGCAGGGTGGCCATCGAGGTGGCCGCCCACGGCTGGCCCTCGGTGTACACGGCGACGAGCTCGCCCGCCTGGAACAGCGCGACGCCGGGGTCCGCAGACTCGACCAGCAGTCCGCAGGAACGACTGGAGGTGCGCACCTCGGCGACAACGTCGTCCGTATTCAGCCAGCCTGCGGGCAGGCCGGAGCCGAGTCGCGGCGAGCGCCACAGCATCGGCAGCGCCGACACCAGTCGAAGATCCTCGATGCGGTACGCGGTCAGCGTACCCTCGAGCGAGGTCATCAACAAATGGGCGGCCTGGTCGCCGAGCTGGCCTGAGGAGGCATTCACCCACACCGCGTCGGTCACGGTCCCGCCGGCGATGAGCGCCGCGCCCTTGCAGGTCGGCCCGGAGAGCACGAGCAGAGAGTCCGGCAGGCGCGGCACGGCGGTCTCGAGGTTGACGACCTGGGCGGCTGCGTCCGTCCAGAGGACAGTCGCCAGCGGCAGCAGCGGAAAATCGCTGAGCCCGAAGGGCAGCCGGCCTGTCGGCAACGGTGGCGCGGCGGGCTGAGAGGCTGGCACCCCGGCGGGCGCGAACGTCTCCGCCACCGGGGCTACCGCCGTGGGCGCCGGGTCGGTCGTCTGTCCGTTGGTGTCGGGGACGGCATGGCGCCGTTGGAACAGTCCCATCAGGTCCTCCGCGCTGCAGTGCAGCGTGTCATCCGTGACCATGGCGCGCCGCCATGGAGCTACTCGAAATTCAGTTGGCAACTCGTCAAGGATCGCGTTCAGCGCCGCCTCACCATCGAGCGTGCGGCCATCGACGGTCTCGAACACGACATGAGTGGGGTGGCCGAACATGAAGAACAGGGTTGCGTGCGCGCCTTCCCAGTCGACGTCCAGCGCACCGGTTCGTTCGCGGTCGCCCGCGGCGGAGATCTCGCGCAGCATTGTGGCGTGGGCGGAGATTGTTGCCATGCGCTGAGTCTCAGTCACCACCCGGCCATGGTCATCGCGCGCGCGTCACCGAAAAGTGGCGCCGCAACGACGGTTTGACACAGCAGCCCCTCAATACGGGGCGCGATCGTGGTCGAGCCCAACATCGCGGCGGCACCGCCGAGGTCGGCGTCTGCGGAGGATCCCGTTACCCCTGTGTGACCGCCTCATGCGACGAACAGACGACTCGAGGCATCGAACATTCCGTGCATGACCGCACCAAGCGCCGCAATCGTCCTGTCGGCTCCGCCCCTCGGCCAGGTCCGCCGTGGCCGGCTCGTGCGGGAACGGTCGGTGCTTGACCGATTCGGCCTCAAGACGGGTGACATGTACCGCGTCGCCTACGTCGCCGGCGGCGTGCAGTCGCGCCGGGTGAGCCGCAGTCTGGTGGTGTTCGACGGCATCACTGAGCGCCGCCGCTGGGACGGCAACGCGGCCTCCTGCCTCGATTTCGTGCTTCCCCAGGGCCGGCCGCTTTCGCTGCTCGCCAGCCAGATCGTCGACGTCCGTCCTGCAGGGCTCAACGAGCGCGGCCAGTGGGTGCTGCTTGCCGAGGGCCGCCTTCGCCGCCGCCGACGCACCCCCCGCAGGTCCCTGTCTGGCTGATCGCTACTGAGTGGCGGCCACCGCGTCGAGAGGTGCGTCGTCGTCCTGGGCCCGCGACAGCCGGTCGGTCAGGCCGCGGCGCTCGAAGCGATAGCCGATGCCGGGCACCGCGTGGATGTACGTAGGGCGCGGGCCCTCGGGCTCGATCTTGCGACGCAGCCGGTACACGTGCGCGTCGACGCTGCGCAGGTCAAGGTCGGCGCCTTGGCCCCACACCTTCTGGATCATCTCGGTGCGCGAGATCACCCGGCCAGGGGATGCGGAGAGCAGCGCGAGAAGGTCGAACTCTGTCGGTGTCAACGTCACCGCGTGGCCGTCACGCAGGACCTCGTGCCGGCCCACGTCGACGATGAGGCCGGGGAACTTGAGGCGGCCGGGACGAACCTGCGACTGACTGGTTCGCTGGCGGCGCAGCTTGGCGTTGATGCGCGCCGCCAGCTCACGGATCTCGAACGGCTTGACGACGTAGTCGTCGGCACCGATCTCGAGGCCGACCACGACGTCGACGGGGTCGGAGCTCGCCGACACCATCACTATGGGGATCTCGATACCCGCCGAACGGATGCGGCGGCAAACGTCGAAGCCGGTCAGCCCGGGGAGGTTGAGGTCGAGCACGATGAGGTCGACGTCGTTCTGCTCGGCGAGGCGGAGGCCGTCGGTGCCGTCGTCGGCGAACTGGATACCGAAACCGTGCTGGTGACCAAGGACCGCGAGGATGTCGTGCATCGAGGGATCGTCGTCGATCACCAGCACCGTCGCTTCAGCGCCTGACGGACGCCCCGCCGTGTACGCCTGACCCGGACTGGGCGCGGTGAGGGGTTTCATGAAGGCGCGGAACCTCGCAGGGGCGGATCGACGCCGGCAACGTAGCACGCGCCCGCGCGCAGATCGGAAGCGGTTACCCGAGTGTTGCGGACTTTCACGGCTCCGGAACGCAGGTGACTGCGCCCGTTCGCGTGATCACACCGGCTCTTCGAGTGGGACGGCGATGAAGAAGGAGTTTCCGCGCACGCTCTGGTTGTCGAGCCAGATCTGCCCGCCCATGCGTTCCACCAGCTGACGGGCCAGGTAGAGGCCGACCCCGAAGCCACCGCGCTGGCGCAGCAGGGGGTTCTCCACCTGGTAGAAGGAGGCGAAGACGCGCTCCACCTCTGTGTCGGGGATGCGCCTGCCGTTGTCGCGCACCTCGACGTGCGCCTTGTTGACGACACGCACGGCGGTGATCTCGACGGGCTCGTTGTCGGGCGCGAATTTCAGCGCGTTGTCGATGAGGCAGGCCAGAACCAGCGCCAGGCGCTCCTCGTCGACGTGCAGGTAGCCGAGATTCTCGTCGATGTGCACAAGGAAGCGGCCGCGGTCCGCGACCTCGACGAAACGCGAGATGACCTGGCGCAGCACGGCGCTGAAGTCGACCGTGGTCGGCCGCAGCCGGATCTCGCCGGACTCGAGCTGGGCGATGCAGAGCAGGTTGTCGGTGAGCCTGCCGAGGTGCTCGGCCTCGGTGCGCAACTCGTGGAAGCCTTCCTGACGCGCCTGCGGGGGGAGGTGATCGCCGCCGTCGCGCATCAGCGCGAGCCACGCCTTGATCTTGGTGAGGGGCGTGCGCAGCTCGTGGGAGGCGAGCATCATGAACTCGCTCTTGATGCGGTCGACCTCGCGAAGCTCGGCGAACACGGCGTGCTCGAGCTCGGCGGTGTGGGCCATCTGGCGGGCCCGCGCCGAGACCATCTCGCGGGCCAGGAGCGAGCTGGCCAGCGACACCACGAAGAAGAGGAACAGCCGCGAGGTGAGCAGGTCGACGAGCGAATGGGTCAGCGGCCCGGACGAGGCCAGCCCGACGCTCACGTACAGCCCGCTGATCGTGGCCGCGCACAGCACGCTGCCGAGGATCCCGAAGCGCAGGCTGCTGATGCCGATGAGCACGTAGAAGACGACTGCGAGGTTGGAGGCGAACCCGCCGGTGAGGTACACCAGCGCGCTGGCGACGGCCAGGTCCATGGCGAGGATGGCCAGCTGGGTGCGCCGTCCGGGCAGACGGTGGAGCAACAGCGCCAGGGTGGCGCTGAGGTTGAACATCCCCCAGCCGCCGAGGATGAGGTTGATCGCCGAGGTGGTGGCCACGCGCGGCTCCCCGGGGAAGTTGTTGCTGACCGCGGCGAAGATGAGCACCGCCCAGCGCGACAGCTCGATGACCCGCTCGACACCGGCGCGCCGATCGCGGTCGAGGGCCGTCGGAGGAGCCGACGGCACCGGCCTCCCAGATGCGACCGCCGGAGCGAGGGCAGGCGCCGCCTGCATGCGCCGGGCCAGCTGCTGGCTCACCTCGGCTGGGGGCGCGGACGGGCGCGGCTGCTGAGCGGGGCGGCGATCACGAAACTGAGGGTACCGACCGATCTCGCCGGCAGCGACAAGGACCGGTAACGAATACCCCGGTGGCGGTGTAACAGGAATCGCCGCCGGCTGCCGAGGGCTCAGGTCAGGGGCTGGGCGATGCTCAGGCGCAGGCTGGCGCCGTGTCCAGCCGCGACCCGCCGCCGGGGATCGCCGTGCTGCTCATCACGACGCTGCTGGAGGTGCTGTCGCGGCAGTCGACCGTCCAGCCGAGGGTAAGCAGAGCCGAAACCTCCTGGGCGCCCGCCGGGACGATGGCGTCGGCCATGCCCTCGCGGGCGATGAGCGTGTCCCAGTCCGGGCTCAGGTCATGGATGTCCAGGTATCTCTGCAGCGCGGCCGTGCCGAAGACGCCGGTCTCGTCGTACACGAACACCACCCGGCCGGTCGGGAAGCGCCCTGCAAGGTACCCGCCCCAGGTGTCGATGCTGTAGAGCCGGTGCCCGGCGAGGTGGGCGGCGGCGTAGTCGGCGGCGGCCTTGGGCTCGTGGCTCGCCTCGTAGCGGGCCGCGCTGTCTCGGCTCAGCTGGGGCAAGACGGCGATCGCGGTGCCGGCCACCACCACCGCCAGCAGCGCGGCCCCGAACCACGACGGCGGCGGTCGCCGCGGCGCCACGCGGGCGATCCGGGGGAGGCGCGCCCGATGCGCTCGCCACGCGTCAGCGCCGTAGACAGCGAGCTGCGGGGCGGCGACGAGCGCGAAGAGCGAGACGTTGCGCTGCGCCTGCAGCGACGCCGCAAAGACGCCACCGGCGAGCACGAGGTCGAAGAGGTCGCGGCGCGGCGCCAGCACCCAGGCGACCACGAGAAGGATGGCCTCGGCTTCGAACAGGCGCAGCCAAAAATCGTGGAAGTCCGGCGTGCGCCACTCAGTGACCACGCCGGTGATGGTGGGATCGGTGAAGGTGGCCCCGACGTAACCCCACAGGGCCGGCCCGGCGGGGTTGGCCAGGGTGGCGACGGCACTCCCCACGATCGCCGCGCCGAGCAGCAGGCGCCCCCTGCGGTCGACGCCACGCACCGTCAGCAGCGCGACCAGCACGATGCCGAGCCCGATCAGGAAGCCGGCGTGCAGGTTGGCCCAGACCGCGAACACCACGGGCAGCGCCAGGAGCACGCGCGTCGACCCGCGACGCCAGCGCATCACCAGGTGCAGGACGAGCGCAGCCCCGAAGAGGCTGATCACCTGGCCGCGAACGCCGAGCAGCTGCGCCGCCACCAGCGCGCTGAGCAGCAACGCCGCGGCCATCGCCGGCCCCGCAGGCCGTCGCTCGGGCGGGATCGACAGTGCGGCGATCAGCAGCGCGGCCGAGGCGACCACGCCCATCACCAGGGACGCCAGGCCGGGACCGCCGAGGTCGACGAGGCGCACCAGGCCCACCTCGTACAGCCACTGCTGCCCGACCCACGGGTGGGCAGCGTGCAGAAAGCTGAACGGCTCGACTGAGGGGATGCCGTGGGCGAGGATGTAGTGGCCGATGGCCAGGTGCCACCACACGTCGCTGTCCCGGAATGGCTGCACGGTGAGCACCAGGCTGAGCACCGCGGCGCCGAGCACCCATGAGTTGCGCCGCAGCATCGCGCTCATCCCGCCTGCTGGCCCAACTGCGACGCCGGTGTCTGCGCCAGGGTCGTGCAGGTGTCGTTCGGCGCAGTGAACGGCGGCTGCGGGGGCAGCCGCAGCGAGGTGACCTTCTCCTTGGGCGCGAACGCGATGTTGTGGGCGTCGCGGTACACCTGCACCCAGTCGCCGGCGTGGATCATGACGTTGCTGAGTGGCGCATTGCTGTCGAAGAGGACGATGTCCGTTCCGGCAGCGCGCACGATCGAGTCCCATCGCGGCGTCACGGACTCGACGTCGCCGTAGTTGTAGAGCAGCTCGTCACCCATCAGCGCGGCGTCGCCGAAAATGTAGACACGGTCGCCGTGCGCGGAGAGCTTGTCGGCGAGATAGCCACCTTCGCCGTACTGGTTGAAGACCCTGAGCGGCAGCGGGTTGGCGGCCAGCCAACGCGCCGCGCACACCGGGAAGTCGTGCGCGTAGAACAGCGAATCCTCGCGGGTGAGCATGGAGGGGAGCAGACGGCTGCCGAGGTACACGCCGAGGACAGCGCCGCACAGCACTACCCAGCTGAGTAGGCGCATCGCCAGCGGCGGCAGCTTCTGCTGGCCGTGCGGGCGCCTGCGCAGTCGCGCCAGCAGCATGTCCGCTTGGGTGATCCACACGGGCGTGGCGGCGGCCACGAAGAGTGCGATGTGGCGCACCGATTGCAGCGCCAGCACAACCGTGACCAGGACGAGCGCGGCGTCGCGCAGCCGGATGCTGCGGTTGGCGACGATGAAGGCCACCAGGCTGAGCAGCATGACGCCGAAGGTGCGCACCGACCAGTCATGGAAGTCTGGCGAATGCCACTCCAGGATCAGCGACTGTTGCGCGGCGGAGCCGAGCGTCCCGAATGGGTAAAGGATGATCGACGGACCGTTGAGGTTGATGGCACAGACCACCAGCGAGCCGAGCAGGAGCAGCGCCAGGCTGCGCACCCGGGCTGCGGGGGCGCGTCCTTCGATGTGCAGCAGGTGGGCCACCGTCTCCGCCACCACGATGACGGTGATGAAGCCGAGCCCGATCAGGAACCCGGAGTGGAGATTGCCCCATACGAGGAAGATGGGCAGCAGGAGCAGCGCGAGGCGACCGCCCCTGCGCAGGTGGCGCTCGGCGAGCAGCAGTGTCAGGCACGCGAAGGCGAACGTGATCATCTGCGCGCGCGGTCCCCAGATGGGGTAGCCCGCGATCACTGCGAGCACCATGCCGATCCCGAGCGCGAACGGGCCGGGACGGTCCAACCGGGCACGGCCAAGAATGCAGAGCACGCCCAGCCAGCTGACCACGCTGAGCATCAGCACCACCGCGGCCAGTCCACCCCAGCGGTACAGCTCGGCGAACAGCACCTCGGAGAGCCACTCGTGCATCGTCCAGACGTGACTGCTCACCGTGTACGTGAACGGATCGGTGTGCAGCAGGCCGTTCTGGAGGATGAGCTGGCCGCTGCGCAGGTGCCACCAGAAGTCGGGATCGCGGATCGGCGCGGTCAGCGGGAAGGCAGCGGCGAGCATGACCGCGCTCAGGAAGAGGCCGCCCGGCGATGTCAGCCGGTCGATGAGGGACTGTCGGGTCCTCGCGGCGCTGTGCTGAGACGTGGGGGTGGGGGTGGACGCGGCGACGGAGCCCGTGCTGGTCACGTCGGCGCCATTGTCACCTGCGAACCGCCATCGTGGGCGACGATGGGAGATCAGGCTGCGTGCGGCGCGCCCATCCCGGTCGCAGGCGCAGGCCGGCCGGCGACCGCGGCGAGGAGGGCAGCGTTGAGCGACTCGGCGTCGAACGGCTTGTTCATGAATGTGACACCGCCGAGGTCGACCACGTCCTGCATGTCGTTGTCGAAGCAACGCGCGGTGAGCAGGATGATCGGGACCGTGGCGGTGCGCCGGTCACGACGAATCGCCCGGCAGAGCGAGAGGCCGGACAGCCGCGGCATCATCACGTCGGTCAGCACGACGTCGGGCAGCCACCGGGCCAGCTCCTGCAGCGCGGCGACACCGTCGGCGGCGGTGCGTGTGGTGTAGCCGTCGACCGAGAGGCGGAGCTCGAGAAGGCGCAACAGGGAGGCGTCGTCCTCGACGATGAGGACGCGCGGGCCGCCCGTCGAGGGCATCTCCATGATGGCGCTCCTTGTGAACTGACCTCCCGGTTATAGATCCGCCACTGCACGGCCTCTGCGCGTGCAACAGGCCTGTGACCCGGACACAACCGCTCCGGCGCGCGGGAACAGGCCGATCGTCACCGCGCATGCCCGGGGCCCTGCTGACGTCGCCGGTATCATGCCGGCATGCGTCCCGGCCAGCCCTCGTGCGCCCCGTGACATCCGCAGGCGAGACGCCCGGGGTCAATCCCTCAGCCCTGTCGGGCGTGCGATTCCTGATCACCCAGCGCATCGAGGACCTCGAGGAGGCGTCGGCCCGGCTCGACGGCCGGCTCGCCGAGACCGCCGACACCCGCGATGAGCTGCGCCGCCGCACCCAGGACAGCGAGGGGCGCTGGCGGGCGCTGCTCGAGCACCTCGACGGGCTCGACCCGGACGAGCTCGACAACGGCTTCCGCAGCCTCTCGCGGTTTCGCGCCGACCTCGCCGCCGTCGACGAGCGCTTCCGCGACGCCAGCGCGCGGCTCATCGACCTGCGCAGCGAGCAGGAGGTGCTGCGCTCGGTCTACCGCAGCCTCGACGACCTCGCCGCCGCGGTGGCCCCGCGACCCGACACCACCCGCGTGCGCAGCGCCTCGCGTCAGGTCTTCCAGATCATCGAGGAGGAGCGGATGCGGATCGCGCGCGACATGCACGACGGCCCCGCCCAGTCGATGGCCAACCTCGTGCTCCAGGCCGAGATCCTCGAGCGCCTCATCCAGCGGGACCCGCAGCTGGTGGTGCGCGAGCTTGCCGACTTCAAGGACGGCGTCCGCGCCGTGCTCGAGGATACTCGCCGACTCATCTTCGACCTGCGCCCGATGTCCCTCGACGACCTCGGCCTGGTGCCGACCCTGCGCAAGTTCGTCAAGGAGTTCGGTGACAAGGCGGGGGTCAACGCCCAGCTTCGTGTCATGGGGGAGGACATCCGCCTCCCCGGGTCGTTTGAGCCGACCATCTTCCGCATCGTGCAGGAGGCGCTCAACAACGCCCGCAAGCACGCCAAGGCGCGCAACGTCGAGGTGCTCATCAACTTCCAGACTGACGCCGTGACAGCGGTGATCCGTGACGACGGCGTGGGCATGGATGTTGCCGCGGTCGAGGCGCACCTGGACGGCACCAAGAACCTCGGGCTCATCTCGATGCGCGAGCGTGCAACGCTCGAGAAGGGCCTCCTGGAGATCCGCTCGGAGAGTGGCCGTGGAACTGAGGTGCGCGTGGAGTTCAAGCTTCCGGCAGCGGCCTGAGCCCCGTCAGCGTAGGTCTGCGGGACAATGGAGGCATGCGCTTCCGTGTGCTCGCCGCCGACTACGACGGCACCGTGGCGTCCGAGGGGATCCTGGCTTCGGAGACGGTGGAGTCGATCCGCCGGCTGCGCGAGAGCGGTCGCCGGGCAGTGCTGGTCACCGGGCGAATCCTCGACGAGCTGCTCGACATCTGTGACGACGTCGACGTGTTCGACCTGGCCGTGGTCGAGAACGGCTGCATCGTCTACAACCCCGCCACCGGGAAGCAGCGCCTTCTCGCGCCCACCCTGCCGCGGCGCTTCATCGCCGCCCTGCAGGCCCACGGGGTCACCCCGCTCTCCGTGGGCCGGGCGATCGCCTCGACCTGGGACCCCTTCGAGGACGTGGTGGTGCGGACCATCCACGAAATGGAGCTCGATCTCCAGATCATCTTCAACAAGCACTCGGTGATGGTGCTGCCGGCGAGTGTCAACAAGGCCACCGGGTTGACAGTCGCCCTGGAGACACTGGGCGAGACCGCCGAGTCCACGGTCGGCGTCGGCGACGCGGAGAACGACCTGGTCATGCTCGGCATGGCCGGCTGCGGGGTGGCGGTGGGCAACGCGCTGGCCAGCGTCAAGGATCGTGCCGACCTGGTCATGGTGGGACGGGCCGGAGCGGGTGTGCGCGAGCTCATCGACCACATCCTCGCCGACGACCTCAGGTTGGCCCTGGCACGCGCCTCGCACCGCCGCGCCGGCTGAGCCGGCTACGTGCGGCGGAGGATCTCCGCCAGGCGTCGCGCCAGCGGCGAGGCGAGCAGGTCCTCGAGCGGCTGGGGTAGGGCGAGGCGCCAGTTGGGCCAGCGCTCGGCGGTAGTGCCGGGCATGTTGGGGCGCTCCACCACCTCGGCGGCGTCCTCGAGGCTGGCCACCACAAGCATCGACGGCGACGCGGCCAGGGCGGCGTACGCCGTCTCGATGACCGCGGCCGGCTCGTCGCGGCCGCCGGCCACGCGCGCCAGGCGCTCGCGGATCTCGGCGATGCCGGGCTCGTTGACGGGGACGCCGATGGAGCGCTGCGCCTCCACGTCGTCGCCGCGCCACAGCCCAGCCACCGTGGGCAGGTCGTGGGTGGTGACCGCGCTCATCGCCCGCTCCGGGAATGTGCTCGGCTCGCCCTCTTCGAACCAGAGAAGCCGGTAGGAGAGGATGTCGCGCGCAGCCATCTGCTCGCGCACCACCGGTTCGACGGTGCCGAGGTCCTCGCCGACGACGAGCGCGCCGGCGCGGACGCTCTCCAGGGCGAGGATGTCGAGGATGTCGTCGGCGGGGTAGCGCACGAAGACGCCGTCGGTCGGGCTGCCGCCTCGCGGGATCCAGTACAGGCGGAACAGGCCCATGACGTGGTCGATGCGCAGGCCCATGGCATGCGCGAAGCCGGCCCGCAGAACCGCGATGAGCGCGTCGTAGCCCCGCGCCCGCAGCCGCCACGGGTTCCAGGGAGGCTGCGCCCAATCCTGCCCGATGGTGTTGAACAGGTCGGGGGGCGCGCCCACGGAGAAGTCGGTGGCGAAGAGGTCGCCATCGGCCCAGACGTCGGCGCCGCCGGGGTCGACGCCAATGGGAAGGTCAGTCATGAGCGGCAGAGCCGCGGCGGCGCCGGCGAGCTGCCCCTCGATGAGCCACTGCAGCCAGGCGTGGAACGTGACGCGGGCGTGGGAGCGGCGGGCCTCGCCGCGCACCGCTGGGCTGCTGGGATCGCGGAGCTTCTCCGGCCATTGGTGGAAGTCGCCGCCGTGCTGCTCAGCGAGCACCGCGAACGTGGCGAAGCGCTCCAGCGACTGGCCCTGGGCGCGGCGCCATCTGCGGAAGTCCGTGCGCGGCGGGCTGGCCTCAGAGATGCGGGTGAGCGCGTCGAGCTTGACGATGGCGACCGCGTCGCGGTCGACGGTGCGCTCGGCGTTGAGCGCGTGGCCGGCGCGGGCGATCCTCTCCAGGTCGGCGCCAAGCACCTCGGCACCGGGCACGTCCTCGATGCGCAGGAAGAGCGGGTTGCGCCAGCGCCGGCTGGTGGGGAGGTAGGGGCTGGCCTCGATCGGCGGCGTGGTGGCGGCGGCGTTGAGCGGGCTGAGCAGAGCGAAGCCATCTCCCGCCGCCGCGGCCCAGCCGCCGAACTCGCGGAGGTCGCCGAGGTCACCGATTCCCCAACTCGACTCCGAGCGCGCTGCGTAGAGCTGCACCGCCCAGCCGCCGAGACGCAGGCCGGCGGGAAGGTGGCAGCGACGCGGGCTGATGATCAGCGTGCCCGGCAGAGCACCATCGATCCGGTGGTATCCGAGCGGCACGTCGCCGCCGACGCGGCCCTCGATGCGCAGAGAACGGCCGCCCTCGGTCTCCACCTCGATGGGATGGTCGACGCTGTCGCCGTGGTGGAGGATCAGCGCGCCCGAGGGCGGCGGTTCGCCCGCGTCGCGAGCCCCCAGCGCGCTCAGCGCCGCGGCGACGGTCCCGGCTGAGGCCTCGATCAACCGGCCGCTAGCATCGTGGTACTCGCTCTGAACGCCCCACCGCCGGGCGTCGGTCAACGAACGGCCTCGCCCACCATGCTCCGTGCTTGTGAGGGCACCGCCGCGCGCCGGGCGATGAGGTCGAACTCGGAGACGGTGTCCACCACGTCATGGTAGTCACCGGTCACGCCGAGGGTCGCCACGAACGCGTCGACGGCGTCGGGGTCGAACTGCCTGCCGCGCTCGCGCATCAGCTCCGCGACCGCAGCGTCTACTGGTTTCGCATCAGCGTAAGGGCGGCCCTCGGTCATGACATCGAAAGCGTCGACGACGCTGACGATGCGCGCTCCCAGCGGGATGTCGATGGTGCTCAGGCCGAACGGGTAGCCGGCGCCGTTCCAGTGCTCGTGGTGATGGCGGACGATGAGGCGCACGTCCTCCCAGGTGTCGACGTCCTCGAGGATGGCAGCGCCGATCTCGGGATGGAGCTGCATCAGCTGACGCTCGGAGGCCGTCAGCGGCCCGGGCTTGCGCAGCAGGGCCTCAGGCACACCGACCTTGCCGATGTCGTGTAGGCAGGCGCCAACACGGATGGAGAAGCGACTGTCATCGTCGAGCCCGAGCTCTCGCGCCGCTGCCTCGGCGTGACCGACCAGCCGCTCCGCGTGGCGGTTGGTGGCGCAGTCCTTCGACTCCAGGGTGTTGGCAAGGACCATGGTGAAGCGCTCGAGCATCGGCACCAGCAGGTTGAGGCGCAGCGCGTCGGCGGCCAGCTGGCGGCGCTCCAGCGCGCGGCCGGCGACGGTGAGCAGGTGCTCGGCGCGGAACGGCTTGGGGATGAAGCCGACGGCGCCGGCGCGCATCGCGCGCATGGCCAGGTCGAGGTCGTGGTACGCGGTGACGATGATGCAGGGCAGGGTTGGGTCGACCCGGTGGGCGTGCTCGATGACCTCGATGCCGGTGGCCCCGGGCATGCTGTAGTCCGTGACCACCAGGTCGAACGGGCCGCCGTCGTCGAGGCGGCGTATCGCCTCGGCGCCATCGGCCGCCATCGCGACGTCGTAGCCGCCGAGCCGCATCGCGTCGCGCACGAAGAGCCGAATCAGACGATCGTCATCGACGCACAGCACCCTGGGCACGGTGGGGTCCTCCTGGCTAGGTCGCGACCCCCACTCCAATGTTCCCCGGCCCCCGCCCCGGGCTCTGGCCTCATCCTGTCACGCCAGTCGCCGACCAGCGATTCCATTTACCTGGTCGCTATGACTCCGTCACAGGAATGCCCGAGCGTGTACGAAACGAATCGAACGCGTCGTATGTCCGGAGGGACCAGTCAGTGGGCCGCCGCGTCCTCGGGACGGCGAGGCGGGCCGGCGCCGACGGTGGAGCGCAGGCTGTTCTTCCAGTGGGCGCTGACGGCGCGCTGGATCTGCAGGTCGGACCACCACATGGGGACGAACGCCATCTGGTCGCGCTCGACCTTCATGGCCTTGCTCAGCAGGCGGCGGCGCACCGGCAGTCCGAAGTCAGCGTGCCAGAACATCTTGTAGACGAGGTACACGATGATCCAGGCCAGGAGGAACGCGAGAACTCCGAGCAACATGGCGGCGTTGACCGGGTGCCCGGCGATGACGATGTCGCTGAGGAGGTGCACGCGACTAGGGTAACCCCCGGCCTCCGACGTTCCTGCAACGAACCGGTAGCCAAGGTACGAAGGGGGGAGCTGCGTTCCCCCCTTCGCTCAGGCGGAGACTGTGGGGACTTCCTCGGGGACGCTCTCTGGCTCGGCGTCCGCGCTCGGCGCAGCATCGCCGCCGGTCTCGTCCTGGTCCTCGTCCTCGTCCGCGTCGTCCGCGTTCTCGCCAGCGAGCGCTGCCAGCGCGGCGGCTGCCTCCTCCTCCTCGTAGAGGCGCGCGGCCTCCTCGCGGAGCTTCTGGTAGTAGTCGAGGCCGGTCCCCGCGGGGATCAGCTTGCCGATGATCACGTTCTCCTTGAGACCGCGCAGCTTGTCGATCTTGCCGGAGATGGCCGCCTCGGTGAGCACGCGGGTGGTCTCCTGGAACGACGCCGCCGACAGCCATGAGGCCGTGTTGAGCGCCGCCTTGATGAGCCCGAGCAGCACGGTTCCCGCGATGGCCGGCTCACCGCCCTCACTGAGAGAGCGGGCGTTCGACTCCTCCCACTCGAACTGGGAGACGATCTCGCCGGGCAGCAGGTCGGTGTCGCCGGCGTTGTCGATGCGCACCTTGCGCATCATCTGGCGCACGATCACCTCGATGTGCTTGTCGTTGATGTCGACGCCCTGGCTGCGGTACACGCTCTGCACCTCACGGACCAGGTAGTTCTGCACATCCTCGCGGCCGCGCACCAGGAGCAGCTCCTGCGGGCTGATCGAGCCCTGGGTGATGCGGTCGCCGGCAACCACGTGGTCGCCGTCATGCACGATCAGCTGCGCGGAGGCGGGCACGGCGTACTCGTGCGTCTCCTCCTCGCTGGTGCGCACCAGGATCTCGTTCTTGCCAACCTTGGCCACGCCCGCGTACTTGGCCCGACCCACGACCTCGTTGCCGTTTTCGTCGGTGCCGCGGAGCAGCTCGGCGTTCTCGGTGACCGCCTCGCCGCCCTTGACGACCACCGAGTGCTTCGGCGGGATCGGGTAGGTCGTGTCGAAGACGTCGCGTGAGGTCACCTTCACCTTGAGCGCCTTGGCCTCGGTGCGGATGATCTCCACCTCGCCGTCGGTCTCGCTGATCAGGGCCTTGCCCTTGGGGACGCGGGCCTCGAAGAGCTCCTCGACGCGGGGCAGGCCCTGGGTGATGTCCGACCCACCGGTGGCCACACCGCCGGTGTGGAAGGTGCGCATGGTCAGCTGAGTGCCGGGCTCGCCGATGGACTGGGCGGCGATGACGCCGACCGCCTCGCCGATCTCGACAAGACGCCCGGTGGCCAGGTTGCGGCCGTAGCAGAGGCGGCAGACGCCCTCGCGCGCCTTGCAGGTCATGATGCTGCGCACCTTGATGCGCGGCACCGAGTCGCGCAGCGTGAACGCACGCCGCGAAACCTCGTCGGTGATCTCCTCACCGGCCGAGGTGACCGTCTCGCCTTCGATGACCACGTCATCGGCTGCGATCCGGCCGGCGACGCGGTCCATGGTGCGGTCGCCGAGGAGCGGATCCTCGAGGTCAACCCAGATGCCCGCGGTGGTCTCGCAGTCGTCGATGCGAACGATGACGTCCTGGGCGACGTCGACCAGCCGGCGGGTGAGGTACCCGGAGTCGGCGGTGCGCAGCGCCGTGTCAGCAAGACCCTTGCGCGCGCCGTGCGTGGAGATGAAGTACTCGAGGACGTTGAGGCCCTCGGAGAAGTTGGCCTTGATCGGCAGGTCGATGATCCGCCCGGTGGGGTCGGCCATCAATCCGCGCATGCCCGCGATCTGACGGATCTGCTGGGTGGATCCGCGCGCCCCGGACTGGGACATCATCAGGACCGAGTGGAAGCGGTCGAAGGACTTCATGGTCACCTCGGTGACGTCGTCGGTTGCCTTGGTCCAGATCTCGACCGTCTTCAGGTAGCGCTCGTCGTCGGTGATGAGACCGCGGCGGTACTGCAGGTCGACGTCCTCGACGTGCTTCTCGGCCACGCTGAGGATGCCCGCCTTGGCGCCCGGGGTCTTTATGTCCATGGCGCTCACGGTCACGCCGGCCCTGGTGGCGAAGTGGAATCCGAGCCGCTTGATGTCGTTGACGATCTGGGCGGTGCGCTCTGACCCGTGCAGGTCGTAACACTCCTTCACCAGCTGGCCCAGCTTGCGCAGGTCCATCACCTCGTTGCGGAAGGTGATCGAGCGCAGGTCGCTCTGAGTGCCGGGCTCCCCAAGTGGCAGCACCGCGTTGAAGAGCACGCGGCCCACAGTGGTGGTGACTAGCGAGGTGCCGGTCGGCGCTGTCTCGGAGGCACGGTACGGCTCGACGTGGTGGAGAGGCATGCGCACGCGCACGTGGTCGTGCAACCCGACCCGCCTGTGCTCGTAGGCGAGCTCAGCCTCTTCGGCTGAGGCGAACGCCTGCAGCTTCTGGATTTCCTCGAGCGCGGTCGGCGCGTCGGTCATCTCCTGGGTCAGGTAGTAGGAGCCGAGGACGATGTCCTGCGAGGGGGTGACCACGGGGCGTCCGTCAGAGGCGCTGAGGATGTTGTTCGACGACATCATCAGGTTCTTGGCCTCGGCGACCGCACCGCTGAACAGCGGCACGTGCACGGCCATCTGGTCGCCGTCGAAGTCGGCGTTGAACGCCTTGCAGACGAGCGGGTGGATCTGGATCGCCTGGCCCTCGACGAGCACCGGCATGAACGCCTGGATGCCGAGCCTGTGCAGCGTCGGGGCGCGGTTGAGCAGCACGGGATGGTCGGTGATGACCTGGTCGAGAACGTCCCACACCTCGGGACGCACGCGCTCCACCATGCGCTTGGCGCTCTTGATGTTCTGCGTGAAGTTCTGGCTGACCAGCTCGCGCATCACGAACGGCTTGAACAGCTCCAGCGCCATCTTCTTGGGAAGGCCGCACTGGTGCAGCTTCAGCTCGGGACCGACCACGATGACCGAGCGGCCGCTGTAGTCGACGCGCTTGCCGAGCAGGTTCTGGCGGAAGCGGCCCTGCTTGCCCTTGAGCATGTCGGAGAGCGACTTCAGCTTGCGGTTGCCGGTGCCGGTGATGGCCCGGCCGCGGCGGCCGTTGTCGATGAGTGCATCGACCGCCTCCTGGAGCATCCGCTTCTCGTTGCGCACGATGATCTCCGGGGCGCCGAGCTCGAGCAGCCTCTTGAGCCGGTTGTTGCGGTTGATGACGCGCCGGTACAGGTCGTTGAGGTCGCTGGTGGCGAAGCGGCCACCGTCGAGCTGCACCATCGGGCGCAGCTCGGGCGGGATCACGGGAAGGACGTCGAGCACCATCCACGCCGGCGCGGTGCTGGACTTGCGGAACGCCTCGACGACGCGCAGGCGCTTGATCGCTTTCTGGCGGCGCTGCCCGCTGGTCGACTTCGACTCCTCCCGCAGACGCAGCGCCTCCTTGGCGAGGTCGATCTGGTTGAGCAGCTCGCGTACCGCGGCCGCGCCGATGCCGGCCTTGAAGACCTTGCCGTAGCGGTCGACGTACTCGCGGTACTGGGTGTCGGTGAGCAGGTCGCGCACCGCCAGGGCCTGGAGCTCTTCGCGCTGGCGGACGATGTCGGCGCGGAGCGTTTCCAGCTCGGTGCGGCCGCTGTCCTGGGCGCCGGCGCGCTTGCCCTCGAGCTCGGTGCGCCAGCCGGCAATCTCCGCGCCGGCGGCGTCCTCGAGGTCGGTGAGGCGCTTGCCGAACTGGGTGGTCAGCTCCTCCTCGCGCTCGCCGGCACGGCGCTGCACCTCGACGGCGACGTCCTCGTCGAGCGCGGTTCCCTTGGTGACCACGGTCTGGGTGTCGGCGCCGTCGGTGAGAGCCATGTTGGCGACTGCCTTGTGACCCTTGGCCTCCTGGATGCGCTCATCGAGGTCGCGGGCCGACTCGCGAAGCGCGGCGACGCGGGTCTCCCGATCCTTGTCGAGCGCCTGGCGCTCGGCCTCGAGCCGCGTCTGGCGGTCGGTGACGCGCTGCTGCAACTCGCCGTCCTCGCCGGTGTCACCGGAGTCGACCTTCTCGGTCAGGGAGACGACGCGCTCGTCGGTGTCGGGGTCGAGCTTGGTGATGAGGTCGGCACGCGCCTTCTCATCGATCGACGTGACGATGTAGTTGGCGAAGTAGAGCACCTTCTCGAGGTTGCGCGGGCTCATGTCCAGGAGCAGGCCCATGCGCGAGGGGATGCCCTTGAAGTACCAGACGTGCGACACCGGCGAAGCCAGCTTGATATGGCCCATGCGCTCGCGGCGCACCTTGCTGCGGGTCACCTCGACGCCGCACTTGTCGCAGATGATGCCCTTGTACCGGTAGCGCTTGTACTTGCCGCAGTGGCACTCCCAGTCCTTGGTGGGGCCGAAGATCTTCTCGCAGAAGAGCCCGTCCCGCTCCGGCTTGAGCGTGCGGTAGTTGATGGTCTCCGGCTTGGTCACCTCGCCGTGCGACCAGGAGAGGATCATCTCCGGGCTGGCGATGGAGAGGCGGAGCGCGTCGAAGTTCTCGAGTTTCAGCATGTGCTCTCTTTACCTAACGGTCTCGTCGATGTCGTCGCGCTCGTCGCGCTCCAGGTGGATGCCGAGGTCCAGCGGGATGTCGGGGATGTCCTCCTCACCGAGCACGATCTTGTTCTCGTTCTCGGACTGGATCTCCACCCCGAGGGCCAGGCCCTCGAGCTCCTTGACGAGCACGCGGAACGACTCGGGGATGCCCGCCTCCAACGTGTTCTCACCTTTGACGATGGCCTCGTACGCCTTGACGCGCCCGACGATGTCGTCGGACTTGACGGTGAGGATCTCCTGGAGGATGTGGCTGGCGCCGTACGCCTCCAGTGCCCACACCTCCATCTCGCCAAAGCGCTGGCCGCCGAACTGCGCCTTGCCACCGAGTGGCTGCTGCGTGACCAGCGAGTAGGGGCCGGTGCTGCGCGCGTGGATCTTGTCCTCGACAAGGTGGGCGAGCTTGAGCATGTAGATGTAGCCGACGGTGACGTCGCGGTCGAACTCCTCGCCGGTGCGGCCGTCGCGGAGCTTCTCCTTGCCGGTGCGGGGCAGCCCGGCGCGCTCGAGCTCGTCCTCGATGAGCTCCTCGCTGGCACCGTCGAACACCGGCGACGCGACCGTCAGGCCGAGCGCGTGCGCCGCGTACCCGAGGTGGGTCTCGAGCACCTGCCCGAGATTCATGCGGCTGGGCACTCCGAGCGGGTTGAGCACGATCTCGACTGCGGTGCCGTCGGGAAGGTAGGGCATGTCCTCGATGGGCAGGATGCGGGCGATGACGCCCTTGTTGCCGTGGCGCCCGGCCATCTTGTCGCCCTGGGCGATCTTTCGCTTCTGGGCAACGTAGACACGGACCAGCTCGTTGACGCCGGCCGGCAGCTCGTGGCCGCTCTCGCGGCTGAAGAGCTTGACGTCGACGACGGTGCCGCGCTCACCGTGGGGCACGCGCAGTGACGAGTCACGCACCTCGCGCGCCTTCTCTCCGAAGATGGCGCGGAGCAGGCGCTCCTCGGCACTGAGCTCCGACTCGCCCTTGGGCGTGATCTTGCCGACGAGGATGTCACCGGGGTGCACCTCGGCGCCGACGTAGACGATGCCGCGCTCGTTGAGATTGCGCAGCGTCTCCTCGGAGATGTTGGGGAGATCGCGGGTGATCTCCTCAGGGCCTAGCTTGGTGTCGCGCGCCTCGACCTCGAACTCCTCGATGTGGATCGAGGTGTACATGTCCTCGCGCACCACCTGCTCGCTGATCAGGATGGCATCCTCGAAGTTGTAGCCCTCCCACGGCATGAACGCGACGAGCACGTTGCGGCCGAGGGCGAGCTCGCCGTTGTCGGTCGACGGTCCGTCGGCAAGGAGGTCGCCGGTGTCGACGTGCGCACCGGCCTTGACCACGATGCGTTGCGACAGGCAGGTGCCCTGGTTGCTGCGCACGAACTTGTGGATGCCGTACCACTGGTCGGCGCCACCGTCGTCGGGGCGGACCAGGATGCCGATGCCAAAGTCCTGGCCGCTGCGGATCTTCTCGACGCTGCGGTCGCTGTCGGCGGGCTCGGGCCAGCTGACCCCGACCACCGTCCCCGGCTTGCGGGCCAGCACCATCTCACCGCTGTTGCGGGCGGCGTGCGCCTCCATGCCCGTGCCGACGATCGGCGCCTCGCTGACCAGCAGCGGAACAGCCTGCTTCTGCATGTTCGAGCCCATCAGCGCGCGGTTGGCGTCGTCGTGCTCGAGGAAGGGGATGAGCGAGGTGGCCACGGAGACCGTCTGCTTCGGCGAGACGTCCATGTAGTCGACCTCGATGACGGGGAGGTCCTTGAAGGTGTGGCGGCTTCGGCAGGCGACGTGCGAGACGGCGAAGTTGCCCTGCTCGTCGACCGGCGCGTTGGCCTGGGCGACGTTGTACTTGTCCTCCTCATCGGCGGAGAGGAAGAGGATGTCGTCGCTGACCCATGGCGTGATGCTGATTGAGCCCAGGCCCCCTTTGGCGAGCTTGGCGACGGCCTCGGCGGTGAGCACCTGACCCTCTTTGACGTTCGCCTCAGCGTAGGCCCGCGCGGAGGTGCGGCCTGTGAGGACGCGCGAGTCGGAGGTGTTCACCTCGCGGTAGACGCGGCGGAACGGCGTCTCGATGAAGCCGAACTCGTTGACGCGCGCGAAGGTGGCGAGCGAGCCGATCAGGCCGATGTTCGGGCCTTCCGGCGTCTCGATCGGGCAGATGCGCCCGTAGTGGCTGTGGTGGACGTCGCGGACGTCGAAGCCGGCGCGCTCACGGGAGAGGCCGCCCGGGCCCAACGCCGAGAGGCGGCGCTTGTGGGTGAGCTCGGCGAGCGGGTTGGTCTGATCCATGAACTGCGACAGCTGGCTGGAGCCGAAGAACTCCTTGATCGCCGCCACCACCGGGCGCGCGTTGATCAGGCTCGCCGACGTCACCGTCGCCGAGTCGCAGATGGTCATGCGCTCCTTGATGATCCGCTCCATGCGGATCAGGCCCATGCGGAACTGGTTCTG
>JALYZN010000044.1 GCA_030948845.1 Candidatus Dormiibacterota bacterium
AAGGTGATCAGGTCGAGTAGCCCGTAGGCATGCCGGGCGAGCAGGTCGAGGCCGGCCTCGGCGATGCCGAGGTCGGCGAGGAAGGCGCCGCGGTCCGCCGGCTCGAGCTCGGCCAGCTCCGCCTCGATGCGCGCGGATATGACCACCACGTCGGCGCCACTCTGTGCGGAGCGAGCGCGTACCGCGGCCGACGGCTCGGCGACCGCGGCGCCTTCGGCCACGTTGACCACCACCACCATGGGGTTGGCGGTGAGCAGCCAGAGCTCGTGGAGGAGGGCGCGATCGGGAGCACTCAGTTTCATGGTGCGCAGCGGCGCACCGCCGTCGAGGTGGTCGCGCACGCGCTGCAGCACCGCGACGGTCTCCGTGGCCTTCTCCTTCTGCACGCGCACCGTCTTCTCCACCTTCTCGAGCCTTTTGGTGACGGTCTCGAGGTCGGCGAGCTGCAGCTCGAGCTCGATGACGTCGATGTCACGCACCGGGTCGACGCTGCCCTCGACGTGGGTGATGTCGGTATCCTCGAAGTCGCGCACCACCAGGGCGATGGCGTCGCACTCGCGGATGTGGCCGAGGAACTTGTTGCCGAGGCCCTCGCCGCGACTGGCGCCGCGCACCAGGCCGGCGATGTCGGTGAATGTGACCATCGCGGGAATCACCTTGGGGGGATGGAACAGCTCGGCTAGCCGGTCCAGCCGCGCGTCGGGCACGGGGACCATGCCGGTGTTCGGCTCGATGGTGGTGAAGGGATAGTTGCCCACCGCCGCGCCCGCCCTGGTCAGGGCATTGAAGAGCGTCGACTTGCCCGCATTGGGCAGGCCGACGATGCCCACCGAGAGGCTCATCGCGCCGGCGGTGTCACAGCAGCTCGAGCTCGAACGCGCGGTGCAGCGCACGCACGGCATCCTCGACGCGGGCGCGGTCGATGATGCAGGTGACCCGGATCTCGCCGGTGCTGATCATGCGGATGTTGATCGACTGGTGGGCGAGCGCCTCGCAGATGCGTGCGAACACCCCCGGCGCGCCGAGAATTCCCGAGCCCACCACGGTCACCTTGGCGATGTCGCGGTCGGCGTCGTAGCCGTCGGCGCCCACGTCGCCCACTACGCGCTCCAACACCGATTGGGCGCGGGCCAGCTCGGATTCGGCCAGCGTGAACGAGAGGTCTGTGTGGCCCGAGTGGCTGACGTTCTGGACGACGATGTCGATGTTGATGTGCGCCTCGCCAAGCGGGCCGAAGACGGCGGCGGCGATCCCGGGACGATCGGGCACGCCCAACAGCGTCACCTTGGCGACGTCGGTTTCGTGTGCGATGCCACGGACCTTGGGGCGGTCTTCCATGTCCTGCTGCCTGTGGATGAGCGTGCCGGGCGACTCGGCGAATGCGGAGCGCACCCGGATCGGCATGGAGTATGCCTCGCCGATCTCGACGGCCCGCGGGTGCATCACGGTGGCACCGGCCGAGGCGAGCTCGAGCATCTCGTCGTAGCCGATCTCCGCCATCGGGCGCGCCTCGCTCACCACGCGCGGGTCGGCGCTGTGGATGCCCTCCACGTCGGTGAAGATCTCGCACTCGTGCGCGTGCAGCGCCACCGCCAGGGCGACCGCGGTGGTGTCAGAGCCACCCCGGCCTAGGGTGGTGATGTCGAGTTGGTCGGTGGCTCCCTGGAACCCGGCCACGATGACCACCCTGCCGGCGGCGAGCTGATCGATGACGCGCTCGGGAACGATGTCGGTGATGCGCGCGCTGCGGTGGGCGCCGCTGGTGCGGATGCCCGCCTGCATCCCGGTCAGCGAGACCGCGTCGACGCCGCGCGCGTGCAGCGCCACGGCGAGCAGCGGAGCGGTCACCGTCTCGCCGGTGCTGAGCAGCATGTCCATCTCGCGCGACGGCGGATCGTCGTCGAGCTGGTGGGCAAGCGCGGTGAGCTCGTCGGTGGTGTCACCCATCGCGCTGACCACCACGACGACGCGGTCGGTGCTGCGCCGCGTGGCCGCGACGCGCTCGGCGACGGCGCGCAGCCGGTCGATGCCGCCGAAGCTGCTGCCGCCGTACTTCTGGACGACGGTCACGCGCGCACCTCGACGCGGGCGCCGAAGTTGCGCGGTCGCAGTGTGAGCGCGGTTCCCGGCATCGTCAGTCGCTCTGCGGCCGCCTGCATGGCGGCGGCGACCGGTTGCGGATCGCGCGAGCACAGGGCGAGCACGGACGGGCCTGCACCGGCGAGGCAGGCACCATCCGCACCCGCGTCGTACGCCGCCTCGATGAGCGCCCCCGTGGCCGGCAGCAGCGCGGCTCGCTGCGGCTGGTGCCAGCGGTCATCCATCGCCTCGCGCAGGGCCGCGTAATCGCGCAGCATCACGGCGCGTACCAGCAGCGCGCAGCGCGCGGCGTTGAAAAGCGCGTCCTCGCGCGAGAGCTCGCGAGGCACGACCTCGCGGGACTCACGTGTGGTGAGGCGCTCTTCAGGGGTGAAGATCACCGCGTGCATCTCGTCAGGTGCGTCGATGCGCTGCACGGCCGCACCCGGGGCACAGATCACCAGGCCGCCCACAAGCGCGGCCGCCAAGTTGTCGGCGTGACCCTCGAACCCGACAGCGCATTCGAGGATCTCGCGCTCGTCCCACGCGGCGCGGTGCAGTGCCACCGCGACGAGCACCCCGCTGAGCGTCGCCGCGGCGCTCGACCCCATCCCGGCGGCGATCGGGATGGCATTGGCGCAGCGGAGCCGCACGCCTCGCCGCGCGACCGGGATGTCGAGGCGCATGCAGGCCTCGATGTAAGCGCGCGCGACCAGGTTGTAGTTGGGGTCCAGGAGCTCGGGGAGGTCCCCGACGTTGTCCAGCTCGATGGCGATCGCGCCGTCCTCCGTCGCGGTGGCAACCACCTCGTTCTGCACCTGCAGCGCCAGCGCCAGCATGTCGAATCCGGGGCCGAGGTTGGCGACGCTGGCGGGGACGCGCGCGGTCGCCCGCATCACAGACCGAGCGCCGCGGCGAGCGAGGCGGCGTCGCCCTCGATGGTGGTGGGAGCCGCCAGTCCTTGCGCGGCGGTCGCCGCGTCCTTGAGCCCATTGCCGGTGAGCACGCAGACGACCTTGCTGCCGCGGGCAACCGTGCCGTCGCGCACCGCCGCGCGAAGCACCGCCAGCGAGGCCGCCGAAGCCGGCTCGCAGAACACACCCTCGACGTCGGCGAGGTCGCGCTGCGCAGCGAGGATGTCCTCGTCGTCGACGGCGAGGATGGCACCCTCGGACTCGTCGCGCGCCTGGATGGCCCCCTGCCACGACGCCGGGTTGCCGATCCGGATCGCGCTCGCCACGGTCTGTGGCTCCGCGACCGGCTCGCCTCTCACCAGGGGCGCCGCGCCTGCGGCCTGGCCGCCGAGCATGCGTGGCAGGCGCGAGCACAATCCAGCGCCGTGATACTCACGGAAGCCGCGCCAGTAGGCGGTGATGTTGCCGGCGTTGCCGACAGGGATGGCGAGCACCTCGGGCGCGTCACCGAGCTCGTCCACGATCTCGAACGCGGCCGTCTTCTGCCCCTCGATGCGGTGCGGGTTGACCGAGTTCACCAGGGTCACCCGTGGATCGACGGCCAGTTCCCGGACGGCCTCCAGGGCCCGGTCGAAGTTGCCGGGGACGGCCAGGACGTCGGCGCCGTGTACCTGCGCCTGCACCAGCTTGCCGGCGGAAACGGCACCCGCGGGTATCACTACCACCGTGCGCAGGCCGAACCGCGCGCCGTAGGCCGCCGCCGACGCAGAGGTGTTGCCCGTGCTTGCGCAGATGAGCGTGCGACTGCCGGCCTCAAGCGCTCGGGCCACGGCCACCACCATGCCGCGGTCTTTAAAGGACCCGGTCGGATTGAGGCCTTCCACCTTGAGGTGCAGCGAGCCCAGGCCCAGCTGCTCGCAGAGGCGCGGCGCCGGCACACACGGGGTCTCGCCCTCGAACAGCGTGATCCGCGGGGTCGACTCGGTGATCGGGAGCCTGTCGGCGTAACGGGCGATGACACCGTGCCTGATCGGCGTCACGACGGTCCCACGCAGTCCATGACGGCGGCCACCTCGTCCACCACGGCAAGCGAGTCGAGCGTCTCGCAGGCGCGAGCGAGCATGTTGCGGGCGACCACGCCGGTGCGCAGTGCCAGCTCCTGATCCCCTCCCGTCGCCGGTTGCGCGAGCGCGGATGCCTCAACGGTGAGGCCGCGATCCTCGAGCGCCTGGATCACCAGTTGTGCCGAATCGGCGACGGGGTGCAGGCGCACGCGCACGTAGCCGGCCCGCTCAACCGCGCCATCGTCGCCGACGACGGGCGACGAGGTCGGCACGGGCGGAGCCTGGGCCGGCGCGAGAACCGTGGCGACGATGTCCGACACCACCGCGCTGGCGGTGCTGTTTCCACCGGCGCCGAGCCCACCGACCATCACGTGGCCGGCGAGGTCAGAGGTGATCAGCACCGCATTCTCGGAGTCGTCGATGCCGTGCAGCGGGTGACCTGCAAGCACGACCGTGGGCCGCACTGACATGGTCACCGTGTCGCCGTCAAGCTGCGCCAGGGCCACCAGCTTCACGCTGCCGCCGAGTAGCGCAGCGCAGCCGATGTCCTGGGCGGTGACCGCGCCGATTCCGACGGTGACTACGTCGTCCATGGTGAGCGGCGCGTCGAAGGCCAGCCGGCTGAGCAGCAACAGCTTGGCGGCCGCGTCATGGCCGTTGACGTCGGCGGAGGGGTCCGCTTCTGCGAAACCGCGCTGCTGCGCGTCAGAGAGCGCCTCGGCCAGTGTGGCGCCCTGCTTCTCCATGCCGCTGAGGATGACGTTGGTGGTGCCGTTGATGATCATCTCGAGGCCGCTCACGTGGTCGCCGCGCAGGCTGTCACGCAACAGCGCGACCACTGGCAGGCCGGCGCCGACGGCGGCCTCGTAGCGCAGCGACGTGCCGTTCTCCCTGGCGAGCGCCGCCAGCTCGAGCCCGTGCGCCGCCAGGGCCGCCTTGTTGGCGGTGACCACCGGCTTGCCGGCCCGCAGGGCGCGGTCCAGCAGCGCGCTGGCGCGATCGATCCCGCCCATCACCTCGACGACGACCGCCACCGCCTCGTCGTCGACCAGCGCCTCCGCGTCCCCGTCGAGCTGGACGCGGGGCAGGTCGAGGTCACGGCGGCGAGCCGGGTCGTGGACGGCGACACGGCGCAGCACGGGTGTCACGCCGTGGCGACCGAGCAGTTCCCACTCCTCGACAAGGCGTCGAGCCACCGCGGAGCCCACCGTGCCAAGCCCGATCAGGCCGATTCCCATCTGCGTCGCCATCGCGGCCGGAGTCTAGGGGCGCAGGCGCAATCGTCCTCAGCCAATATCCCCCGTTGGGGTGATATGCCGCGGCGGTGACCCCGGCGTACCATGCTGGGGCCAGGGAGCGGTTTGGTCCTGGCTGCACGGCATCAACGTGCCGACGCGCGATTCAGGACAAGGAGGAGAGCAGTTGCGTCCATCCACTCTTATCGGCGGCGGCAACGCGTCGCCCCTGCGGCGGAGGCTGCCGAAGGTCGTCTCCTTCCTCGCGGTCGGAGCGATCGGCCTCACCGCCTGTGGGAGCACCGCCCCCAGCGGCGGCGGCGGCCCGGCCAACACCGACCTCTTCAACCCCGCCAACTTCAACACCTCCAACGTTCCCTGGCTGTCGGCCAACCAGAACGCCTCTGGCTCGCCGGTGAAGGGCGGCACCCTGAAGATCGTCGGCAGCACCGACCTCACCGCCTTCGGCGACCCGCAGGGTGAGTACGACACCACCGGCTACATGCTGGAGCGCGCCTACACCCGCCAGCTGGTCACCTATCCGGCGTCAACCGACCTGACTACCGCCGATAGCCTGGTCCCGGATGCCGCAGCGGCCATGCCGGCGATCAGCTCCGACGGCCTCACCTACACCTTCAAGCTGCGCAGTGGGTTGGTGTGGAACACCAGCCCCCCGCGTCCCGTGACCTCGCAGGATTTTGTGCTCGGGCTCAAGCGCAACTGCGACCCCACGCTCGCGCCCAACGGCAACCCGGGCTACTTCGCTTCGACGATCGCCGGCTTCAAGGAGTTCTGCGACCCCTTCCAGGCGCAGGACCCCACTGAGAGCGCGGCCGCGCGTGCGGCGTACATCAACGGCACCAACATCTCAGGCCTGAAGACCCCCGACAACAACACGCTGGAGATCACGCTGACCCAGCCGGCCTCGGACTTCAACAACATCCTGGCATTGGGCTTCGGGTCGGCTGCTCCGGTTGAGTATCTGTCGGTGGTCCCGTTGACCCCGGGCAATACGCTCTACTCGGACGGGCCGTACTTCATCAGCAAGTACGATGTGACCCACTCGATCACGCTCGACCGCAATCCGCAGTGGCAGCAGAGCACGGACCAGGTCCGCCACCAGTACGTCGACAGCGTTCAGATCCAGGTGGATCTGTCCGGCAGCGCGGCTGATGCTCAGGTGCAGCAGGACATCGCGGCAGGAACGGCCGACCTCCAGTTCAACAACGTGGTGCCCACCGCGGACCTCACCAGCCTCACCAAGCCGACGCGCGACCCACGTTTCGGCAGCTTCCCAACGCCGGGCAACACCAATCCGTTCCTTGTGTTCGACACGCTGAGCCCGAACAACAACGGTGCACTCAAGAACGTGAAGGTGCGTCAGGCTCTCGAGTACGCGCTCGACAAGGTGGCGCTCGCCAAGATCTACGGCGGCACGGACTTCAACCAGGTTCTCAATCAGGTCCTGGCCCCGGGAGCGGAGGGCTACCAGCAGTACAACCCGTACCCGACACCCAACAACCAGGGTGACCCCGCCAAGTGCAAGTCGCTGCTCGCAGCCGCCGGCGTGACCAACCTGACGCTGAAAGACCTGTACCGCGACAACGGCAAGCACCCGGCTGTCTTCCAGCAGGTGCAGAACGACTTCGGCAAATGTGGCGTCACAACCACCGGCGTCCCGATCTCGCAGGGCTACTACGGCTCCAAGGGCATCGGCGGCAAGTCGGGCTCGACCGGTTCGTGGGACATCACCGAGCCCGGTTGGGTTCCCGACTGGTTCGGCCCCAACAACGGCCGCGGGACCATCCCTGACCTCTTCGACGGCCAGACCAACTACCCGGGTACCGACTGGAGTGGGTACGACAACCCGGCAACGGACGCGCTCATCAACCAGGCGCTGGCGGCGAAGAGTCAATCTGAGGCCGCCGACCTCTGGCACAAGGCCGACGTGAGGATCATGGCCGACGCGCCGTTCATTCCTTTCATGACCCAGCTCACCAACCTGTTCCGCTCGACCCGGGTCCACAACGCCATCTTCTTCCCCTTCGGCGATCAGTACGACATCACCCAGATCTGGCTCTCCTGATCAACCGCTAACAGAAACGCACGTGGGATGCCCGCCGCTCGGCGGCGGGCATCCCCGTGC
Source organism: Candidatus Dormiibacterota bacterium (assembly GCA_030948845.1). Classification (GTDB taxonomy): domain Bacteria; phylum Chloroflexota; class Dormibacteria; order Aeolococcales; family Aeolococcaceae; genus Aeolococcus. The sequence goes on from JALYZN010000044.1 coordinate 7,439, forward strand.
AGTACCCTCTGCACCCCCATGAGCCTGCTCGCCGTCGATGACCTTCGGGTGTCCTTCCCGACGTCGGACGGCATCGTTCAGGCGGTCCGAGGCCTGTCCCTCGATGTCGACTCCGGCGAGACACTCGGCGTCGTCGGGGAGTCGGGATCGGGAAAGAGCGTCACCGCGCTCACTCTCCTCAACCTCAACCCGGGGGCCGACATCAGCGGCACGGCCATGTTCGACGGCAAGAACCTGCTGGCGCTCTCCTCTGACGAGCTGCGCAACATCCGCGGGGCCGAGATCGCGATGATCTTCCAGGATCCGCTCTCCAGCCTACACCCCCATTTCCGGGTCGGCCGTCAGATCACCGAGGCGATCCACGAGCACGTCGAGATCAGCCGCGAGGCCGCCGACAAACAGGCCGTCGAGCTGCTGCGCCTCGTCAACATCCCCCAGCCCGATCGACGCGTCAGCGCCTTCCCCCACGAGCTCTCGGGCGGCATGCGCCAGCGCGTGATGATCGCCATGGCGCTGGCGCTGAAGCCCAAGCTGCTGATCGCCGACGAGCCGACCACGGCGCTGGACGCCACGGTTCAGGCGCAGCTGATGGAGCTGCTGGAGAGCATGCAGCGCGAGATGGGCATGGCAATGATCGTCATCACCCATGACCTCGGGGTCATCGCCACCATCGCCGACAATGTCCTGGTGATGTACGCCGGTCGCGGCGTGGAGCGTTCGGAGACGCGCACCATCTTCTTCCAGCCGCACCACCCCTACACGCGTGGCCTGCTAGGGTCCGTGCCGAACGCCACTGGCGTGCATGGACGCCTGGTGCCGATCGTGGGCCAGCCACCCAGCATGATCCAGGTGCCGTCGGGATGCGCATTCCACGCACGCTGCCCGTTCGCGATGGAGGTGTGCATCGACAAGATTCCGGAGCTCACCGCGGTGGCTCCTGGCGCCGGGCACACGTCGGCGTGCTGGCTTCCGCCCGACCTTGTCGGTGTGGGATTGGCGATGGACACGGCCCGGCAGAGGTATGCGGAGAATCACCGCAACGAGCGGGCCGGACGCCTTCCCGGCGTCATCGCCGCGAGGGAGGCTGAAGCAGTACGTGTTTGAGACCAAGACCGACGGGGACGTGCTGCTCACAGTCGACAACGTCGTCAAGCACTTCCCCATCAAGCAGGGCATCTTCTTCAAGAAGCAGATTGGCGCTGTGCATGCCGTCGACGACGTCAGCCTGCAGGTACGCCGCGGCGAGACCCTCGGCCTGGTCGGCGAGACCGGCTGTGGCAAGTCGACGCTGGCGCGTTGCATCACCCGGCTGTATCCGATCACCTCGGGACGGATCGTCTTCGACGGCGCGGACATCAGCACGCTGTCGCGCAACGAGATGCGCCCCCACCGGCGCGGCATGCAGATGATCTTCCAGGACCCTTACGGCTCGCTGAACCCGCGCCGCCGCGTCGGCTCGATCATTGGCGACCCGCTCGCCATCCACAACATCTCCACCGGTGCCGAGCGCAAGAAGCAGGTGCAGGGGCTGATGGAGGTGGTCGGCCTCAACCCCGAGCACTACAACCGCTTTCCTGCGGAATTCTCCGGCGGTCAGCGGCAGCGCATCGGTGTCGCCCGGGCGCTGGCGCTGCGCCCCAAGCTGATCGTCTGCGACGAGCCCGTCTCGGCGCTCGACGTCTCCATCCAGGCGCAGATCATCAACCTCCTCGAGGACCTCCAGGCGGAGTTCGGGCTGACGTACATCTTCATCGCCCACGACCTCTCGGTCGTCAAGCACGTCAGCGATCGCGTCGCCGTCATGTACCTCGGCAAGATCGTCGAGGTCGCCGACGTCAAGAGCCTCTATGACACGCCACGCCATCCCTACACGGCGGCGCTGCTGTCGGCGTCGGTGATCCCCAACCCGGACGGCGCCCGGGACCGGATCATCCTCACCGGCGACGTTCCCTCGCCCATCAACCCGCCGTCGGGCTGCCGCTTCCACACCCGCTGCCCCAAGGCGCAGGACGTGTGCTCCGTGGACGAGCCCGCACTCGAGCCACGGCTGGGTGACCCGCCAGCACACCGCGCCGCCTGTCACTTCCCGGTGGCCGACGAGGAGCGCCTCGTCAGCGCCCGGGCCGAGATCGTGCAAGCTGTCGAGGAGTTCGTCACGGAGGCACCGGCATGAGCCTGTCCGTCGTCGAGGCGTCTGGGGCCGAGACAGCCCCACTGGAGCCGACAGGCAAGGCGATCGAGGGGCGCAGCCCCTGGCGCCTCGCCTTCGACCGCGTGCGCAGCGACCGCGTCGCGGTGATCGCGGTCGGCATGATCGTCCTGATGGTGGCGATCGCCATCTTCGCGCCCGTGCTCGCCGGCATCCTCGGCCACGGCCCGACCGACGCCAACCTCGACACCGGCACTGACCCGAGCGGGCAACCGCTCGGTCCCGGCGCCAGCGGCTACGTCCTCGGCACCGACAACCTCGGTCGCGACATCCTGGTCCGGCTTGCCTACGGTGCGCGCATCTCACTGGTGGTCGGCGTGCTCGCCACCGCCCTGGCCACCATCCTCGGGGTGGTCGTCGGGCTGTTCGCCGGGTACTACGGCGGCTGGATCGACGGGGTGCTGGGGCGGCTCATGGACGTGGTGCTGTCCTTTCCGTACGTGCTCTTCGCGATCGCGCTGGTGTCGGTGATCGGGCCCAGCCTGCCGCTCACCATCATCGTCATAGCGTTCTTCTCCTGGGCGGCGATCGGCAGAATCGTGCGTGGCCAGGCACTCTCCCAACGAGAAAAGGAGTACGTTGAGGCTGCTCACTCCCTGGGAGCGGGCGACTTCCGGATCATGTTCGTCGACATCCTGCCCAACCTGGTCGCCCCAGTGATCGTGCTGGCCACCCTTCTCATCCCCGCGGCTATCGTGTTCGAATCGACGCTCTCGTACCTCGGCGTGGGGATCGTGCCGCCCACGCCGTCGTGGGGGAACATGCTCGCCGACGCCCAGGGCACGGGCTACGGCGCCTGGTGGTTCTGGTTCTTCCCGATGCTCTTCTTGCTGCTCACCACCCTGGGGTTCAACCTGTTCGGGGACTCGGTGCGCGACGCGCTCGACCCGCGCGGTGAGCGCATGTTCGCGGACAGGACAAAGAAGAAGAAGGCGAGACGGGAGCTGCGCAAGAAGCCGGCATGACCCGCTACCTCATCCGCCGCGCCGTGTTCGGGCTGATCACCCTATGGATCATCGTGACGGCCGTCTTCATCCTCTACTTCGTCGCCCCGCACGACCCCGCGCAGACCTTCGCGGGCCGGGCGGCGACACCGCAGCTGATCGCCAACGTGCGCCACGAGCTGGGTCTCGACCAACCGATCCTCACGCAGTACTGGCACTTCCTCAGCCGCATCGTCCGCCTCGATTTCGGCGTCTCGTTCGTCAACCGCCTGCCCGTGACCACGGTCATCCTGCGCGCCCTGCCGGTCGACATCTCCCTGGCCATCGGGGCGGCAATCATCTGGATGGCCACGGGCGTGGGGATCGGCGTCCTCGCCGCCCGCCGTCCGCGCAGCTTCTGGGACCGCGCGGCCACGGTGTTCGTGCTCACCGGCCTGTCGATGCCGACATTCATCATCGGCCTGCTGCTGCTCTACGTCCTCTTCTACATCCTCACGCTGCACGGGATCGCGATCTTTCCCCCCGCAGGCACGTACACCGGGTTCACGGCGAATCCACTGCAGTGGGCCCGCGACCTGATATTGCCGTGGATCACGCTCGCCCTGATCACCGCGGCGACATACTCGCGGCTGACCCGCAGCTCGCTCCTGGAGACGCTCGGTGAGGATTACATCCGCACCGCTCGCGCCAAGGGGTTGAGTGAGCGCCGGGTCGTGTACCGCCACGCGCTGCGCAGCGCATTGACACCGATCATCACGCAGTTCGGCATCGACATCGCCACGGTCCTGGGCGGCGCGATCGTCACCGAGGCCGTGTTCGGCCTCCCCGGGCTGGGGCGCGCGGTGGTGCAGAGCATCTCCCAGCAGGACCTGCCGGTGATCCAGGGCGTGGTGATCCTGGCCTCGGGGTTCGTCATCGTCGCCAACATCGCGGTCGACGCCATCTACGCGCTCCTGGACGCGCGCGTTCGGCTCGCCTAGCCTGCCCGGGCCGTCCGAACACGCCCTGACGGAGGGGAGATGAGGCGCATATCCGGACGTATCGAAGGGCTCGGCTGTCTCGGAGGTATCGCGCTCGCGCTCGCGACGGTCGGCCTCCTCGCCGTGCTCAGCGAGCTGCAATCGCCGACGTCAGTGCTCTGGACCGGGCACGCGGTGACCGCCCAGGACCGCGGCGGCGTGGTGCAGTACTCGGTCGGCGGGGTCAACTACACCCTGATCGAGAATGCCGAGGCGTCGAGCACACCCGCGCACCCAGTGACGGTGTACTACGACCCGAGCAAGCCCAACCTCGCCCTGGCGGACAACGCGGCGACGCGATGGTTCGATGCCTCGTTCGTGGGGGTCCCGTTCCTCCTCGCGTTGGGGGTCGTCTTAGCCGCCGCCGCCCGCAATCGCAGGCGCCGCCGGGGGCGGGTCGCCCAGCCGACAGGCGGGTTCGGGCAGGGGTTCGACCCAACCGAGCTCCGGGCCAGACGGCGGCGTGTCGCCAATCCCTGGGCCGACCCCCCCGACCGGCCCGCCTGACCCGCATCGCACGAAATCACCCCGCCGGGGGATATCCGAACCCTTCAGGAAGGGGCTATCCTTCCGCCCACTTGAGGCTTCAGCGGCCGGGGAAGAGACGAACCTGCTCTTGCCTGCACCTGCCGTGACGAGGTTCCTCGGGTACCAGGGAGGACGTGAGTTGCGTCAATCGAGACTGAAGATCGGCGGCATCGCAGTGGGTGCTGCAGCGGTGCTGCTCAGCAGCGCGTGCGGATCATCCAACACGCCGTCGAGCTCACAGGCCGCGCTGGCGTCGTCGCAGGTCCTGCATTTCCCTGTCTACGCCGACCCCAAGACGTTCGACCCCGGCAAGGTCACCCACGAGGCCGACAGCGAGCTCATCCAGAACGTCTTCAACAACCTCTGGAAGTTCGACAGCAGCCTCAACGTCGTCCCCGACATCGCCAGCGACGTGCCCACGCCGAGCTCGGACGGGCTCACCTACATGGTGCACCTCAAGCAGAACGTCACCTTTTCCAACGGTGACAAGGTCACTGCCAAGGACGTCCTCTACTCGTGGAACCGTGGCACCGACCTTGTGGGCGGCTACGCGTCCAACTTCAGCGCCATCGACGGCTTCGACGCCGCCCAAGCGGCTGTGAAGGCAGCCGTCAAGGCCAACCCCAGCCAGACCCGTCCCCAGATCGTCGAGGCGGGGTTGGCCGCAAGCAACCCGGCGTTCCAGATGACCGGGCTCACAGCTCCGGACGGCCCCACCGGCTACACCGTGCAGATCAAGCTCTCCACCGCGTGCGGCTGGTGCCTGCAGGCGTGGGCGCTCGAGGGGACGGTCGGCGCCATCGTCGACGAGAACGTCATCAAGAACGACCCCACCCTGTGGTGGCAGAAGCCCGGCGAGCTGATTGGCACCGGGCCGTACACGCTGAGCGCGTTCACCTCCAAGCAGTCCGAGGTGTTCAAGGCGGTTGCCAACTGGTGGGGTTCCCCCAAGCCGACCATCACCGAGGTCGACATCGACATCAAGGACCCATCGACCGCACCGACCACGGTGGCGGCGTGGGAGCAGAACAGCTACGACATCATCGGCTACGGTGGCTACAGCTCGATCGTGCAGATCTCCGACATCCTGCGCATCAAGGCCAACAGCACTGAGGGCCCCCAGCTCCAGAGCATCGCCAAGGGGCGCACCTCGTGGGTCAGCTTCAACCAGGGCTGGACGACGGCGCTCGGCGGAGCCGGCGGACCCTTCCTCGGCAACAGCCAGAACGCCATCAACCTGCGTCTCGCCTTCGACCTCGCTGTCGACAAGAACGGGCTGGCCAGCACCGTATGCCACAACCTGGCGTGCCATGCAGCCACCGCCGGCCTGATCACGCCGGGCCTCGCCGGCAACCTCGGCCAGGGCAACGACCCCCTGGCGAAGTTCGACCCGGCCAAGGCCAAGCAGCTCCTGCAGCAGGGGGACCCCACCGGTTCGCTGACCGGCAACCTCAAGTACTCCTACAACACCGGCTTCCCGAACGACCAGGTGGCGTCGTACCTGCAGGGCCAGTGGCAGCAGAACCTCGGAATCCATGTCAACCTCGACCCGGACTCCGACGGCAACGACTTCATCGGCAAGCGCCTCACCGGGACCTACGTCATGTCCCGCGACGGCTGGCAGTTCGACTACAACCACCCGCAGGACTGGTACGACAACCTCTGGGGCAAGTTCGCGACGGACGAGCAGAACAACACGAGCGGCTTCGACGATCCCCAGTACGACCAGATCGCCACGCAGGCCCGCGGCCTGCCGATCGCCCAGGCGCTACCGCTCTACAAGCAGCTCTCCGACATCCTGGTCAAGGACGCCATCTACATCCCGCTCTACTACTCGGTGGGCACGTTCCTGATCCACAACTACGTCAAGGGCGCCGGCTCCAATCTGGCCTTTGACAACTACTGGCAGAACATCCAGATCCTGCAGCACTAGAGGCACACGACCGACGGCAATGGCAAGGCGCCCCGCATTGTGCGGGGCGCCTTCTTCTCTCTACTCTTGGCCCAGGGCGAAGGTGCGGACGGTGTCCGCGGGGAGGCAAGACGGATGCTGACAAGGGGGAGCCTGATCTACATCGGGCAACGCATCCTGCTGATCGCATTCACCGTGCTGATCGTCTCCTTCGGCGTGTTCATCACCGTGCACAGCCTGCCCGGCAACGCCTTTATCGCCGAACACGTCACCGGCCAGACCCTGGAGGCCCAGCTGCACGAGTTCGGGCTGGACCGCCCCGTGTTGGTGCAGTACTGGGACTTCCTGCGCAACGCGGTCAGCCACGGAGATCTCGGGGTGTCTCTGGTCACGGTCGGCCAGAAGATCACGCCGGTTGTGCTTCGGGAGCTGACCGTGAGCATGGAGCTCGGCGGTGCCGCGCTGTTGATCACCATCGGTATCGGGATGCTCTTCGGCGTGCTGGCGGCGGTGCGCCAGAACACCTGGGTGGACCACCTGCTCACCACCCTGGCGGTGATCGGCTACAGCGTGCCCAGCTTCGTGATCGCCACCATGGGCATCCTCATCTTCGGGCTCTGGCTGCACGACGTCACCGGAGGCGCCGTGTATTACCCGATCGTGTGGACCGGCACGTACGGGACGCTGGCGGAGCTGTCCGTGCCGGCCATTGCGCTCGGTCTGTACACGTCGGGGCAGGTGACCCGCATCACCCGCGCCTCGATGCTCGACGTGGTGCAGCAGGACTACATCCGCACCGCCCGGGCCAAGGGCGTGAAACCGCGAACCGTCACGGTGCGCCACGCCCTGCGCAACGCCCTGGTGCCGGTCACCAGCATCCTCGGGCCGCTGATCGTCGGCATCATCGCGGGCAGCGTGGTCATCGAGAACATCTTCGGCATTCCCGGGTTGGGCAAGGAATTCGTCACCAGCATCACCACCCACGATTACAACGTCACGGTGGGTGTCTTCACAATCTTCGCTGCCCTCATCGGCATCGCCAACCTGGTGGTGGACATGGTGTACACAGTCATCGACCCACGGATCCGCTACTGATGGCCAGCGCTGTCACGCCGATCACGCAGGACTACGCCGGGGGCACGCTGGCGCGCGAGCAGGTCAGCCTCTGGCGTGACGGCTGGCGGCGCCTGCGCCGCAACAAGCTCGCCCTTGCCGCGGTGATCTATCTCGCGCTACTCGTCCTCGTCGCCATCGTCTCCTTCATCTGGACTCCGTACCGGCCCAACTTCATCGGCTCCTGCGAGACGTACACGACGCCGGGTTCGGCGCACATCCTCGGCTGCGACGAGCTCGGCCGCGACTCCCTGAGCAGGCTGATGGCCGGCACCCAAGTGTCGCTGTTCGTCGGCCTCGGCACCGCGCTCATAGTCTCCGTCGTCGGTGTCACCGTCGGGCTGGTTGCGGGGTACTTCCGCGGCTGGGTGGACACCCTGGTCAGCGGCATCATCAACATCTTCTACGGGATCCCCACCCTGCTCGTCGCGCTGGTCCTCTACGTGCGCCTCGGCCCGGGCCTCATCAACATCATGATCGCCATCTCCGCCACCGTCTGGATGGACATGGCCCGGCTGGTGCGCGGCCAGACCCTGAGCATCCGCGAGCGGGAGTTCGTCGAAGCCGCCAGGGCCAGCGGAGCCCGCTCGGGGAAGATCCTGTTCGGCCACATCTTCCCCAACGCCATGGGGCCGATCATCGTCCAGGCCACCTTCGTCATCCCGATCGCCATCCTCACCGAGGCGTTCCTCAGCTTCCTAGGGCTTGGCGTGCCCCCGCCGCAGGCGGACTGGGGCGGCATGGCCAACGAGGGCCTGCAGGCGATCCGCTTCGTGCCCCACATCATCCTTGCCCCATCGATCGCCCTGTCGGTTACCCTCCTCGCCTTCAACTTCTTCGGGGACGGGCTGCGTGACGCCTTCGACCCCCGCCAGAAGCGCTGACAGCGACCAGGATCGCGAGTTGAGAGGGATCGATTGAGCAGGCCGGTGCTCGAGGTGAAGAATCTGAGCACGTCCTTCTTCACCGACGACGGCGAAGTCAAGGCTGTCCGCGAGGTCAGCTTCACGCTCAATGCCGGGGAGACCCTCGGCATCGTGGGCGAGTCAGGGTGCGGCAAGAGCGTCACCGCCATGTCGGTGCTCGGCCTCGTGCAGCGCCCGGGCCGCATCGTTGGCGGGGAGGTCCTCTTCAAGGACCGCGACCTCACCAAGCTCAACCAGGAGGAGCTGCGCCAGGTTCGCGGACGGGAGATCGCCATGATCTTCCAGGACCCGCTCAGCTCGATGAATCCCGTGCTGCGCATCGGCTACCAGATCGACGAGGCCATGCTGGTGCACGACCGTATCCCCAGGGCGGAGGTGCACGAACGCGGGATCGACCTGCTCCGCCAGGTGCGCGTCCCCGACGCGCCGCGGCGCAGCCGGGACTACCCGCACCAGTTCAGTGGCGGCATGCGTCAGCGGGCGATGATCGCGATGGGGCTGTCGAACCGGCCCGAGGTGCTCATCGCCGACGAGCCCACCACGGCTCTGGACGTCACCGTGCAGGCGCAGATCCTCGAACTGCTGCGCGACCTCAACGAGGACACGGGAACGTCGATCATCCTCATCACCCACAACCTCGGGGTGGTGGCCGGGCTCTGCAAGCGGGTCATCGTGATGTACGCGGGCGAGATCGTCGAGGAGGGACCGGTCGAGCAGATCTTCGAGTCTCCGCAGCACCCCTACACGTGGTCCCTGCTGCGTTCGCTCCCGCGCGTCGACTCCAACCGCAGAGACCGGCTGCGTTCCATCGAGGGGCTGCCTCCCGACCTGATCGCGCTGCCCCCGGGATGCAAGTTCAACCCCCGCTGCCCATTCCGCATCGAGAAGTGCTTTGTAGATGAGCCCGAACTCCAGCCCGTCGCCGTCGGTCAGCACGCCGCCTGCTGGGTCACCATGAAGCGCGCCAACGAGGAGATGGGCGCACGCGACATTGAGGACACGCGGCCGGGTGCGGCCAGCGGTGTACGGCCCCCCGCCGGCCTCGCTGCCGTCGTCGAGGACGAGCGCACCGTCGAGGCGACGCTGGCGGAGTCGCTCCCCGATGAGTAGCGCCGCACCGACAGCGACGCTGCCCGGAGACGCGCCGGCCACCGAGCCATTGCTGCGCGTTGTCGACGTCGTCAAGCACTTCAACGTCGGACCGACCGCCGCGGTCAAGGCGGTCGACGGGGTCAGCTTCGAGATCCGGCCCGGCGAGACCCTCGGGCTGGTGGGCGAATCCGGGTGCGGGAAGACCACACTGGGCCGGCTGCTGATGCAGTTGATCCCCGTGACCTCCGGCGAGATCATCTTCGACGGCGTCGACCTCACCAAGCTTCGCGGTGAGCAGCTACGCCAGCAGCGCCGCCAGCTCCAGATCATCTTCCAGGACCCGTACGCGTCGCTGGACCCGCGCATGACGATCGGCGACATCATTGCCGAGCCCCTGGTCAACTTCAAGCTGATGCGCGGCAAGAAGAAGAACGACCGCGTCCAGGAGCTGCTGCGGATCGTCGGGCTGAACCCGTACTTCAACAACCGCTACCCGCACGAGTTCAGCGGCGGCCAGCGCCAGCGCATCGGCATCGCGCGCGCCCTGGCGCTCAACCCCAAGCTGATCGTCTGCGACGAGCCCGTGTCCGCGCTGGACGTGTCTATCCAGGCGCAGATCATCAACCTCCTCGAGGACCTTCAGCGTGAGTTCAACCTCACCTACCTCTTCATCGCCCACGATCTTTCCGTGGTGCGCCACATCAGCGACCGCGTCCTGGTGATGTACCTCGGCAAGGTCGTCGAGATCTCTCCGAGCGAGGAGCTGTACGAGACCCAAAAGCATCCCTACACCAAGGCGCTTCTGTCCGCGATCCCCGTCCCCGATCCTCGGGTCGAGTCGATGCGCCGCCTCGTCGAGCTCAGCGGTGAGATCCCGTCCCCGCTGAACCCCCCGTCAGGCTGCCGCTTTCACACGCGCTGCCCCATCGCCCAGGCGCCCGGGATCTGCTCGGAGGCGGAGCCGCCGCTGGAGGAGAAGGCTCCGGGCCGGCTTGCCGCGTGCCACTTCTCGGACAAGGTCAACACCGAGGTCTGACCCCGCTGGGCGCCGTCAGATGAGGTGGCGCTTCCAGCCCTGGAGGACGGCGGCGGCGCGATCGCGGCAGTCGAGCTTGGCGAAGATGTTGCTCACGTGCGTCTTGATGGTGTTCTCGCTCACGAACAGCGCGGTGGCGATCTGCGCGTTGTTGTGGCCGTCGGCGATGAGGCTGAGCACCTCGAGCTCCCGGGTGGTCAGGCCGCCGCTGTCCTTAGCGGCCTCGACCATGTCGGGGTCGAGCAGAGACTCGCCGGCGGCCACCGCGCGGATGGCGCCGGCCAGCTCCTCGCGTGAAGAGTCCTTGAGGAGGTAGCCGCGGGCGCCGGCGCGCAGCGAGGGGAAGATGTAGTCCTCGTTGCGGTACGTGGTGAGCACGATCACCCGCGCCTCGGGGTCGCCCGAGCGGATGCGGCGGAGCGCCTCGATGCCGTCGAGCACCGGCATCTGGACGTCGAGCAGGGTGATGTCGGGGTGCTCGCGCATGGCCAGCTGCACGGCCTCCTCACCATTGGCGGCGCGTCCCACCACCACGATGTCGTCCTCGAGCTCGAGCATGGTGCAGAGGCCCTGGCGAACCACCGGGTGATCATCGGCGACGAGCACGCGGATCACGTCCCCATTATCCTCCCGCCGGTCTACGCGCTCGCCGCCTGATCCTGGTGGTCGAGGGGGACGCGCAGCGAGATGCGCGTGCCCTGGTCGGGCTCGCTGCCGACCACGAGCTCGGCGCCGATGAGGCGGGCACGCTCGCGCATCCCGACCAGGCCGAAACCGCCCGCGCTGGAGGCGGCGACGCCGTCGCCGCCGATGTCGAAACCGGACCCGTCGTCGCTCACCGTGAGCACGAGCTCGCTGTCGGCCGCACGCAGGTCCACCTCGACGAGGCGCGCATTGCTGTGGTTCCCGGCGTTGGCGAGCGCCTCCTGGAGGATGCGGAACACGGCCACCTCGGCTTGGGGGTCGAGCGCGAGGTGGCGGGGAACGGCGTCATTGCGGATGCGGATCGCCATCCCGGTGCGGTTGGCGAAACGCTCCACCTCGACCGCGACCGCGGCGGTGAGCCCGGCGGCCTGGAGCGGCATGGGGCGAAGGTTCCACACGCTGCGACGCGCCTCCCGGAGGGCCAGGCGAGCCTGCTCGCGCGCCGAGACGATGAGCTCGCGCGCGCGGTCGGTCTGCTTGCGGCCCTGCATGGCCTCGGCGGCCTCCAGCTGGAGCACGATCCCGGTGAGCTGCTGGGCGAGGGTGTCGTGGATCTCGCGTGCCAGCCGGGTGCGCTCCTCGAGGACGGCCAGCTCGCGCCCTTCGGCGGCGAACTTGGCGGTGCGCAGTGCCAGTCCGACCTGGTCGGCAACGGCGCCGAGCAGGATGCGGCTGCGCTTCGGTACCGACACTGTGCCCGGCACGAGCGCCGCCAGCGCGCCCAGCGGCGCTCCGCCCGCCGCCACCGGCAGAGCCACCACCCGCCCCTGGGCCGAGGATCGGATCGTGTAGCCGCCGCGTCCCAATGCGGCGGCGACGCCGGCGGCCAGCTCCTTGGCGGCGTCGTCGAGCTCGGCGGGGTGATGGCTGGCGAGGGTGGCCCCATCCTCGGTGACGGTGTAGCCCGCCGCGGAGGTGACCGGCAGGATCGCCCGGACGGCGTCGACGGCCCCGCTCAGCAGCTCCTCCGGGTCGAGTGAGCGCGTCAGGGTCGCCGCCAGGGCGTTCAGCGCGATGAGCTCCTCATTGCGGTGGCTCAACTCCTCGGTGCGTTCGGCGACACGACCCTCGAGCTCGTGGGCGGCGGCGAGCAGCGCGTCACGTGAGGCGTTGATCTCGCGCCGCATCCGCTCCAGCGCCTGGCTGAGCAGACCAACCTCATCATCCCCCTGCTGCGGCACCGGCTCGTCGGTGCGGCCCCGGGCGAGCCCTTCCGCAGAGGCGGTGAGCGCCCGCACCGGGCCCACCAGGCGTCGCGAGATGAGGCTGGCCAGGATCACGGCGATGGCGCCGAGCACGACCGCCAGCGGGAGCACCTGCAGGATGAGGATGCGCCGCACCCCGCTGCGGATGCCGTCTCCGAGCGACGCTGCCGAGGGCGCCAGGGCACGGTCGGGAACCACGCTCGCCACCGTCCACCCCGGCCCGTCGATGGGGGCGGTGAAGAGGTCCTTGGCGACGCCGTGCACCGTCGCCTTGAATACCTGTGGCTGCTGGATGAGGAGCGTCTTCAGCGGCACCCCGGGCACCTGCGCGGGTGTGCCCTCGTAGCCACTGTGCAGACGCAGGTCGGCGATGCCGCCCGCCCCTGCGCTCAGCCAGCGACCGCTGCGACTGACGAGCAGCGGGTACGCCTCCGGCAGGGTCGATATCTGCGTCGGCAGCAGGGCGGCGATTGCCGAGATGGGGAGCTCGGCGCCGATGAAGTCGGCGTGCGTGGCCATCCCCGTCCAGACGGTCGCGGAAGAGCCCGTGGCGAATGAGGCGGTGCCGACATCGCTCCACGCTGGACCGGACGGCACCTTGGCGGACTGGCCCAGGCCCCGGCCGGTGACACCGGCGCCACCCAGCTCGAGGCTGCTCACCGCGGAGTGGAGTTGCCGGTCGAGCAGGTGCACCGGGTCGATCCGCTGGCTCACCACCAGGTTGGCGAGGCTGTTCGCGTCCGTCACCGGCACCTCGGTGAGCTCTGCGTTGGCGCTGTCGTACAACCAGATCGCGCTCAGCTCGGGGTGATGGGTGAGGAACGTCTCCAGCGCCAACCCGATCTGGGGCCGGTTGGCGCCTAGCGGATCCGCGACCTGGCCGGCGGCGGTGACCAGCTTGCTCTTGGCGCCGACCATCGTCGCCGCTGTCGAGCCGGAGGTTCGGAGCACCCTCCCGCCCCCGGCGATGACGTCGGCCGACTGGTTGACCGCCTGGCTGGTGCGCAGCAGCGTGTCGATCGTGCTGGCCAGCTGCCCGATCTCGCCGGCCAGCGCGTCAAGCCGTGCCCCGACAGTCGCGGCACCGTCGGTCACCGCGCTGGTCTCGCGCTGGACGGCGTCGGCGACGATCGTCTGGTGCGCCGCGTCGACGGTCGTCTGGTTGATCGCAGTCAGGTCGGCTCCGACCAAGGCCGTCAGCGCCGCGAGTGGCAGGAGCGCCACAGCGAGCATGGCGATCAGGATCCGTCGACTGAGACGGCGCGATCTCGACCTGCGCTTGAGGAGGCGGAACATGGGGCGAACGCTCAGTATACGGTCGCCCTCCCCGCTGCTCCAGGCGTGCGGCTTCGTTCTTAGCGTCACCGATGTAGCCGGTTGACAGGTGACGGAGAGGCGGAGTACACTTGTTACCAGTGACAAGGTTTGGTCGGTGACGAAAGGAGAATGAAGATGAAGAACAACCGTCTGTACGAGCTGGCTCAGATGCGTGAGAACGAGTACGTCGCCGGCCTGGTTCACCGGGGCGGAGAGCGTCGCGGCAACCGGCTCATCGCCGGCGTGACCCGTCGTCTGCGCCGGGACGGCACTTCGACCGAGGGCTGACGGCGACCGGGTATCCTTGCCCGCGTGCTGGACGTCGCTGAGCGCGCCCTCGACGCCGCTCACGCAGCCGGCGCCGAGTACGCCGACTGCCGGGTGGTGGAGCGCACCACCCAGTCGGTGACCGTCAGGAACGGCCGCGTCAACAACGTCACCCAGTTCGAGGACGCGGGCGTCGGGGTGCGTGTGCTCCTGGACGGAGCCTGGGGCTTCTGCGGCACCCAGCGCACCGATGCCGAGGGCCTCGAGGGAGCCGCCCGGCTGGCTGCACGGATCGCCCGCGCGTCGGCGCGGACGGCGGTGGCGCGAGTCCGCCTGGCACCGCAGAACGCGGTGACCGCGACCTACGCGACCCCGCTCGGCATCGACCCGTTCAGCGTGTCGCTCGACCGCAAGATCGAGCTCCTGCTCGCTGCCGACGCGGCCATGGACGTCCCCGGGATCACCACCCGCATCGGCTCGCTCGGGGCGGTGCGGCACCACCAGCTCTTCGCGAGCAGTGAGGGCTCGCGCATCACCCAGACCATCGTGGAGACGGGAGGCGGGCTGGACGCGACCGCCACCAGCCAGACGGAGGTGCAGTCGCGCAGCTTTCCGAACAGCTTCGGGCGCCAGCAGCTCACCGCGGGCTGGGAAGCGGTGGAGGCGATGGACCTCGCGGGCAACGCGCGCCGCGTCGCCGAGGAGGCGGTGGCACTCCTCGCCGCCGACCTCTGCCCGAAGGGGACGATGACGGTGATCCTCGACGCCACCCAGGCCGCGTTGCAGGTGCACGAGTCGTGCGGCCATCCCACCGAGCTGGACCGCGCGCTCGGCTTCGAGGCGGCGTTCGCGGGCACGTCGTTCCTGATGCCGGAGATGCTCGGCACCTTCCGCTATGGCAGCGAGGCTGTGACCATCAGCGCCGACGCCACCAGCCCTGGCGGCCTGGGGACCTTCGGCTACGACGACGAGGGTGTTCCCGCCCAGCGAACCCTGCTCATCGACCAGGGGATCTTCACAGGCTATCTCAGCTCGCGCGAGACCGCGGCACGCTTCGACATGCCCAGTGGCGGCACCGTGCGCGCCGAGAGCTGGAACCGTCTTCCGCTGATCCGCATGACCAACATCAATCTCGAGCCGGGAACGTCGAGCCTCGAGGAGATGATCGCCACCACCGAGCGGGGTGTGTTCCTCGAGACCAACCGTTCGTGGAGCATCGACGACCGCCGCCTCAACTTCCAGTTCGGCACCCAGAGCGGCTGGGAGATCCGCGACGGGAAGCGCGTGCGACTGGTGCGCAACCCGCTGTACAGCGGCAGCACACCGCAGTTCTGGAACTCGTGCGACGCGGTCGCCGGCCCCGCGGAGTGGGGCATGTACGGCGTGATCAACTGCGGCAAGGGGGAGCCCGGCCAGGTCATGCACGTCGGTCACGGCGCCGCGCCGTGCCGCTTCCGCAACGTCGCGGTTCGTCCCGCGTGAGCGACGAGCTCCGTACCCGCGACGAGCTGCTCTCCATCGCCGACGGCGTGCTGGCGCGCGCGCCCGCGGGAGGCGAAGCGGAGGTGACCGTCACCGCGACGGCGACCGCGCTCAGCCGGTACGCCAACGGCGGCATCCATCAGAACGTCGCCGATCGCACACTCGTGCTCCGCCTGCGGCTGGTGCGCGACGGGCGCTCGGGAGTGGCGGAGACGCAGGTCATCGGCGACGACGCCAGCACAGCCCTGGTCGAGGCAGCGGAGATGATCCGCGCCCACTCGCCGGCGGGCGAGCCGGTCCATCCGATCGCGTCCGACGGCGGCGTCGACACCGAGCACGGCTACAGCGCCGCCACCGAGGCGGTCACGCCGGAGGAACGCGCCGACAGGGTCAGCGTCATCTGCACGGCTGCGGACAAGCTTGGCCAGAAGGCCTTCGGCGCGTACGAGAACACCATCACCGCCGTGGCCATGGTCAGCAGCACCGGCCTACGCCGCGCGGCACGGCGCAGCGAGGCCGAGCTGATCGCCGTCTGCCGCGGCGACGACGGCAGCGCCTACGGTGCCCGCTTCGCCGCTGACGCCACAGCCCTCGATGCCGGGGCGCTCGCCGCCGAGGTGAGCGAGCGGTGCGCTCGCAACCAGGGCGCGACGGCGCTCGATCCCGGCGTCTACGAGGTGGTGCTCTCGCCGTACGCCACGGCCGAGATGCTCGTGTACCTCGGCCTCATCGGGCTCGGCGGCCTCGCTGTGCTCGAGGAGCGCAGTTTCATGCGCTTCGGCGAGCGCCTGATGAGCGAGACGGTGACCATCAGCGACGACGTGCGCCGCTCGGAGCTGGCCCCGCTGCCGTTCGACTGGGAGGGCGCGACGACGCGGCCGGTCACTCTCATCGACCGCGGCACCTGCGCGGCTGTCGTGCACGACTCGGTCACCGCTGCGCGCGCCCACGTGCCGACCACCGGGCACTCCTTCCCGCAGCCCAACAGCGAGGGGCCGTTGCCGCACTACCTGTGCATCGACGGCGGCGACGGCGACATGGAGTCCATGATCAGCGCGTGCAAGCGCGGACTGCTGATCACGCGCTTCTGGTATGTGCGCCCGGTGCATCCCCTCAAGACGACGATCACCGGCATGACCCGTGACGGGACGTTTCTCATCGAGGACGGTCATGTGGTGCGGCCGGTGCGCGACCTGCGCTTCACGCAGAGCATCGTCGAGGCCCTCGCCGACGTCCGCTCCATCGGTAGCGAGCGGCTCGCCGCGCGCGGCTTCTTCGGTGCCAGCCTGGCTCCGTGGCTGCACCTCGGCGGTTTCACCTTCAGCTCATGACGAGGAGCCGCCGGGCTCTCTGGACCGCCGCGCTGGTGGTCGTCGCCGTCCTCATCGTCGTCCGCGACCTCTCCGGGCTCGACAGCGCGCCGCTCGGTGCCTACGTCGACGAGACGTCGATCGGCTACAACGCTTGGGCGATCAGCACCCACGCCGTCGATGAGCACGGCGCTCACCTGCCGCTGTACTTCACCGCCTTTGGTGAGTACAAGAACCCCGTCTACATCTACACGTTGAGCGCGTTGCTCCGGGTGCTGCCGCTTACCGTGGCCACAGAGCGGCTTCCCGCAGCGCTCTTCGGGCTGCTCATGTGTCTCTTCCTCACGCTGATCGCCTGGCGTCGCAGCCGCTCGCTGCCGGTGACGGTGCTGGCGCTGGCGTTGCTCGGAGCCACTCCGTGGCTAACCGTTGAGAGCCGGGTGGGATTCGAGGTGATCTCGATGCTGGCGGCGGTGTCGGGGGCGCTATGGTGCCTGTCCATCGCGCTGGACGGTGGCCGGCTGCGCTGGCACGTCGCCGCCGGTGGTCTGCTCGCCGTCTCGGTGTTCGCATACAGCACCGGGCGCGTGGCCGTGGCGCTGCTCGTGGTGGCGCTGGCGGTCGCCGAGGGGGCGGCCGCGCGCCGCCTGCTCCGTGGCTGGTTGATCACGCTGGTGCCGGTGGCCAGCGCGTACGCGCTGCTGTGGGCGTGGAACCTACGCCACCCGGGGGCACTGATCGCCCGCTTCAACATCATCAGCATCACCGCCGACCACGCACCTCTGACCACGGTGATCGGCCGCTTCGCCGGCAACTACCTCACCTACTTCGGACCCGACTTCCTCGCCATCGAGGGCGACCATCGCGCCCGTCATGCCACCCAGTTCGGCGGCATGTTGCTGTGGGTCACGCTGCCGCTGATCGCCGCTGGGCTCGTGGCGGCGTGGCGCAAGCGTGGCCAGCCGTACATCCGCTTCCTCGTGCTCGGCACGCTGGTGGCGCCGGTGGCTGCCGCGCTCACCCAGGAGAGCGTGCCGCACGCGTTGCGGGCTTCGCTGATGCTGCCGTTCCTTCTGGTGCTCGCCATCGAGGGAGCGATCCTGGTGGGCGAGCTTGTCCCGACGTGGCGCCGCGTGGCGGCGAGCGGCGTCGCGCTGGCACTGGTCGTGCAGGGCGTGCTCGTCACCGTCGACATGTACGCGACCTGGCCGGCACGGTCCGCGCTCGACTTCGACGCCGGCGAGATCGATGCCATCAGCAGGGCGTCGGCGCTGTCGAACGGGTCGCAGCTGCTGCTGTCCAACACACTCGACCAGCCGTACATCCAGGCCGCGTTCACCGTCCGGCCAGGGCCTCCGCTGAGCTTCACGGACGACTCGGCGGCGCAGCTGCTCAGCGCGATGAACATGGCGCTCGTCGATCCGGCGGCGCCGCTGGTGCGCCCCGGAGCCATTGCCGTGCTGAGCAGCGGCGACCCGGTTCCCCCGGGAGCCCAGCGCCTCTTCGATGAGGTCACCCCGGCGGCATCTTTTGCGCTCGGGAGCAGGCCGACGCAATACGAGACCATCGTCGTGTACCGGCTGCGCTGAGGGTGGATTTCGGCGGGACGCGCAGATCGACGCCGCCCTAGTAAAGTGCCGGTTCATGCGCGACGTGGTGATCGTCGAGGCGGTCCGCACACCGCTCGGCCGGGGCAGCCAGAAGAACGGGGACCTTCGCGACGTCCACCCGCTCAAGCTGGCCGCCCACGTGCTGCGCGAGGTGGTGGGACGTCCCGGCGTCGACCCCGCTGTGGTAGATGACGTGGTCATGGGGTGCGTCAGCCAGGTTGGCGAGCAGTCCATCAACGTGGCCCGGCAGGCTGTGCTGCTCGCCGGCTTCCCTATCGAGGTTCCCGCCACCACAGTCGACCGCCAGTGCGGCTCGTCGCAGCAGGCCGTGCATTTCGCCGCCAACCTGATCCAGTCGGGGGTCTGCGACGTCACCATCGCCGCCGGCGTCGAGAGCATGAGCCGCGTGCCGATGGGGAGCACGGTGCTGCAAGGCCCGGGCTCGCCGTACCCCCCCGAACTGCTCGAGCACTACAACCTGGTCAGCCAGGGCCTCGCCGCCGAGATGATCGCCGAGCAGTGGGGCATCAGCCGCGCCGACGCGGACGCATTGGCCACCGAGTCGCACCGCCGCGCCGCCGCGGCGCAGTCGGCGGGGCACTTCGATCGCGAGATCGCGCCCGTCGTCGTCGGAGAGAACGGCGAGAGCCAGGTGGTGTCGCAGGACCAGGGCATCCGCCCGGGCACCACCGTCGAGACGCTGGCCCAGTTGCAGCCGTCGTTCCGTCCGGACGGCATCCTCCACGCCGGCAACTCGTCGCAGATCACCGACGGCGCCTCGGCCATCCTGCTGATGTCGGCCGACAAGGCCCGCGAACTCGGCCTGGTTGCACGCGCCACCATCCGCGCCCAGGCAGTGGTCGGCGTCGACCCGGTGACGATGCTGACCGGCCCGATCCCGGCGACACGCAAGGTGCTCGACCGCAGCGGCCTGTCCATCGATGACATTGATCTGTTCGAGGTCAACGAGGCGTTCGCCCCCGTGGTCCTCGCCTGGGAGCGCGAGCACCATCCCGACATGGCCCGGGTCAACGTCAACGGCGGCGCGATCGCGCTCGGCCACCCGCTCGGCGCCTCCGGCGCCCGGCTGATGACCACCCTCCTCCACGAGATGGAGCGCCGCGACGCTCACACGGGGCTCGAGACGATGTGCTGTGGAGGTGGTTTGGGCACCGCCACGATCATCGTCCGCGACGCCTGAGGGCCGCCTCGGACCGGTCACGCTTCTGTCGCACGGTGGCCGACACTCTCTGGGTGCTTGGTATGCTCAGGCGGCCTTGCAACCCCCTTCCACTGATCGGCGAGTCCGATGAAACGCGTTCTCATCATCGAGGACTACTACGCGTTGGCTGACATCGAGTCGCTCCTCTGCACGATGGAGGGCTACGAGGTTCGTGTCGCCAAGAGCGGCGACGAGGGGCTCAACGTGTTCTCGGATTTCAAGCCGGACCTCGTCCTGCTCGACCTCATGCTCCCCGGCGAGCTGAGCGGGACGCAGGTGCTCGAGAAGATCCGCGCCGACCATGGCGAGGACGCCAAGGTCCTTGTGGTCAGCGCTCTCGTCAACGCCACCACCACCCCGAAGCTAGAGGCCTACGGGAACGTCCAGACGCTGGCGAAGCCGTTCAAGATCAAGGAGCTCGCCTCGCGCATCCAGTCCATGCTCGCGGCCTGACCGCCACCGCAGGCAATGCGCGCCGAGCCGCCTCCGTCGTGGCGTGACGAGGACCCGCCCTTGCGGCCGCAGCGGCGCATGCCGTCGCAGCGCTGCCCGTACCTGGAGCAGATCCTCCGCGAACGCGCCGGCTTCGGACTGCTGACCCGGTACAAGGCGGACTGTCACGTCGATCACCGCACCCATCACTTCACCGGTCGGCACCCGGTGCCGCCGTGCATCAGCGATCCGACGACGTGCCGCTTCTACCGCCAGCAGTGGGCGGAGGAGAGCCATCTCATCGACCGCTACCGGGACTGAGCCGCCACCACCGCGCGCGCCGGTTCCGGCGAGCCCGGTCCCTCGCCGTCGCCACCGCCATACACCGCGAAGTAGTGCGCCTCCGGGTGGTGCAGGACGATGGCCGCGGTGGACTGCTCGGGGACCAGCTGGAAGCCCTCGGTGAGCTCGACGCCGATCTGCTCGGCGGGGACGACTTTGAAGAAGGTCTGGTGGTCCTCGAGGTCGGGGCACGAGGGATAACCCCAGGAGTAGCGCCGGCCGCGGTCCGCGTCCAGGTCGAGCTCCTCGCGCATCCGCCCGTGCACCCATTCCGCGGTGGCCTCGGCCATCTGGGTGGCGAAGCCGTGAATGCGGAGCATGTCGTCGTACTCACCGGCGCGCTGCAGCTCGCCGCTGAGCTCGGACGCGCCTGGACCGGTGGTCACCAGCTGGAGTGCGACCACGTCGCGCTCGCCGTCGCGGGCTTCGCTGCCCGGCCGCACGTAGTCAGCGAGGCAAAGCCGGTTCTGGGCGCGCTGCCGGGGGAACGCGAAGCGCGCGATCTCGACGTCGTGCTGCTGCGGATGGTAGATGACGACCTCGTCGCCGTCGGCGAGCGCGGGCCAGTACCCGTACACCGCTGACAGCCGCAGCCAGTCCCCGCGGCGGGCCTCGTCGATGGAGCGCGCCAGGCGGGGCTCGAGCTCCTCCTTGAGGAGCGTCGCCCACTTCTGCGGATCGTGCACGCCACGGAACTGCCAGCTCATCTTGAACAGCGAGTTGCGGTCGATGCACGGCACCACCGCGTCGAGGTCGATGTCTGTCAGCGTGCGCGCGCCCCAGAACGGGGGGACCGGGAGGGGCACGTCGGTGCGCGCCGCGCTGCGCGTGAGCACCGGCCCGCCGCTCGACTCGGCGGCGGCGGCGTGACGGCGCGCGTCTCGCTGCTGATCGCGCTCGACCTGCTGCACCGCCTCCTCCTTGGCGCGCTCGACCAGCGCTGGGCGGCGCCGCTCGTCGACCAGCTGCTCGACGGTGTCGAGGCCCTCGAACGCGTCCTTGCAGTAGAAGACGCCGGGGTCGTACGTGCGGCCGTCGTCGAGCGTCAGGATGCGGCGGCCGAAGCCGCGGTTGATGGCGGCGCCGCCGATGATCACCGGGAAGCTGAGCGCGCGCGCGGCGAGCTCGTGCAGGCACAGCGGCATCTGTTTGCTGGTGCTCACCAGCAGCGCGCTCAGCCCGATCACGTCCGCCTTGGTCTCGACAGCGCGGTCGATGATCGTGGCCAGCGGCACCTGCTTGCCGAGGTCGTGCACGGTGTAGCCGTTGTTGCTGAGGATGGTGTTGACCAGGTTCTTGCCGATGTCGTGCACATCGCCATAGACGGTGGCCAGGACCACGGTGCCCTTGGACGTCCCCTCGACGCGGTCGAGGTATTTCTCGAGCTGGCCGACGGCGCGCTTCATCACCTCCGCGCTCTGCAGCACGAACGGGAGGATGAGCTCGCCGGCACCGAAGCGATCGCCGACCTCTTTCATCGCCGGCAGGAGCACCTCGTTGAGCACTTCGACCGGGTCACGCTCGGCGACGGCGAGGTCGATCTGCTCCTCGATCCCGTCGCGGCGGCGCTGCAGGATTTGCGCGTGGATGCGTTCCGCGGAGGACATCCCTTCGAAGGGGTCGACGCTGCTGTCGGTCACCGCGGCGGCGTCGGCGCCGTCGAAGTGGCCGATGTAGCGGGCCAGCGCGTCGCTGCGCCGGTTGAAGATGAGGTCCTCAGCCAGCGCCCGCTCGGTAGCACCGATCTCGGGATAGGGGGTGATGTGCGCTGGGTTGACGATGGCGGCGTCCAGCCCTGCCTGCACGCTGTGGTACAGGAAGACGCTGTTGAGTGCGGGGCGGCTGGCCGGCGACAGCCCGAACGAGACGTTGGAGACGCCCAGCACCGTCAGGACGCCGGGCAGTGCCTCCTTGATGCGCCGGATGCCGTCGATGGTGTTGTGCGCTGAGTCGATGTACTCCGCCTCACCGGTGGCCAGGGTGAAAGTGAGTGCGTCGAAGAGGATCTGATGCGGCTGCAGCCCGAACTCGTCGCAGGCGATGTCGCGGATGCGCGTCGCCACCTCCAGCTTGCGGTCAGCGCTGTTGGCCATGCCCTGCTCGTCGATGGTCAGCGCGATCACGCAGGCACCGTGGTCGCGCACCAGGGGCAGCACCGCCTCGCAGCGGGTGCGACCGTTCTCCAAGTTGACGCTGTTGACCACCGCGCGACCCGGGTTGGCCTCCAGCGCGGCGCAGATCACGGTAGCATCGGTGCTGTCGATGATCAACGGGGCGTCGACGGACATCTCGAGGCCACGCACCACGGCGCGCATCTGCTCGGCCTCGTCGTTGCGCTCTGTGACGGCGACGCAGACGTCGAGAGCGTGCGCGCCGCCCTCGGACTGACCGCGGCCGACGGCCACGATGTCGTCGTACTCCTCGGCGAGCAGCATCCGCTTCACCGCGCGCGAACCCTGGGCGTTGACCCGCTCGCCGATGAGCATCGGCGCTGGCTGCTGCCGGAGCTCGATGTCGCTCATCGCGCTGGCCAAGCGGGGCACGTCGTCCCCCTGCCGCTGCGGTGCGGGCAGCGTGCCGACCCGGCGCACCAGCTCCGCGATGTGCTCCGCCGTGGTCCCGCAGCAACCGCCGACGGCGGCGACGCCGAGACGGCGCACGAAGTCCTCGAGCTGCACGCCCATGTCGACGGCGCCCAATGGGAAGTGGGCGCGACCGCCGACGTTGCTGGGGATGCCGGCGTTGGGGATGCACGCGATCGGCACGGAGCTGCGCTCCGAGAGCACGCGGATGGCGTCGCGCATCAGCTCCGGGCCTGTCGAGCAGTTGAGCCCGATCACGTCGACGCCGAGCGAATCGAGGATCGCCACCACGGCGCCGGGCTGGGTGCCCAGGAGCATGGTGCCGCTCGTGTCGAGAAGGCTGACCGATGCGTGCAGCGGCAGCATCACTTCGGTGCGGGTCATCGCCTGGCGAGCGCCGAAGATCGCGGCGCGCACCTCGAGGATGTCCTGCGCGGTCTCGATGATGAGCAGGTCGCTGCCGCCCTCGATCAACCCCTGGGCCTGCTCGGCGAAGGCCTCGACGAGCTCGGCGAAGGTGATCTTCGACAGCGCGGGATCGCTGGAGCTGGGCAGGTAGCCGGTGGGGCCCATGCTGCCCGCGACGAAGCGCGGCTGCTCGGTGGTGCTGTACTCGTCGCAGAGACGGCGTGCAAGCGCGGCGGCGTTGCGGTTCAGCTCGAGGGTACGGTCCGCCTGTCCCCACTCGGCCAGGCGCAGCCGGGTGGCCTGGAAGGTGGCGGTTTCCACCACGTCGCAGCCCACCTCGAGGAATGAGCGATGCACAGCTTCGACGAGGTGTGGCGCATACAGCACGAGCCCGTCCATCCAGCCCTCCAGCGCCGCACCTCCGAAGTCGGCGACGGTGGGCTCGAGCGCGTGCAGGCCCGTGCCCATGGCGCCATCAAAGACGAGGACACGTTTGCTGAGCGCTTCTAGAAAAGAGCGGCGACGGCTCTCTGGTGGCTGGGACATTCCCTCTCCTGTTAGTTCACCTGATTCTATAGGCGAATTCGATTCCCACGGCCCGCGGCTGTCGAGTGGGCCGTGCTACCCTCGACAAGCAGTTGCGGGCGCTCCCGCTCGTCACAGGAGATCCTCTTGGCACGACGTCCACCTCGTCCCGGCGGCGCACGCCGCCGCGGCCCCGCGCGCCGTCGCGACCCCGCGGCCGCTGCTGAGGCTGCCGAGGCCAAGGAGGAGACGATCGAGATGGACGCCACCGTCGTCGAGCCGCTTCCCAACGCGATGTTCAAGGTGAAGCTGCTCACCGGCCAGGAGGTGCTCGCCTACACCGCCGGCAAGATGCGCAAGTTTTACATCCGCATCCTCATCGGCGACAAAGTGCGCGTCGAGCTGAGCCCCTACGACCTGACACGCGGACGGATCACCTTCCGCTACAAGTGAGGCCGTCATCGCGGTCTACATCGTCGCGATCGTCGTCGTCGTCCTGCTCCTGGTCGCCGCCTACCGTTCGCTCGGCGGCGCCACCCCGACGGCCGGCGACGCCAGCGTCCTGCTGAGGGCGCTGCACGACCAGCTGCGCACATCGCTGGCAGCGCTCGCCGAACACCTCGACAGGACCGATCAACAGGGTGACGGCGCCCTGGACTCCGACGCGGCGCGTGATGGCCGCAAGGTGAGCGCCGCCGTGCAGCAGACCCTCGACCGGCTCCCGCCCCCCGAACCGCTCGACACCAGCGACGCGACGGCACGAACGCTGCTCGCGGCCGCCGCCGAGGACGCCGCCTGGGCATGGCGGATGATGCAGGCGCCGGCCACCAGCCCGGCGCTGGTCGAGGCGGCGCGGGGGCTCGCCGGCCACGCGGCGGAGTGCTGCAAGAGGGCGGAGCCGCTACTGCGCGCTCCGCTTCCCGGCGAACCAGGCGACGGTGCGTGACAGCCCCTCCTCCAGGGCAACCTGCGGACTCCACCCCAGCCGGTCGGCGGCGAGGCTGGCGTCGAGGCAGGACACGCGCTGCTCGCCCGGCTTGGCGGGTCCATGCCGGGCCGCCCGGTCGACGCCGGCCGCCTGCGCCATCAGCGCGTACAGCTGGTTGACGTCACAGGTGCGGCCGGTGCCGATGTTGTAGGCGCCCGGCGTCGATGTCTCCGCGGCGCGCAGGTTGGCGGCCACGACGTCATCGACGTAGACATAGTCGCGCGTCTGCTCGCCGTCGCCGTTGATGACCGCGTCCTCACCACGCAGCAGCCGCTCCGCGAAGATGGCCACCACCCCGGCCTCGCCGTGCGGGTCCTGACGCGGGCCGTAGACGTTGGCGTAGCGCAGCGCGACGAACTCGAGCCCACCGACCTGCTGGAACACCGAGCCGTACGTCTCGCCGGCGAGCTTGGCCGCGCCGTACGCAGAGGCTGGCCGGCTGAGGTGAGTCTCGGGCGTGGGCAGCACGTCGGTGTCGCCGTACAGCGCGCCACCACTCGACGCGAAGACCACCCGGCGCACCCCGGCGCGTGCGCACGCCGCGAGCACGTTGACCGTGCCGAGCACGTTGACCCGGGTGTCGAACACCGGCTCCGCCACCGAACGGCGCACGTCGATCTGCGCGGCCTCGTGGAACACCAGCTCCGGCGCGATTGAGGCCACCAATGCCGGCAGCCGCTCATCGACGATGTCGAGCTGGTGGAAGTCGGCCGCATCTGGAACCTGCGCGCGTTGTCCGCGCGAGAGATCGTCGATGACGGACACCTGGGCACCGCTCGCCACCAGCGCGTCGACGAGGGTGGAGCCGATGAAGCCGGCGCCACCGGTGACCAGCGCCCTCACGGCGCCGCGCCCGTTACGGCCGAGTCGACCGAGCGGGGCACGCGCACGTGCAGAACGGCGAACACTACCGCACCGATGATCACCACGCTGCCGTAGCTGATGCTGCGGTCGAGCAGCGCGATCGACAGCGCCGCCTCGCGGCCCAGGCCGCCGACGCTCACCAGCACGCCGACCATCCCCGCCTCGACGAGCCCGAGGCCGCCCGGCAGGAACGGCACGGTGGTGAGCAGCGCAGCCACCAGGGCGATCAGCAGAAGCTGCGCCGCGCCCAGCGACGACCCGTCGCCGAGCGCGTACACCACCAGCGCAAGTCGGCCGCTCTCCATGATCCACACCATCGCGGTCAAGGGCACCAGCACCGGCATGTTCCTGAAGGATTCGACGGTGCCCATGCGGAAGCTCTCGTAGCGGTGGAACACCGCCTCGGGGAGCAGACGGAGCAGGCGCTGGCCGCGACCCGCGCGCATCACCAGGATGGCCCCGATGCCGGCCGCGCACACCGCCACGCCCGCGACGACGTACGGGATCAGCACCGCCGGGGCACGATCGTGAAAGACGATGGCACCCGCGACCAGCAGCAGCACCATCAGCACCACCAGGTCGAGGAGGCGCTCGGCGATGATGGTGCCGAGCGCGCGCGCCGCCGGGACGCGCTGGCGCAATCTCGCCAGGTAGGCCCGGTAGATGTCGCCCATCTTGGCCGGGACCACGCAGTTGACGAAGAACGACACCATCAGGATGGGCAGCAGCGGCAGAGTGGGGCGGTCCTCGCCGGTGTTGCGCAGCAGCAGCTTCCAGCGCCAGGTCCGCACCAGGAACGACGCGTAGTAGACGAGCAGCGCCGCCACGTAGACCCCGAGGTTCGCATGGCGGATCCGCGACCACGCGTCCGACCAGTTGATCGGCGCCCGCCACACCGCCACGGCCACGATGAATGCCGCGGCGACGAGCGAGATGATGGTGCGGCGGTTGAGAAGGCGGGACGGCGGCGCCATCGCGCCGGCGTCGGCTGCCGGCTCCGTCACCGCGAAACTGGGCGACACGGGCGCCAACGGTACCATCGGCCGCCCCGCCGGCAGCGCCGGCCCGATCAGGGGGTCCGGTGCCGGCCCATCCGGCTCATCAATGGACGCCGTTGCTCCGGTGTGGACAGCTCCTCGAGGTGGCGTTCGCGCTCGGCGAGCACGCGCGTGACCGTGTCGATGCGCTCGCCGTCACCCCGTTCGGCCAGGGGGCGGCTGTCCCACTGGCGCACGTGGAACACACCCTTGAGCGCGCAGTACGGGATGCCCAGGGTGGTCAGCTCGACCCCGCCCGGCACAAAGACCTTCCAGATCCCGCCGTGGCGGCCGAGCAGCGCGTCGGGCGCGATCGACGCCCGGAGCACCTGGCCGTCGATGAAATGGAAGGCCGCCCGGTCCCATCCCGCCACCACGTCCTCGGCCGGGGGTGGCTCGGGCGCGCCCACGATGATCTGGGTGATCCCGGTCAGCGGCAGGATGGCGCGCTGGTTGTTGGGCTCGACGCCACGCACCTCGGCCTCGATCACCGGCATCTCGAAGGTGAGCTCGGGGATCTCGGCATGGAGCACTTCGCCGTCGACAAAACTGATCACCACCGCAGGCATGACAGCAGGGTAAGGCAGCGCCGAGCGTTACCGCGCTTCTATCGTCACCGATCGGTCACAGAAGGTCGCTGCGGGGCGGACGTACGATGAGCCGGAGCAAGGCCATGCGTATCTTCACAGCCCTCCCGCTTCCCGTGGTGAAGCATCCCTCGCGACGCCGAACCCCTGGCCCTCGGACCGGAGCGGTCGGCGCGGCGCTGATGCTTGTTGTCGCCTGCGCGCTCCTGTTCGGCGCCACGACCTCAGCCGCCGCCAGGGAGGGCCCGAGGGCGGCGCCGGCGCCACGGGCGCAGCCAACGCCCTCGCCGACTCCAACCCCGGCGCTGGCTCCCCTCCCCGTGGTGGTGTCGCCGGACCCGGCACGCCACGTCCCCACACGGCCGCCGGCTGCGGCGACGCCGTCACCGCTGCTGCTGCCGATCGCCCCCCCGGCTCCGCGCCTGGCTCCCGCGGCGACCTCTCCGCCCGGCGCGGTGGAGGGCATCCAGGTGCAGAGCCCCGGCATCCTCGCGCCGGTCGCCGTTCTGCCGGCCCCGGCGCCATCCAACGGCGCCGCGTTGTCGGTGGTCCCGCTCGCGCTGCTCGCCGCAGCCGTCGCCACCCTGCTGATCGCCACAGGGCTGACCGCGCGGCGCAGGCTGTAATGCGCCGGCTGCGCTTCCCGCGGCTCTGGACGCGCCTCAACTTCTCGGTCAAGTTCGCGGCGATCATCGCCGTGGCCGGGATCCTGATCGCGATCATCCCGCTGACGCTGGCCAACAATGAGAACCGCAACCAGGCCGGCCAGCGGGCGACCGACAAGGCGGGCATAGTCGTCAACCTCATCGGCGGGCAGCAGCGTTCGTTGGCGTCGTTCGCCTCGGGGATGTCACAGGAGTTGGCGGCGCCGCTCACCACCGGTGACAAGGTGACGCTGCAGAGCAGCCTGCGCCGTTACTCGCAGGTCAACACCCCGTCCGACATCGTCGGCGCGACCGGTCCGCTCGCCGACATCGCCGTCAGCGCCGGCATACCGCGCCGGGCCGGGGACCGCGTCGTCCGCGCACTGGTCGCCTCGTTGAGCTCCGCACCAATCGTCGTCGCCGCGCCGGACGGCACGCCTTGGCTGATCGCCTCCGCGGGCGTCACCGGCACGAGCGAGAACGTCTTCATCGCACGCCCTGTCGACGCCGCGTTCCTGCGTGCGCTCGACGGCACCATCACCACCTCCGCCGACCCCGCGGGGATCGCAGTTGTGCGCGCCGACCGCGTGGTCGCGGCGGGCAGCAGCGTGGTGGACCAGCAGGTGACCGTGGGGAGCACCCTCACCAGCGGTGTCGAAGCTGTTCTCGGGCCGGACGCCCGCGCCCGGGTGGTCACCGTGGGCGGCCGCGAGGCCGGCGCCTACGCACAGTCGCTCGGCGCGGGTTACTCCATCCTGGTGACCACGCCGGTCTCGGCGGTCAGTACCTTCTGGCAGCCGATCGTGATCCTCCTCGCCCTGATCGCGGTCGCGATGTTCTTCATCGTCGTGGTGGTGCAGACCGACCTGCAGCGCCCGCTGCACCGTCTCGACCGCGCCGTCGCCGCGCTGGCCCGCGACGAGTACGACGTGCCCGTGCCGCATATCGCCAACGACGAGATCGGCCGTCTCGCCTCGAGCTTCGAGGAGATGCGCCGCCAGCTGCGCGCCACCATCACCGGTGCCCGCGCCCGCGCCGCCATCGCCAGCGAGCTCAACTCACCGCAGCCGCTGGAGACCGCGCTCAGCGAGGTGTGTGCCCAGCTGCGCGCCTCCGCGGGGGCCGACGCCGCGTTCATCCTGGTGCAGGGCTCCGAGATGGCCGACGGCTTCGCGGTCACCAAGGGGACCGTCGTCGAGGGCGAGGTGGCCACCCTTCTCGGCGCCGAGGGCCCCATCGGCGCCGCCTACCGCCACCTCGGTTCCGACGCGGTGCTCGTGGGCGCCTGCGCGGCAAGCGCGGAGGCACAGAGCGGCCTGCTCGAGTTCTGCACAGCGCCGCTGCGCATGGGCCGCAACGTCCTCGGCGTCCTCGGCATCGCGCGCACGTCGGGCGGGTTCACCAACAGTGACACCTCGCTGGTGGCGAGCTCTGCGGAGCAGGTGGCGCTGTCCCTGGAGCGCTACCGTTTCATCGCCATGATGCAGCGCCAGGCAAGCACTGACGACCTCACCGGGCTCTACAATCACCGCTTCCTCATCGACTACCTTGGCCAGCAGGTCGCCCTCGCCGAGCGGCTCAACACGCCGCTCGCGATCCTGGTCATCGACCTCGACCACTTCAAGCGTGTCAACGACACGTACGGACATCCCGTCGGAGACGCGGTGCTCAGCAGCTTCGCGCAGACGCTCGTTGGCAGCATCCGCCGGGCCGACCTCGCCGCCCGCTACGGCGGCGAGGAGTTCATCGTGGTCATGTCCAACACCGCCGCCGTCGACGCCCGCCGCGTCGCCGAGAAGATCCGCGGCGCGGCTGAGGCGATGCTCGTGCCCATCGACGGCGGCCGCAACAACGTGTCGGTATCGGTCAGCGTCGGCGGCGCCGCGTACCCCGAGGACACGACGACGGCGACCGAATTGCTGGCGACCGCGGACGCGGCCCTCTACGATGCCAAGCACGGCGGGCGCAACCGCGTGTGCATGGCCGGCGATCGGCACGCCATGGAGGGTCCCAGCAATGTCACCGTCATCCGCGCCCGTCGATCTGCGCAGTGACACCTTCACAACCCCCGACGCGGAGATGCGCGCGGTGATGGCGCGCGCCGAGGTGGGGGACGACGTGTGGGGCGAGGACCCCACCGTGCACCGTCTCGAGGAGGAGGTGGCCGCGCGGCTGGGCAAGGACGCAGCGGTGTTCGTCCCCAGCGGGACCATGGGCAACCTGTCGTCGCTGTGCTCGCAGACCCGCCCCGGGGATGAGGTGATCGTCGACTCGCAGTCGCACGTGGTGCTCAACGAGGCCGGTGGCGCCGGAGCGATCGCCGGGGTGATGCTCACCAGCGTCGACGCCGAAGGCGGAGCACCCACAGCCGCCCAGGTGACCGCCACCCTGCGCGTGCCGGACATCCATCACCCGGTGTCGCGCCTGCTCTGGCTCGAGAACACGCACGGAGGGCGCGCCGGGATGGCGGTGTCCGCCGACGCGATGGCCGCGGCCGCGGGCGTGGCCCACGGCGCCGGCCTGCGTGTCCACTGCGACGGCGCCCGGCTGTTCAACGCCGCCGTCGCGCTCGGCGTCGATCCCACTCGCCTGGTGAGCGCCTGCGACACCGTCTCGGTCTGCCTCAGCAAGGGTCTCGGGGCGCCGGTCGGCTCGGTGGTGAGCGGCGACGCCGCGTGCATCACCGAGGTGCGGCTGTGGCGCAAGCGGCTCGGCGGCGGCATGCGCCAAGCGGGAATCCTCGCCGCCGCCGGACTCCACGCGCTGCGCCACAACGTCAGCCGCCTCGCCGAGGATCACGCCAACGCCGCCATGCTCGCCACCGCCCTGCGCGACGCTCCCGGGGTGAGCGTGGTCGAGGTGGCGGTGCCCACCAACATGGTCATGTTCGACACCGACGTGCTGGCCCAAGAGGTGGTCGACGCCGCCGCACGCGACGGGGTGCTCATCCACGCGGTCAGCGACCATCGGGTGCGCTGCGTCACCCATCGCGACGTCGACAGCGCTGCGGTGGGCCGCGCCGCGGACGTCCTCAGTCGGTTCTTCGCCGGCCGGCTGACCGCGGCGCGCTGAACCTCCCGGACACAAAGAAAAGGCCCCGCCTTGCGGCGGGGCCTTCCTCTCCGACGACGACGTCAGCTGATGACTGGGGTAGCGGGCGTCGACGCTGCCGCTGCTGGCGCCGAGACGCTGGCACCGCGACGTGCGCCTACGCGCTTGGCGGTCGAGCGCTTGGCGGTCGACTTGCGCGCGCCGGTGCGCTT